>DATKCH010000118.1:0-20057 GCA_035513295.1 Longimicrobiales bacterium
GTTCGACAGTGCGCGCGTCGTCGCACCGGCGATGATGCTGATCACCAGCTGCCCTGAGCGCAGGCTGGGCGCCACCTCGCGGCCGACGCGAGCGAGCATCTGGGGCTTGATCGCCAGCACAACGACGTCGGCGTTCTCCACCGCACCGCAGTTGTCCTCGACGGTACGGATGCCGTAGCTGCTGATCAGCTCCGAGCGGCGCTCGGCACGCGGGTGGCTGGCGATGATCTGGCTCGCCTCGACCTGCTCACCGCGCAGCAGCCCGGCGATCATCGCCTCGGCCATCACGCCCGAGCCGACGGTGGCAATCGTGGCACCCCTCAGTGACATGCCGCCGAGTATAGGTGCCGGCCCGCGCTACGCCGACGCCCGCCCCAGCAGGAAGAAGCGGCTGGTCGTCTTGACCGCGGCCGAGTCGAAGCCGGCGGCGAGTAGAGCGGCCTCGATTTCGTCGGGTTCGTAGAAGACCTTCGGAATGCGGAACTCGCGGCCGTCGGCGAGGCGGCGCAGCGACATGTCGTCGGCTGGGGCGGGATTGTCGGCGGCGCCCGAGGCCGGGTCACGCCGCGAGTCGATGAAGGCATAGATACCGCCCGGCTTGAGCCAGCGCCGGCAGATGGCGAGAAAGTCGGCCAACCTCGCCCGCGGGACGTGGCTGAGCCAGAAGCCGGTGAAGAGCGCGTCGACCTGCCGGTCGGGCTCCGCCCACGCGTCGTGGACGTGAATGTGGGCGCGCAGGCCATGAGCGAGTAGCCGTTCGCGCGCGATGTCCAGTGGCTGTTCGACGGCGTCGTAGATCGAGAGCTCGCCCTTCTGCGCCAGCAGCGGCGACCACCACCCCGTCCCGGCGGCCAGCTCGACGATCTCGCCGCTCATCGGCAGGCCGTCGAGCCACATCGTGGCCGCGTCGAGATCTGCCTGCCAGGCCATGTCGGAGATGGGTCCGTGGCTGTAGCGGCCGCGGCGCAGGTACCAGTCGTCGTACTCGGGCGCGCGCGCTGCGTAGTAGGCGCGCATCTGTGACTCCGGGTCCTCGTCGCGCGCGGTGCGCGCCTGGAGTCCCTGGCGCAACCGGAAGCGGAGGAACTCGTTTTCCTGGGCGCGGCCCACGCAGTCGGAACACAACAACGCGTAGCCCTCCAGGTCCAACTCGCTCCTGGTCTTGTGAGGCCGGCCGCACCACAGGCAATTGAACGCGGCCTGGAATGTGCCCCTGTCAGGCACGCACACCCACAGGTTGCCACGCGCCGGCCGGGACCTCGTCGTCGAAGGCGCCCGGGTCGAACAGCTCGGCGAGCAGGGCAATGCCGTCGATGACTCGCGGTCCCGGCCGGCTGAAATAGGCCGAGCCATCCAGCGCGTAGACCTCTCCATCACGGACGGCGCGCAGGTCGCCCAACCATTCCGGACGCGAGGCCTCGCCGAGCCGCCACTCGGCCGCCGTGCGCGCGGCATCGAAGCCGCACGGCATCAGCATCAGCTGCTCCGGCTCCACGTCGCGAACATCGGCCCACGTCGTCTCCCGTGCGGGTTCGCCGGTCGCACCCAGCAGGTCCCAGCCGCCGGCGCGCCGAACCTGCTCGGGCACCCAGTGTCCGGAGGCGAACGGCGGATCGAGCCACTCCAGGCACACCACGCGCCGCGACGCGACGCCCTCCAGCCGGCGCTCGAGCACACGGTTCTCGATTCGCGCCAGACGCTCGCGCAGCACCTCCACGAGCCCGACCGCCTCGTCCTCTGCCTCGGCCATGGCGCCGATGGTCGAGATAGTGTTCAGGATGCCCTCGATCGAGGTCGGCTCGAGGCTGACGACGGTGCTGCCGCTGTCGATGGTGCGCACTGCAGCCGACACCTCGCGGTAGCTCACCGCGCAGACCGAGCACAGTTCCTGGGTGAGGATCAGGTCCGCACGTGCCCGCGCCAACGCGTCCAGATCGAGCCGGTAGATCGAGCTGCCACCGTGGATCGTGGCCGCGACCCTCTCGTTGATCTCGCGGCTGGTTGCGCTTGCCGTCGCCCCGACGTCCGCCGTCACGACCGGCACTGCGGTCACGTCGGGCGGGTAGTCGCATTCATGAGTGCGTCCGACCAGCTCGTCACCGAGGCCCAGCGCGAACACGATCTCGGTTGCCGAGGGGAGGAGTGAAACGATTCGCATTGACCGCAGCATAGGCCGTGTGGGCCTTTCGCCGGCGCGTGCCTGTTTCGCTAGGCTGGGCTCGTGAGCTCCACCGAACAGAAAGCCGGCGAGGGATCGACCGCTCTGCCAGTCATCGTCACCGGCATCTGGAAGCGCTTCGGGTCGACCGACGTCGTGGCCGACCTGTCGTTCGAGGTTCGGCCGGGCGAGATCCTCGGCTTCCTTGGCCCCAACGGCGCGGGCAAGACGACAACGATGCGGATGATCCTCGACATCATCCGGCCCGACCGCGGCTCCATCAGCGTGTTCGGCAGACCACCGGGCGTGGAGCACCAGGGCCGCACCGGCTACCTGCCCGAGGAGCGCGGCCTGTACCGCGACGTGCCGGCCATCGACACGCTGGCCTACTTCGGCGCCCTGCGCGGGCTGTCGCTGGCGGCTGCGCGCCGGCGTGCGCGCGACCTGTTGACGCAGGTCGGCCTCGGCGACTCACTCGCCAAGAAGGCGGGCGAGCTGTCGCGCGGCATGCACCAGAAAGCGCAGCTGGTGGCGACGATCATCAACGATCCTGACCTCCTGATCGTCGACGAGCCCTTCCAGGGCCTCGATCCGGTCAACGCCACGATGCTCAAGGGCCTGCTCCTCGAACAACGCGACCAGGGCGCGGCGGTCGTCATGAGCACCCACGACATGGAGGACGCGCAGGTCCTGTGCGACCGGATCCTGCTCATCGACAAGGGCCGGCGGCTGCTGTACGGCACTGTCTCGGATATCCGGCGCGCGTTCAGCGATGGCGCAGTCGAGGTGGTCGGCAGGAATCTTCCGACCGATACAGCCGCCCTGCGCAGCGCGATGCACGTCAAGACGTACGACGGCACGGTGCGCTACCTGCTGCACGACGGCGCAACCGCCCAGGACCTGTTCCGCGAACTCGGCGAGGGCCAGGCAGACGTCGAGCGCTTCGCGGTCGAGGCACCCAACCTGGCCGAGATCTTCATCCGCACCGTCGCCGGTGACCCGCGCGCGAGCAGGGTGGCATGAGCGGCGCGTTCTCGCGGCTGGTGCTTCTGGTCGCTCGGCGTGACTACCTGCGCACCGTACGACGGCGTGGGTTCGTGGCCGGAACCCTGCTGCTGCCTGCATCGGTGGTGCTGGTATTCGCGGTTTCCAGCCTCGTGTCGTTCGATCCAACCGGCGGCGCCGCGGGGCCGGTGCTGGTCGTAAACGAGTCGGGCGTTCCGCTGCAGGTCGATCCCCGGCTGGCGCCGGACGTCCTGCTCGTTTCGCGCGACGAGGCGGAGTCTCGTCTCGCCGACGGCTCGGTAGCCGAGTTCTTCGTCGTCCCCGGAGCGTGGTCGTCTCAACCGAACGTCCGCCTGGTCGTGGGGCCGGAGGCTGGCCGCAGCGGGCCGATCGAGGTCGTCACCCGCCGACAGGTTGCCCAGGCACAGGTGGAGTTGCTCCTGCGGTCGTCGCTCCTGCGTGCCGCCGGCCTGCCCGACTCGGCTCTCGGCGAGCTCCTGACGCCGATCACCTTCACCTCCGTGACCCCCGACGGCGAGGTCGTATCGGACGCGTCGGTGACGGCCGGCTTCATCGTGCCCTACGTGTTCACGCTGATCTTCGTCCTCAGCATCTTCATCACCAGCGGCTACCTGCTCCAGTCGGTGACGGAGGAGAAGGAGAACCGCGTCGTCGAGATCGTTTTGAGTTCCGTGCCGGCGCTGCCGCTGATGGCCGGCAAGGTGCTCGGCCTGGGCGCCGCCGGCCTGACACAGGTGGCCATCTGGATGACTACTGCGATCGTCGCCATCCCGCTGGCAAATCAGCAATTCTCGATCGACGTGAGCGTCTCACCGGTCACGCTCGCCCTGGCGATGCTCTTCTTCTGTCTCGGCTACCTCTCGTACGGCGCCATCTTCGCCGCCGTGGGCGCGCTGGCACCGGGGGCGCGCGAGGCCCAGCAGTACTCGAGCTTCTTCGGCTTCTTTGCCGTGATCCCGCTGGTGTTCACGCCGCTGTTCCTGACCGAGCCCAACTCGCCGATCGTCTGGGCACTCGCGCTGCTGCCGCTCACCGCGCCCGCGGCCGTGCTCGAGCTGCTCGCGGTACCCGGCTCATCGCCCCTGCTGGTACTCGCGTCGCTGATCAGCCAGCTTGCGTTCATGGCCATCGCGATCTTCGCCGCCGGGCGGATATTCCGTGCGACGCTTCTTCTTTACGGCACCCAGCCGAGCGTGCGCCGGATCGTAGGGGCGCTGACGGGCCGCGCCTAGGCGGGCGGTTTCAACTCGTCGACGGTCGCGCGAGCGGAATCCTTGTCCTTGAACCAGCGCGCGTTGAGCTCGGTGTAGGCGGCCCATTCGGTGGGCACCTGGTCCTCGGGGAAGATGGCGTTAACCGGGCACTCCGGCTCGCACGCGCCGCAGTCGATGCACTCGTCGGGGTGGATGTAGAAGTGGTCCTCACCCTCGTAAATGCAGTCCACCGGACAGACCTCGACGCAGCTCGCATCCTTGGTCCCGATGCACGGCTCAGTGATCACATATGGCATTCATCGACTCCGATATCTCGACCGGTCAGCACGACCGGATAGTGTTCCGCCCCGCGGCCCCAGGCAAGGAACCGTTGCCTTCAGCCGGTCCCGTGGCGCCACTCCCGCTCCGCCCGCTCCGCGCGGTGGTTCTCGAGCCGGGCCAGGGAGAAGAGGAGGTCGGAGAGGCGGTTCAGGTACACGATCATCGCCTCGGGGACGGGGTGCTCGTGCGCGAGCGCCACGACCCTCCGTTCCGCGCGCCTGCACACGGTGCGCGCCAGGTGCAGCGCCGCGCCTCCGGCGCACCCGCCCGGCATGATGAAGGCGCGCAGCCCGGGGAGTTCCGCCTCCGCCCGATCGATCATGGCTTCGAGCCCGGTCACCCGGTCGTCCGGCAGCGACGGGATCTCGGGCGACCGTCTGCCCGATCCCGCGGGAGGCGTGGCCAGAACGGCGCCGATCACGAACAGGTCCGGCTGGACGCCCTCGACGCACTCCCGCACCCAGTCGTCGCGCGTCGCCTCGAGCGCCGCGCCCAGCGCCGCGTTCAGTTCGTCGACGGTCCCGTAGGCCTCGACCCTGGGGTGGTCCTTGGGCACCCGGCCACCCCCGAAAAGGCCGGTGTCGCCGGCGTCGCCGGTGCGCGTGTAGATCCGGGTGGTCACGGGTGCATCAACCCCCGTGCGTCGGGAGGGTTTCACTACGTCCGCACGGCCGGCTCGAGGATCTCCAGCGTGCCCGCGTCCGCGTCCAGGCGGGCGCGCGCCCCGAGCGGCAGCGTCCAGTTGTCGACCACGTGCCCGATCGGCAGCCCGGTGACGGCCGGTACCCCGAGAGAGCGGGCGAATTCCTCGAGGACCACGGCGAGCGATCTGCCGCGCGTCTCGGTCCGGATCTCGGTGAACCGGCCGACGGCGAGCCCCCTCACGCCCGCCAGCGCGCCCGAGGCCGCGAGCTGCTCCAGCATCCGGTCCACCCGGTAGACCCGCTCGTCCACCTCCTCCAGCACCAGGAGGCGCCCCTGGCAGTTCAGCGCGTACGGCGTTCCGGCGGCCGCGGCGAGCAGCGACAGGTTGCCGCCGGCGAGCCGCCCGTCCGCGCGCCCGCCCACCAGCGGCGCGGGCGAGGGCCCGGTGCGCGCGGCGGGAAGCACGCCCGCGGGCTGGGCCCGCCAGAGCACGCGCCGGAGGCACTCGGTCGTCATCCGCGTGAGCCGCTCGGCGCCGGCGTGCGGACCGTGGAAGGACACGACCCGGTGCACCTGCGCCGCCAGGTGGAGCGAGGTGTTGTCGCTGAAGCCGATGAACGGCCGGGGGTGGCTCCGGAGTCGCGCCAGGTCCAGGCGCGACCACAGGCGCATCGAGCCGTAGCCGCCGCGCAGCGTCCATACCGCGTCGATGTCCGGCGCCGAGAGCGCCCACGCGAGGTCGCGCGCGCGGCTCAGGTCGCCGCCGGCGAGGTAGCCGGCGCGCTCCCGGATCGCGGCGCCTTCCACCGCCTCCAGGCCCAGCCGCCGCACCCGCGCGAGCGCCCTCCGGATGCGCGCTTCGCCGACGGGTCCGGCGGGGGCGATCAGGGCGACCCGCGCTCCGGGGGCGAGCCGTGGCGGCTGGATCCAGCGCAGGCCGCTCACCCGCGACCCGCGACCGGCCGCATCGCGCATGACGCGCAACCGCCGTCGCTCACCCCGTCACGAACCGGTGCCGGCCCTGGCGAAGGGCAGCCAGTACCCCTCGAACACGGGAACGAACACCGTGTCGGGATCCGTCAGGCCCGTTCGGCCCCAGTACAGGACGTCTCCGAAACGTCCGAGCGAATCCAGCTCGGTCGTCGACAGCACCAGCACCGTGTCGAGCGCGGCGAACGCCGATCCCTCGTGGACGATCGGCAGCGCCTGCCGGTACCACTCGTAGTCGTCGAGGCTGTAGTAGATCTCCTCGGGCAGCGGATCGTGCCGCACGCGGTCGGCGGGGAGCGGCGCGGAGCCCGGCTCCTCGCTGGGCGCCGGGACGAGTTCCGCCGGGGCGTCCTCGGGCGTCGATTCCAGCGCTTCTTCGACCGTCGGTGCGCCGTTCTCCCCTCCCCTCCCGCACGCGACGGCGAGGGTGAGCGCAATGGCGACACGGAACGGCGGGGGTCTGCGGGTCATCGGCCGACGCACGAGGGACGAATCCGGAAGCGCCAGTGTACGGGACGGCGGACGGTTCGGGCCAGAGCGTCGCCGAGTCGGGTTCGGCGGAACCGCTCCTACAGCAGCCCGTCCAGGTACATGTGCACGCGCCAGTCGATGGGCGAGCGCAGCGTGCGCGCCACGTCGAACCGCAGCAGGCCGTCCAACGCGCTCAAGCCGAGCCCCGCGGACCAGAGCGGATCGCCCTCATCCCACTCGCTGCCGTCCCCCGCCCAACCGAAGTCCGAGAAGATGGAGAATCGGACGGCGGGCTGGGACGCCGGGTCGTCCGCTCCGACCCGGACGGCCGGCAAGCGGTCGAGCGCGAGCTCGGCGCGCCCGCGCCAGTACGCGTCGCCGCGCAGCGCGCCGCCGTCGTAGCCGCGCAGGGAAGCCGACCCGCCGAGCAGCCACAGCGACTGCGCCGGGAGGCCTCCCAGCGACGCCCCAGCCGCGCCTTCCAGTCCGAGTCCCACGTCCTCTCCGAGCGGGAGCGTCATCCGGAGCGTGAGCGAGGGGCGCGCGAAGTCGAAGGTCCCCGTCGATCCCTCGCCGAACGCCTCCAGGCCCCAGCGGAAGCGCCCGGGGTCCGCGCCGCTCGAGTGCCGCAGCACGAGAGAAGCCCCGGCCTGGTTCGCGCGGTCGGCCTCGATATTGGGCCGGAAATCACCGCCGCCGAGGGTGTTGGCGAGGCTGAAATCGGTCTCCCGCCGGGCCCGGCGCTGCCCCTCGGCGAAGAGGCGTACCTCCCACGACCCACCGATGTCCTCCGGCGGCCGAAGGATGAGCTCGGCGCCGTTCGCGAGGAAGTAATCGCCGTCGTCGCGGCCGAACAGCAGCGAGTTGAGGGAGTTGCCGAGGCCCAGCGAACGGTCGCCCCGGGTCACCGGCGCCAGCCGGCGGTAGCCGGACAGCGCCGCGTGCGTCCGGTAACGGCTGCGCGACAGCGTGACCTCGGCCGTCGGTTCGAACGCCGCCAGTCCCAGCCTCGCGACTCCCGCCGCCTGGAGCCGTCCCATGTCCAGGTCGGCGCGCGCGCCGACCGCGAGGCCCTCCACGCGGTTGTACCGCAACATGCCGGGCCCGTCCCAGAGCGCGGAAAACCGCGGGTCCGGCGCCTGCCACGGGGGCGGGGCGATGCTGGCGATGCGGTCCGTGAGCTCGTCGAGCTCGGCCTCGCTGATCAGCGGATCCTCGTCGGACAGAAGGTCGCCGGGAAGCGCGGGGGAGGACAGCAGGGTGGCCGAGTCGGGGACCTCGAGGTTGACCAGGAAGCAACTGTCGTTCGCGCACCAGCAGGTGGCCTCCGGGCCCGCGTTGCAGCGCGTGCCGACGGCGTAGGAGGCATCCCGGTTGTCGTCGTCGCGCGCCGCGAGGTCCGCCAGGGAGTCGCGGTACGCCTCCGCCTCGGCGCGCAACGAATCGAGCCGTGCGGGACCGGGCGCGCCGGCATCCCCGACGACCTGATAAGGGCCGTAGCGCTGGCTGATGGCGAGCGGGAAGCGCGCGAAACGTCCGACCCGGGCCACGCCCTCCATGGCGATCAGGCGGGGGAGCCACCAGCGCTGCTCCCAGAGCCCGTACTCGATCGCGATGTAGCGGATCTCCCCTTCGATCGGCTTGAGGAACCCGGGCACCTTGTCGATGTCCTCGTCGTCGATGTGCTCAGCGAAGTCACGGTGCAGGTCGGCGGGCCGCGCCGGGCGTACGAACGCCTGGACGACCGCGTACGAGTCGGCGTCCACCCAGAGCGATCCGCTCAGCAGGTCGGCGTCGTTGCGGCGCGGCTTCACGACGAGCTCCACGAGCGTGACGGTGAGGCCGCTGGGCAGCGAGATCCGCGTGGTGTCGCCGAGCGCGTACCGGTAGTGGCTCTCCGCGCCCCTGGCGAGCGGGTGTCGCAGCGTGAAATCCGAGCCGCCGCCCCCGACGAGGCCCCCGAAGGCCGCGAAGCGATCGGCGGCGGGGTCGAACAGGCCCGCGGACGCGCAGTCGTCGATGTCGTCGGGTACCCGGGGCCCGACGCCGGCGATGGGCACGGCGTAGCGAGCCCCGAGCACGCGCACGTCGGAAGCCGCGTAGCGCCTCCATGTGACCTCCACCGCCGCCTGGCACTTGAATATGGTCCTGTCGCGGAGGAGGGCGCGCACGCCTACGGACATCTCGCTGGACGCGCGCACGGAGTACTCGCGCAGGGCCAGATACGCCTCGCCGCGGTAGTCGCGCGCTTTGAGGACGAGCGCGCGGGTGTCATCATCGGCGTAGGAGTCCGGCGGGCCGCTCTCCGAAACCCGGGCGGGCGCCGCTCCGTCTTCGTTCGTGACGGGAGTGGAGTCCGGGTCGGCGGGCGTCCGCGGGGCGTTCGGCTCCTGTGCGAGGAGCAGCGCGAGGATCAGCGCCGTCATGACGTATCTACGCCCGCCGCGGGACGGGGTTTCACCGGAGGCCACATGGAAGACCAGGCAGAAAGGGCACTCGCCGGCGAGCTCAACCGGCTCTACTGGGACGGCGGCATGTCCGTCCGGCAGGTTTGCGAAGCGCTGGACATCACGACCGCCACCCTGTATCGGCTCCTGGAGCCCCTCCCCTCGGGCGGCCGGTGCGCCGCTTGCGAAGGGGCGCTCGGGTTCAGGAACCGCACGGCGCGCGACGGCGGCGAGGCGACCTGCGCGAGTTGCGGGGCGACGGCGGCGGCGGACGCGGACGCCGCGAAGGGAGCGGACGCCGCCGAGGGAGCGAACGCCGCGAAGGTCGCGGACGCCGCGGAGGGAGCGGATTCCGCCGGATCCGGCGGGCGTGCCGACCCCGACTGGGTCGCCGACGCGGTCGACGACGCGCTCGCCTCCACCGAGAAGGTTTTCCGGGAAGTGGTCGTCGTGGCGGTGGGTGTGGTCGCGGTCCTCGCCCTCGGGGTCGTCGGCTTCATCACCCGCCAGCGGCGCGGCTGAGGCGCGGGGAGCCGAAGTCGAGGGATCGGCCCTTCCGATGCCCGACCGTCCGTCCCTGCCGGGACCCCGCTCGCGGGAGCTCGGCGCGCGCCTCGCCGTGGTCGAGTGCCGGACCATCACGCGCATGGATCCGGTGGGGCCGATCTTCTGGGCGGCCGCCTCCGGAGGGAGGGTGCGCGACGCCGACGGCCACGAGTACATCGACCTGACGGCCGGCTTCGGCGTGGCCGCGGGCGGCCACGCGCACCCGGCGGTCGCCGAGGCCATCGCGCGCCAGGCGCGCATCCTGGCGCACGGCCTGGGGGACGTCCAGCCGGCCGAGGCGAAGGTGGCGCTGCTGGAACGCCTGGCCGACCTGACGCCCGGCGACCTCGGCGTGACCATCCTCGCGAGCGCCGGCGCCGAGGCGGTGGAGGCCGCGCTCAAGACCGCGCTGCTGGCGACCGGGAAGCCGGGCATCGTCGCGTTCGAGGGCGGGTACCACGGCCTCACCTACGGCGCCCTCGCGGCGAACGGGCGCCCGGACTTCCGCGAGCCCTTCTCGCGGCAGTTGTACGCGGGCGTCGGCTTCCTTCCCTTCCCGCGCGCCGACGAGGATCCGGACGTGGCCCTCGCGGCGGTCGCGGGCGCGCTGGACCGCGCCGAATCGTCCCCGGACCCCGTCGGCGCCGTGCTCGTCGAGCCCGTGCAGGGCCGCGGAGGAATGATCGACCCGCCGCCTGCCTTCCTGCCCGGACTGCGGGCGCTGTGCGACGAGCGTGGCGCGCTCCTGATCGCCGACGAGATCTACACCGGGTTCGGGAGGACCGGGCGCTGGTTCGCCGTCGAGCACAGCGGCGTCGTCCCCGACATCCTGACGCTCGGCAAGGCGCTTTCGGGCGCCCTGCCGCTGAGCGCCGCCGTGGGGCGTCCCGGGGCGATGGCCGCCTGGCCTCCCTCCCGCGGCGAGTCCCTCCACACCTCGACCTTCCTCGGCAACCCGATCTCCTGCGCCGCCGCGCTGGCGCACATCGACGTGATCGAGCGCGAGGGGCTTGTGGAGCGGGCGGATTCGCTGGGCCGGACTGTGGCCGATCGGATCGAGCAGTGGTCGGTCCGCTGGGCCGAGGTCGAGCCGCCGAGCGGGCTGGGGCTGATGCGCGGCGCGCGCCTGCGCGGGGAGCGCGCGCGCCAACTGGCGGGCGGCGTGGCGGATGGCGCGCTTTCGAGCGGGGTGATCCTGCTCGCGGAGGGGCCGGGGGCGGACACCCTCGCGTTCACGCCGCCGTTGGCCATCGCGGAGGTGGACCTGGTGCGCGCGCTCGACGTCGTGGGCGAGGAGCTCGCGCGGGCCCTCCGGTGAACCGGTCCGCCTACCCCGTGATCTCCTCGCCGCCGTCCACGTTGATGACGTTTCCGGTGACCCAGTGGGTCCCGGGCTCCGCCAGCGCGACGAGCGCCGCGGCGACGTCCTCGGGGGTCGTCAGCCGGCCCGACGGGTTGCGCGCCTTGGCGGCGTCGATCAGGCGATCGCTCCCGGGAATCTTGCGCAGCGCGGGCGTGTCCGTGACGCCGCCGCGCAGCGCGTTGGCGGTGATCCCCATGGGCGCCAGCTCGTAGGCGAGCTGGCGGATGTGCGACTCGAGCGCCGCCTTGGCCGCGCTGACGGGGCCGTAGCTGGGAATCACGCGCGTGGAGCCCGACGACGTCATGGCGAAGATGCGACCGCCCTGTCCCATCATCCCGCGCTCGATCGCTCCGCGCACCCAGTCCACCAGCGAGTGCGCCATCACGCGCACCGTCATGTCCATCTGTGCCTCGGAGACCGCTTCCTCGCCCGTGTAGGGGCGCAGCGTGCCGAACGCGAGCGAGTGCAGCAGGACGTCCACCGTCCCCTCGTCGCCCAGGCGCTCCTTAATGGCGTCGAGCGCCTCGGCGCGCTTGTCCGGGTCCGCGGCGTTCATGTTGAAGAAGGCCGCTTCCGCACCCGCCGCCTCCAGCGCCGCGATCACCTCCGCGACGTGGCCCACGGTCGAGCGCCGGTCCAAGTGGACGCCGAAGATGGAGCGCCCCGACGCCGCCAGGGCTTTCGCCGCCGCCTCGCCGAAGCCGCTGGACGCTCCCAGGACGAGCGCCCAGCGCCGCGCTTCGCTCATGCGCCCTCCAGGAGCCCGTCGATGCGCCGCGCCAGCGCGAAGTCCTTCGCCGTGAGCCCGCCCGCCGAGTGCGTGGACAGTTCCAGGCGTACCTTGCGGTACCGGATGTCGATGTCGGGGTGGTGGTCCGCCTCCTCGGCGGCGTCGGCCACGGCGGCCACGAAGGCGATCGCCGCCGGAAACGTGTCCAGCCGGGCGGTGCGGATGATCGCGTCGCCGTCGCGCTCCCACTCGGGGACGGTCTCCAGCTCCCGCGCTATGTCGTCGTCGGAAAGAAGCGGCACGCTGAATTTCTCTCGGTTCGAGGGGCCGGTAAGTTGAACGCCGTGTCGGAAGCGGGCAAGCAGGTTCGGGACGCGCCGCCGGAGGTGCGCGAGCGCGCGAGCGGGATGGCCGGCCTCCTCCTGGGCGGCGTCCTGGTCGCCCTGTCGTGGCTCCTGACGGGGGCCCTCCCGTGGCCGGAGCGCGTCTACGCGACGTTCCTGCTGGGGGCGCTGCCCGCGGCCCTGATCATGGCGCGGACACCGGACTCGGTGCCGGAAGAAGCCACGCGCCACGGGATCTACGCGACCTCCTGGGCCGGGCTCTGGGGCCTCGCGGCGCTCGCGGCGGCGGCGTCGCTTGCCAGCGGCGACGTGTCCCGGCGACTGGCGCTGGATTGGCCCGCCGGCCGCCTCCTGGCCGGCTGGACCGCGCTGCTGATCCTGGCGGGGGCGCTGGTCGTCGGCGTCTGGTACGCCCTGGGCCACCGCGAAGGCGAGATCTCCAGGTTCCTGCTGCCCGAGACGACCGCGGAGCGCGCGCACTTCGCGTGGCTGGCGGTGACCGCGGGCTTCACCGAGGAGATCGTGTTCCGCGGGTTTCTGGTGCGAGCTGTGGAGGCGGCGTCGGGGTCGGTGTGGGTCGGCGTCGCGGCGTCGGCCATCGTGTTCGGGCTCGCGCACCGCTATCAGGGGGCGGGCGGCGCGGTGCGAGCCGGCGTGCTCGGCGCGATCCTGTCCGCGCCCCTGATAGTCACCGGCAGCATCGTCCCCGCGATCCTCGCGCACGCGGCACTGGACCTCACGGCGGGCCTGTGGTGGCGCGATCGGCTCTTTCGAGAAACTCTTGTTCCTCCTCGATCGTCCATCTAGGGTAGGGGTGCGACGACCGACGCCGGATCGCGCGGAGGCGGCCCGGCGGAGGCCGCGACGACCGGAACCTCGGGCGTCGTCGAGGGCATACAAGGTTGAACAAGGCCGCAACTCCGCCCGGGAGCGCGACGACACGTGATCGTATCGCTGAACTTCGAGGAAATCTCCTCCCTTCGGGATGGCGCGGAGCTGGCGCTGGAGCCAGCCCCGGCGGGCGGAGCCGTGGCCGCGCCCCCCGAGGAGCTCGTGCACGTGGAAGCGCTGCGGGCGGCCGGCGGTGACCTGTCCCTGACCACCCTCGCCGAACAGCGGAGCGCCGAGCGGGCCCTGGAGTTGATCCTGTCCGCCGCGCACGAGCGAATGGACGTTCTCGTCCTGACCCAGCACGTGGGATCCGACGACTCCGTGAACGCCTACTTCGACTACGCGCACGTGCTCACGGTCCTGGAGCGCGTCCGCACGGCCGGCCGTCGGATGTCGGCGATCATCGAGCTGGTCACGGGGCGTACCCCCACGGCAGAGTCGAGCACCGACGTCACCTTCCCCGATTGACCCCTTCCGGTAGCGTCTTCATAACGGGAGCGTCCCGCGGGCTGGGGCGCGCCCTGGCGCTCGCGTTCGCCGATTCCGGCGCCCGGCTCGTCCTGTGCGCGCGCGGCGCCGACGAACTCGGGCGCGTCGCCGCCGAGGCGCGCGCCGCCGGCGCCGAATGCCTCGCCAGTCCGGTCGACGTGACGGACTCCGGCGCGGTCGAGGGCCTGGTGGCGGAGGCCGAGGAGCGCTGGGGCGCCATCGGCGCGCTGGTCAACAACGCCTCCGTGCTCGGACCCCGGGCGCCCCTCGCCGAACACACGCCCGAGCAATGGCGCGGCGCGCTGGACGTGAACCTGACGGGCGCGTGGATCGCGTGCCGCGCGGTGCTACCGGGCATGCGCCGCGCCGGTAGCGGCTCGATCATCAACGTCACTTCCAGCGTCGGAGACGAGCCCCGCCCCGGCTGGGGCATCTACGCGGTCTCCAAGTGGGCGCTGGAGGGGCTCACCTGGAACCTCGCGCTGGAGGAGGGGGACCACGGGATCCGTGTCAACGCGGTGAACCCCGGCGGCATGCGAACGGAGATGCGGCGCGACGCCTACCCGCGCGAGGATCCGGCATCGGTGCCCCAGCCGGCCGAAATCGCGGGGGTGTTCCTGTGGCTGGCTTCGCGGGATTCCGCGGGAGTGTCGGGGCGGCGTTTCGAGGCGCGCTCGTGGCGCCCGGAAGCGGACGGCGCCGGCGGGGGCTGACCGGTCGGATCAGCTCCCGTCGGCGCTGCGGACCCTGCCGCCCTGAATCCTGCCGATGGCGACGCTCTTGTCGGGGACGTCGCCGTTCTCATCGAACGCGATCGAGCCCGAGACTCCCTCGAACGCCGGACGGACCGTCCCGATCGAGGCGAGGTAGTCGCGGATCGCGGACCGGTCGCTCCCGACTTCCTCGATGGCCCTGGCGACCAGCCGCAACGCGTCGTAGGTCTGCGCCGCGAACGCGTCGGGCGGCGCGCCGTAGCGCTCCTGGTAGGCGGCGACCCACTCCGCCGCCTCTCCGCTCGCGCCATCGGGCAGGAACGGCGCGCTCACGTACACCCCCTCGGTGACCGGCCCCGCGTTCTCGACGCCCAGCAGCCCCTCCCCTCCGAGGATCGGCCCGGTGAACCCGAGCCGCCGCGCGGCCCGGATTATGGTCGCCGCCTCGTCGGCGAATCCGGCGATGACGATCGCGTCGGCGTTCCGGGCGATCGCCCTCTCCAGGTAGGGATCGACCCCCGTCGAATCCTGCGTCGTCGAGGACAGGAACGGGTCGCGCGCGATGATGGCCCCGCCCGCGGCCTCGAACTCCCCCGCGAAGCCTTCAAGGACGCCGCGGCCGTAGGGGTCGTTCGCGTAGAGGACGGCCGCGCGCCGCCGGGACAGTGGGCCCGCCAGCCAGCGGGCCAGGGCCGGTCCGTGCTCCCGGTCGCTGGGACACACCCGGAACACCCATTCGCCCGAGCGCGTGATGTCGGGGCTCGTCGCGGTGGGGGAGACCGCCACCAGCCCCGAGTCGGCGTAGATCGGCGCGGCGTTGAGCATGGCCCCGGACGTGACGTGGCCGACCACCGCGGCGACCCACGGGTCGCCGGCGAGCTGGCTCGCGAGCTCGATGGCTCGCTCGGGGTCCGCCGCGTCGTCGTGGATCACCAGCTCCAGGCGCCGGCCCCCGATCCCGCCCCCGGCGTCCAGCTCGTCTTGGAACATCAGCGCCGCCGCGCGCATGGACTCGCCGTAGATGAGCTGCGTGGGGCCGACGACGCCGATGCGGATGGGGCCGTCCGTGGATCCCTCGCACGCGGCGAGCGCGAGGATCGCGATCGGGAGCGCCCACGCGCGCCCGAAGGAGCGCGCGCGGGCCTCGGAGGCGCGCACCGGGGCGGGGTTCGAGGGGAGCCGTTCGAGCCGGGTCATGGAAGTCGCCAATCTGTCGAGTTCAATCGCCGAAGGAAATCCCGAGGGCGCGTGCGGTGCTGACGATGTCGCCGTCCACGGGCACACGCTTCACCTCGCTCACCGCCTCGCTGATCGGGACCGCGCGCACGTCCGGGGGGTCCAGCGCGACCATGTGCCCGAACCTCCCCTCCGCGACGAGGGTCACCGCCGCCGCGCCGAAGCGCAGCGCGATGAGCCGATCGTAGGCCGTAGGCGTGCCGCCCCGTTGCAGGTGGCCCAGCGACAGCGAGCGCGTCTCCCGTCCCGTCCTCTCGCCGATGAGGCGCGCCATCGTCTCGGCGATGCCGCCGTACCTGCCGGGCGCGGTCGTCTGGACCTCCCCCCCGATGGGATGCGCGCCCTCGGCGGCGACGACGATCGCGAACCGCCGCCCGACTGCCCAGCGTTCCTCGATCTTCCGGCACACCAGATCGACATCGAACGGAATCTCCGGAATCAGGATGACGTCGGCGGTCGCGCTGACGCCCGCGAACAGCGCGATCCAGCCCGTGTCCCGCCCCATCAACTCCACCACCATCACCCGCTCGTGGCTCTCGGCGGTGGAGTGCAGGCGGTCGAGCGCTTCGGTCGCCGTCTGCACGGCCGTGTGAAAGCCGAACGTGACGGACGTCGCGGCCAGATCGTTGTCGATGGTCTTGGGCACGCCGACGATGGGTACGCCGAGCTCGCACAGTTTCTGGGCGATGCGAAGCGTCCCATCCCCTCCGATGGCGATGATGGCGTCGATGCCCAGACGTTTGACGGAGTCGATGAGCTCGGCGGACCGGTCCACGTGTTCCACCGTGCCGTCGGCGCGCTCGACGGGCCAGGAGAAGGGATTGCCGCGGTTGGTGGTGCCGAGGATCGTTCCACCGAGGTGCGTGATCCCGCGGACGGACTCGCGGTCGAGGCGGGTGATGTCGCCGGAGCCCAGGAGCCCGTCGAACCCTTTCCGGATTCCGAGCATCTCCCAGTCATGGTTGAGCCCCGCCATGACGGCGGCGCGAATCACCGCATTCAACCCGGGCGCGTCGCCTCCGCCCGTGGCCAGCGCGACGCGCCTGAGGGTCGACTCGTTCAAGGCGCTCTCCGGGGAGGGGCCGGCCGCCGGGCCGTGGCTCCCGCCGGGCGCGTACGCGCGACGGGGGACCTCAGGGCGCCACGGGAAGGCGTCGCTCGATTTCCTCCCAGGTCGCGTGCCTGCCCGTGGCCCGCTTGGAGTAGATCAGCTCGCCGTCGACCGTGACCTCGAAGACGCCGCCACCGGATGGCACGAGCTCGATCCTCGCGTCGGGCCGAACCTGCCGGATCCTGGCCTCCAGACCGGAAGCTCTCGGTTCGTAGTTTCAGACCGAACAGTACTCGATGGTGATGTGCATGGGCGTAGCCTGCTTCGCCCGCGGCGAAGTGTCAAACGGCCAGGAGGAAAGGCGAAGAGGTGCGGGGCGCGCCGGAGCTCAGATTTCGGGACGCACGCGGACGTCGACGGCGACGATGGCGCCGGTGCCGGGGTCGAGCTGAAGCGCCGAACAGAGGACGCGACGGGGCGCGTCCGGCGCCTCCCCCTGCGCCCGCATCTCGACGCGGTAACGGCCGGCGCCCAGGTCCTTCACGAGGGCCTGGTGATAGGGCGAGACCTGCCACTCCTCGCCGAGGTCCCGCCGCACGACGTCCAGCGCCTCGACGTGGCAGGATCGGGCCGCGGCGACGCGCGCGGGATTGGCGACGTGGTCGAGCGCGTCGCCGGCGTACAGCCCGTCGAGGACCGCCGCCAGAAGGACGATAGCCGCCGCCACCCCGGCGTACCGCACCGCGCGGCGCCGCTGGACGAGCTCCCGGCGGCCGCGCGGCTGGCGGCGCTCCTCGTCCGGCGCGTCCACCGGGCGCGGCTGCTGGCGGCGTTCTGGCGTCATCGCGATCGTCTACGCGGGGATGAGTTCACGGATCTGTTAGATTGACGGACGCTTCCGCCGTTTCGTCACGGAACCTTCGCAAGAAGAACGCCCATGTTGACCGAGAAAGACATTCGAAAGGCGCTGCGGACGGTCAAGGACCCCGAGGTCGACCTCGATCTGGTGGTCCTCGGCTTGATCTACGACATAGACATCACCGACGCCCACGTGGGCGTGACGATGTCCCTCACATCCCCGATGTGCCCCGTGGCGGGCGAGATCGTCGAACAGGCCAAGGCCGCCGTAGAATCCGTGGAGGGGGTGGAGTCGGCCTCCATCGACCTGACCTTCGAGCCGCAGTGGACCGCGGACCGGATCGACCCGCTGATCCGCTCTTCGCTGGGACTGTAGACGCCAACTAGGTCGCGTCCAGCTCCAGCTGGGCCGCCGCCACCTCCGGCCTCGGACCCCGCGTCTCCGCCTCGGGAGCCTCGCCCGTCCCGGCCGCCGCGATAGCCGGGGTCGTCTCCCGAGGTTCGACGCGGGCCGGTGCCTCCTCCTCCTCCTCCTCCCGTCCGGCGACCCGCGCCACGCTCGCGATGGCGTCGCCTTTCGCCAGCCCGACGAGCGCCCTGCCCTGTGTGTTGCGTCCCTGGACGGGCACGTCCGCGGCGCCGATGCGAACCGTCTTGCCAGACCTGCAGATCACCATGAACTCGTCGCCTTCGAGCATCTCCTGGGCCGCGACCAGGGGTCCAGTGCGGTCCGTGACCTGGAGCGTGATCGTGCCCAGGCCGCCGCGCTTCTGGGCGGGATACTCGTCGATGGGCGTGCGTTTGGCGTGACCCAGTTCGGTCACCGTGCACAGCGTGGCCTGGCGGCGCACGTCCACGCCGCCGACCACGGTGTCCCCGCCCCGCAACTGGATGCCCCGCACTCCCTGCGCGGCGCGGCCCATGGTGGGCACGTCGGACTCCGGGAAGCGGATCGCGCGCCCCCCGCTCGTCACCAACACCACGTCGTGCGTGCCGTCGCCGAGGGTCACGTCCAGCAGCTCATCCCCCTCCTTCAGATTGACGGCGTTGATGCCCCCGGCGCGGATGTTCGCGAACTGGTCCAGGGTCGTCCGCTTGACCGTGCCGCCGCGCGTCAGGAACCCCAGCACCCTGTCCTCTTCGAAGTCCTTCACCGCCAGCAGGCCCGCCACCCGCTCGCCGCCCGGGAGTCCGGCGACCTGCGCGATGGCCCGCCCGCGGCTCTGTCGGCCGCCTTCGGGCAGCTCGTGCACGGGCATCGCGTGCGCCTGCCCGGAGCTGGTGAACAGGAGCAGGGTGTCCGTGGTGCCGGCGATGAATACGCGCTCGAGGAAGTCGTCGTCGAAGCGGTCCATGCCGGCGAGCGCCTTCCCGCTTCCCACGCGGCGCTTGTAGAGGTACAGAGGGATGCGCTTGACGTAGCCCTGGTGGGACAGGGTCACTACGACCTCCTCGTCCGCCAGGGCGTCCTCCACGCTCGGCTCCTCATCCTCGGAGAGGATCACGGTCCGGCGGGCGTCGCCGTACATCTGCACCGCCGCTTCCAGCTCCTCCAGCAGCACCTCGAGCTGGCGGTCTTCGCTGCCCAGGATCGCCTCGAGCTCGCGCATCGTCCGCTTCAGGTCCCGCAGGCGCTCGTGGAGCTTGTCGGTCTCGAGGCCGGTGAGCCGGGCGAGGCGCATGTCCAGGATCGCTTCGGCCTGGATCTCGGTCAGCTCGAACCGGTCACGGAGCGCCCCGCTCGCCCCCGCGCGGTCCTCCGACGCCCGGATGATCGCGATCACCTCGTCGATGTTCTCGACCGCGATCAGCAGGCCCTCCGCAACGTGTGCCTCGTGCCGCGCGGCCTCCAGGTCGTGGCGGGACCGGCGGCGGATGACCTCCAGGCGGTGATCCCGGTAGTGGCCGAGCAGCGTCTTGAGGTTCATCTCGCGCGGGACGCCGTGGTCCAGCGCGAGCATGATCGCCCCGAAGGTGGCCTGCAGGTACGTGCCCTTGTAGAGCCGCTTCAGGACCTGCGCGGCCCTGGCCCCCCGCTTGAGCTCGATGACGAGGCGCATGCCGTCGCGGTCGGACTCGTCGCGCAGGTCCGTGATGTCCTCGATCTTCTTCGCGCGCACCAGCGTGGCGATCTGCTCGATGATGCGGGACTTGGAGACGCCGTAGGGAATTTCCGTCACCACGAGCTGTTCCTTGCCTCCGCGCAGCGTCTCCCGCTTGACGCGGGCGCGCATGACGATGCGGCCGCGTCCGGTCGTGTACGCGTCGCGGATGCCATCCTTGCCCACGATGAGGCCGCCGGTGGGGAAGTCCGGGCCGTGAACCAGCCGGATGAGCTCGTCCACCTCGCAGCCGGGCTGCTCCACCAGGTGGCGGATCGCGCGGCCGACCTCGCGCAAGTTGTGGGGCGGGATGTTGGTGCTCATGCCGACCGCGATCCCGCTGCTGCCGTTGATCAGCAGGTTCGGCAGCTTCGCCGGCAGCACCGTCGGCTCCGTCAGGCGGTCGTCGAAGTTCGGCGCGACGTCCACCGTGTCCTTGTCCAGGTCCGCCAGCATCTCCAC
>DATKCH010000119.1:0-20678 GCA_035513295.1 Longimicrobiales bacterium
TGTCCGCGGCGTGCGCGCTCGCGAGCAGGCCGAGGTAGAGGGAATCGCTCGCGACCAGGCGGCCCAGCGTGCCTTCCCCCGCCTCGATGCGCGCGCTCAGCGTGTCGAGCCGGCCCAGCGTCCCGACGAGGCGCTCGTAGATCGCGGGGTCGTGGATCAGCCGGCCCACCGTACCGTCGCCCCGGGCCAGCGTTCCGAGCAGCGCGGCGAGCTCGCCGGACGCGCTCGCGAAGCGGTCGTACAGGGCGTCATCCACCAGCAGCGCGCCAAGGGTTCCTTCGCCGCGCGCGAGGCTGCCCGCCACGTCGCCGAGCTCGTTGATGAAGGTCTGCGTGCTGTCGAGCATGATCACCGCGCGGTCCAGAACGAGGTCCAGGTCCACGGTCGAAGACGACGCGATCCGACCTCCGTCCTCGACGATCGGCTGGTTGGGCCCGCCCGGGGTGATGTCGACGAACTTGTCCCCGAGCAGGCCCGCCGAGCGGATCTGGGCCCGGGAGTCGATGCGAACCTGGGATGCCACGTTGCGGGAGAGCTCCATCACGACGCGGATGTGGTTCGTGTCCACGACCTCCTCGAGCGGGATGAAATGGATCCCGGTGACCTGTCCCGCCTGCTGTCCGGCGACCGTGACGGGCGCGCCCTCGCGCAGTCCGGCGGCGGTCGGAACGAGGGTCGTCACCTCGTACCGGGGCGTGAACACATCGAACAGCGCTCCCACCTTGAGCACCGCCCATCCGAGGATCAGGACGGCGACCAGGGCCAGCGCGACCACCCGGAGTTGCCGCGCCCGGTAGCCCTCGCGCCCGACGGAACTGGAACTCATGCGGTCGTCAGCTCAGGAATTCGTTGATGTAGGAGTCGTCGGCGGCCACCATCTCCTCCGGCGAACCGCGGAAGGCGATCTTGCCCTCGCGCAGCAGGTTTACGCGCGACGCCACCCGGAACCCCGCGCGGATGTCGTGGCTCACAAGGATGGACGTGACGCCCAGCTCGCGCTGCAGCTTCCGGATCAACGTGTTGATCGTGCCGACCGTGAGCGGGTCCAGACCGGATGTGGGCTCGTCGTACAGCACGAGCTCCGGGTCGGTGGCGATCGCGCGCGCGATGCCGACGCGTTTCCGCATGCCGCCCGACAGCTCGCTGGGAAGCTGCCGCATCACCTGGTCCGGGTCGAGGTCCACGAACTCCAGTCTTTCGCGGACGGTGTCCACGATCTTCTCCTCGTCGAAGTCGGTGTTCTCGCGGAGCGGGTACGCGACGTTCTCGAATACCGACATCGAATCGAACAGCGCCGCGTGTTGGAAGACCATGCCGATCCTGCGTCGCATATCCAGCGCCTCGTCAAAGGTAAGGTCGGTGATCTCCCTGCCGAATACGTAGATGCTGCCCTCGTCGGGCAGGAGCTGGCGCAGGATCAGCTTCAGGATCGTGGATTTGCCCGTGCCCGATTCGCCGACGACCAGGAGCGTCTCCCCTCGATTGGCGTGCAAGCTCACGCCCTCCAGCACGGGACGCTCGAAGGTGAGCGAGACGTCCTCGAGGCGAATCACCTCCTGCGGCTCGCCGGATCGGGCGATGGCGTCCCCGTCCAGCTCGTCGCGGATCGCGCGCACGTGCTCTTCACGGGTGGCCATCAGCCTAGGGGAGGCAGCACGGCCAGTAGGGCCTGGGTGAGGAAGTAGTCTACCGCCAGGATGAGTACCGACGCCGTGACGACCGCTTGCGTGGTCGAGCGGCCGACGCCTTCGGTCCCGCCGGTCGTGTAGAGCCCGTAATAGCAGCCCGTAAGCGCGATGATGCCACCGAATACGAAAGGCTTCAGCAGACCCCCGACGAAGTCCCTGGGCACGATGAACAGCATGAAGCCGCTTTCGGCGAGCGTTCCCCAGACGCCCCTGAGGTAGGCGTCCGGCGGCACCCCCAGCGAGAAGACGGCGACCAGCATACCGCCGAAGATCCCGAAGGCGTCGCACACGACCGCGAGCATGGGCATCACGACCAGCGCGGCCAGCAGCCTGGGCGTCACGAGCTTCTTGATGGGGTCGGTGCCGAAGGAGCGCAGCGCGTCGATCTGCTCCGTCACGCGCATGGACCCGATCTCGGCCGCGATCCCGGACCCGGCTCGACTCGCGACCATGAGCGACGCGAGGACGGGGCCCAGCTCCCGGATCATGGACGCGCCGACGAGATTCCCGATGAAGATGTCGGCGCCGAAGCGCGACAGCTCGACCGAGCTCTGAAGGGCCAGCACCATGCCGGTGAAGAGTCCGGTCAGCGTGACGATCGGCAACGACCCGAATCCGATCTTGTCCATCTGGATCACCGCGTCCCTGGCGTAAAAGGGCCGGGCGAACATGAAGCGCAGCGCGCGCCCTCCGAGGACCGCGTAGCGCTGGACGCCGCGAGCGGTCCCGAAGACCCATCCATCGACGTTCCTGACGATGAACCCCTCGGGAGGGGGCGCGGAGGACGAAGATTGCTTTGCCACCATAGACGGTCGGAGGTAGCTTCCCGCCGCGACCAGACCGCCGGCCGGAAGAGCGGCGGCAAGTATACCGGCAACCCCCTCTATGCCGCACCCCCCGAGCGACCTGGTTCGAGAGTTCGCGAGACGCGCCCGCGACGTGCGCGTGCTCGTCATCGGGGACGTCATGCTGGACGTCTACCTGGACGGCGCGGCGTTCCGCATCTCACCCGAGGCGCCCGTGCCGGTGGTCCGCGTGGAGGGCGAGAGGCGCGCGCTGGGGGGTGCCGCCAACGTGTCCGCCAACGTTCGCGCCCTGGGCGCGGACTGCTCGGTGGTCGCCTGCGTCGGCGCGGACGATGCGGGGGCCCTTCTGGTCGGTGAGCTGCGGCGCGCGGGTATCGACGCGTCGGGCCTGGTCGTCGATCCCGAAAGGCCGACGAGCGTCAAGACCCGCGTGCTGGTGCGCGGGCATCAGGTCGCCCGCTACGACCGGGAGTGCGACCATGAGATCGGCCCGGAGGTGGCCGAGCGGCTGGTCGCGGCGCTGGCCGAGGTTCGCGGGCCGATCCACGCGGTGGCGATCGAGGACTACGACAAGGGCACCCTGACGGGCACGACGATCCGCGCGGCGATGAGCTTCGCCCGCGAGCGCTCGCTGCCCGTCGTCGTCGACCCGAAGGCGCGCAACTTCTTCGCTTACGAAGGCGCGACCGTGTTCAAGCCGAACCGACTGGAACTCGAGACGGCGCTGCGGGAGACGGTCCGCCCGCTGGACGCCGAATGGCTGGGCCACGCCAGGACGCGGCTCGGCTGCGAGTACCTCGTCGTCACGCTCGGCGACGAGGGGATCGCGCTCTCGGCCGCGGACGGCTCGAGTCGCACGATTCCGACCGTCGCCCGCTCGGTCTACGACGTCTCCGGAGCCGGAGACACGGTTACCGCCGTGCTCGCGACGGCCCTCGGCGCCGGCTTCGGGGTAGGGGACGCGGCGACCCTCGCCAACCAGGCGGCCGGCGTCCAGGTAGGCAAGGCCGGCGTGGCGACGGTCACCGTCGAGGAAATCGCCGCTGCCGCGGCTCGAAGGGCACGGGCAGAGCCCGCGGGGGCGAGACGCGACGAACCGGAGAACCCCGAATGAACCGACCGAAGCGAATAGAGACGGACCGCGCGCCCGCCGCGATCGGGCCGTACAGTCAGGCGATCGCCGCCGGCGATTTCCTGTACACCGCGGGCCAGATCCCGCTCGACCCAGGGACGATGGAGATGGCGGGAGGCGACGTCGGGCAGCAGACCGATCTGGTGCTGCGGAATCTGGCCGCGGTGCTGGAGGCCGGGGGCTCGGGCCTGGACCGCGTCGTGAAGACGACGGTCTTTCTCGCCGACATGGGCGATTTCGCGGCGATGAACGAAGTCTACGCGCGCCATTTCGGCGACCATCGCCCCGCCCGCTCGACGGTCGAGGCGGCGGCACTGCCCAAGGGCGCGCTCGTGGAAATCGACGCGGTCGCGACGCTAGGGGCCTGACGTGATCCACATCACCGAAAGCGCGCGGGAGCGGCTGGCGCGGCTGATCGACCATTTGGACGAGGAGGCGTGCCTGCGGCTGACGCCCGCCGGGGGGAGCCCCCTCGCGCCGGATTACGATCTCGCCATCGTCGACCTCGACTCTCGAAGCGAGGACGACCGTCTGCTCGAGTCGGGCGGAATCCGCGTGCTTCTGGACGCCGGCGGGTCGGAGGAAGTCATCATCGATTTCCTGGACGGCCCCGACTCGTCCGGGTTCCAGGTCCGCCCCGGTGACGGCGCCCGCGAAGTCGCCCAGGCGCCGGAGGGTTCACTCGCGCAGAGGGTTCAGCGGGTCATCGACGAGAAGGTCAACCCCGGTGTCGCCGCCCACGGCGGCCGGATCACGCTGCGCGAGGTGCGCGAGAACGTGGCGTTGATCGAGATGGCGGGCGGTTGCCAGGGGTGCTCGCTGTCCCAGATGACGCTGCGGCGGGGGGTGGAGCGGATGATCCGCGAGGCGGTGCCAGAAATCCTCGGCGTGCACGACGTTACGGACCACGCCAGCGGAGACAACCCCTTCTTCACGTCCTGAGGCGCCCGCCATACGATGTCGGCGCGTCGCTGGCTGCCGGAAGTCCCGCGCGGGTGGCCGGACCTCACCCGCGAGGCCACCGAGCCATACTTCCGGCGCCTGGACGACGCGCTGGCCGGGTTTCCTGAGCCGGTCTTTCCGGATCGCGGCCGGATCTTTCGCGCGTTGGAGCTGACGCCGAGGGACCGGGTCCGCGTGGTCATCCTCGGACAGGACCCCTACCATGGGGCGGGGCAGGCGGACGGGCTCGCGTTTTCGGTACCGCGCGGGGTTCCCGTGCCACCGTCGTTGCGCAACGTCTTCCTCGAGCTGCGGCGCGACGTAGGGGCGGAGCCGCCCGGGCACGGCGATCTCTCGGCCTGGGCGCGCCGGGGCGTCCTCCTCCTGAACACCGTGCTGACGGTGCCGGCCGGACGCGCCGGCGGACACGCCGGTTGGGGGTGGGAGCGCTTCACCGATGCGGTCATTCGCTCTCTGGCGGCCGCCGCCGCGCCCTCCGTCGTGCTGCTCTGGGGGCGCCACGCGCGCGCCAAGGCGCCTCTGCTGGGGGGGTCCGGTCACATCGTCATCGAAACCGCGCACCCGTCGCCGCTTTCGGCGAGGCGCGGGTTCCTGGGAAGCTCGTGTTTCTCGCGCGCGAACCGTGCTCTCGCCGATCGCGGGCGCGACCCGCTCGACTGGTCGCTGCCTCCCGGAACGGGGAAGGATGCGCGTGCCGACCTCGCGCTCGCGCCGCCGAGTTCCCCACTGTAAGGCCCCACGGCCGCGCGTCGCCGGGCGTGGTCTGGCAGCGCGGCGATGGGAGAGGCAGAATCAGCTCAGGGGGCCGCGGTAGAAACACCGGGGGCGGATGGGGTCTGGTGGCCCTCCGCGTCTTCAAAACGCGTGTGGCGGGCTGAACCCCCGCCGGGTGGGTTCGATTCCCACACGTCCCCGCCTGCCGCCTCGGGCAAGGGAACGGGAGGAGCTTTCGTGCGGCTTTCGGATATCGAGTGGAACCCGCGTCGAACCCAGGCGCGCCTTCGTTTCGACGACGGCCTGGAGCTGACGCTGACCGCCGCGACCATGCGCGAGACCGGACCGCGATCCGGCCAGACGTACGGGCGCGGCGACGTGGAGGCGTGGGAGCGCCTGGACGCGCGCGTTCGGGCGCGTGACGACGCCCTGCGCCTGCTCGACCACCGGGGGCGTTCGCGCGGCGAGCTCGTGCGCGGGCTGGTTCGGCGCGGGCACGCCGCCGAGCTGGCGGCGGAAGTGGCGGACGGCCTCGCGAAGACCGGCCTCGTCGACGACGCCGCCTACGCCGAGAGCTACGTCCGGGGCAGGATCGCGCGGCGCCCACGCGGCCGCCGCGCCCTGGTCCTGGAGCTGCGGGGGCGCCTCGTCAGCGAGAGCGACGCGGAAGCGGCGGTCGCGCGCGTGCTGGCGGACGAGGGGCTGGAGGAGGGGGAGCTCGCCCGTCAGGCCACCCGAGGCTGGTTGTCGCGTCAGGCTCCGGGAGAGGTCGCGCGCGCCCGGGCGGGCGATGAGGAGACGCGCGAGCGCCTCTATCGGCGGGCCCGCTGGTGGCTGGAACGCAGGGGCTTCACGGGCGACGTGGCGCACGCACAGGTATCCGGGGCGCTCGAGGACCGGGGTTGAGCGTCGCCGCGGTGGACGGCCCGATCGTCCTGATCGTGAATCCCAGGGCGGCCGGTGGCCGCGCCGCGCGCGTGGGTTCCGCCGCCGCCGCCGGTCTCCGGGACCGGGGACTCACCGTGGACGTGCACGAGACCACCGCGCCGCGCGCGGCGACGGATCTGGCGCTCGTCGCCGCGCGCGCCGGCGCCGGCGCCGTCGTGGCGCTGGGGGGAGACGGCACGGTGCACGAGGTCGCGGAAGGGCTGATGGGGTCGGGGGCGGACGCGGCCAGCCGGCCCGCGCTGGGCGTCGTGCCGGCCGGAACCGGCAACGACTTCGTGAAGCTGCTCGGCGTGGACGGCGACGTCCGCCGTACGCTCGACCTGATCGCCGCGGGCACGACGCGCGTCTGGGACGTCGGCCTCGCGCGCTGGCCCGGAGGCGAGGAGACCTTCGTCAACGCCATGGGCACCGGGATCGACGTGGAAGTCGTGCGTCAGCTGGAGCGCCTGGAACGCATGCCCGGCGTGGCGTCCTATGGCGTTGCGTTGCTGCGAGCCCTGCGGCGCTTTCGTCCGGTCCCGCTCGAGCTTCGACTGGACGGCGTCGCCATCGAACGCGACGTGATGATGATCGCGATCGCCAACGGACGCTGCATCGGAGGTGGCTTCTACGTGTGTCCGTCGGCCATCCCGGACGACGGCCTTCTGGACACCTGTATCGTGGAGGAAGTCGGTTTGCTAGGCATCGCCCGGATCATGGTGCGCCTGCTGCGCGGCGCCCACGGCGTCCACCCGCGCGTGGCGCTGGGGCGGGCGCGGCGGGTGCACGTCGCGGCGCGAGGGCACGCTGACCTGTTCTTCCAGCTCGACGGCGAGTTGCGCGAGCCCCCGGGCGCGCGCGAGCTCGACGTCGAGGTTCTTCCGGGAGCGCTCCGCGTCATCGCGCCGGAGCGGACTACGTGAGGAGGCGCCCCGGCTGGCGGTTCGGGCCGCTGGCGATGCTGCTGGCGCTGGCGCCGTGCGCCCCGCTTGCCGCGCAGGCCCCCGCCGACACGGCCCCGCAGGCCGCCGACACGCTCACGCCGGGCCTGGGCGGCCCCAGCCCGGGGGGAGCGCTGGCGCGCTCGATGGTCCTTCCCGGGTGGGGTCAGTTCCACGCGGGGTCCGGCGGCCGTGGCTTCGTGTACATGGCCGTGCACGGGATCAACACGTACATGGTCGTGAAGACGTTCCGGCGCCTGGGCGACACCCGCGAGCGGAGGGACGGAGCGGTGGACGCGGCGCGCGATTCGATACAGCTCGAGGCCCTGGCCGATACGGCGCTGCAGCGAGTGCTCGAGGAAAATCCGGACACTCTGGAGATCCTCGCGGCCGCCGATCCCGAGGCCTCCCGGCTCACCCGACTCTCCTCGGCGCGCCGGCAGCAGCGCGAGGACTGGATGGTGTGGGCGGGATTCTGGATCATCGCGAGCGGCATCGACGCCTTCGTCGCCGCGCACCTCGCCGACTTCCCGGCCGAGGTGGACGTGGAGCCGGTCCGGCGGTCGGGCGAGACCCGGTTGCGGCTCGGGGTTCACGTGCCGCTGCGCAGGCGAAGATGACGGAGGTGGCCAGCCGTGCGGTAGGCGTCTTCGACTCCGGGATCGGCGGTCTGACCGTCGTGCGGGAGCTCCTGCGGACGCTGCCTGGGGAAGCGATCGTCTATTTCGGCGACACCGCGCGCGTTCCTTACGGCCCCAAGTCTCCCGAGACGATCCGGCGCTACTCGCGCGAAGCCGCCGAGCTGCTGGTGGGGCGGGGCGTGAAGGCGCTCGTCGTGGCCTGCAATACGGCCACCGCCCACGCGGCGGACGCGCTCGCCGAGGACCTCGAGATCCCCGTGATCGGCGTCGTCGACCCCGGCGCTCGCGCGGCCGCCGCCGCGACCCGCACCGGCCGCGTCGGCGTGCTGGGAACCATCGGCACGGTCGCTTCGGGGGTGTACGATCGCCGGCTGCGCGAGCTGCTCCCCGACGTGCGGGTCTACGCGCAGGCCTGTCCCCTGTTCGTGCCCCTCGCCGAGGAGGGGTTCGCCGATCACGAGGCGGCGCGGCTGATCGCGGCGCACTACCTCGGGCCGCTGCGGGATCTGGACGTGGACGTCGCTATCCTGGGGTGCACGCACTATCCGATTCTGCGCGACCTGATCCAGGAGGCGATGGGTCCGGGCGTCGCGCTCGTGGACTCGGGCGCCGAGACCGCCGCGGAGATCCAGCGCATCCTGCTCGAGCGTGGACTCGCGCGCACCGATCCCGAGCCGCCCGAGCACGAGTTCCTCGTGAGCGATTCGCCGGGCCGTTTCCGGGAGGTCGGGACGCGCTTCGTGGGTTGGCCGCTCGGCCGGGTCGTCCTGTGGGCGCCCGAAGAGGATCCGGCGATCCGCTAGCGGTCGGTCCTGTCCCAGCTCCGGAGAGCGGGAACGCCCTCGTCGATCCGCACGTAACTGTCGTGGGTGATCCAGTCCCCCGCGTTCACGTACCAGCGTCCGGGCTCCACCTCCTCGAGGCGCGGGGCGTGGGCGTGTCCGCACACGACCCAGCCGAGTTCCGGGCTCCGCGCGAGCCGCTCGACCGCCCACTCGAGCAGCGCGTCGGAACGCGCCGCGGTATAGTCCGTGTCGGGTGCGTGCCGGCGCTCGGTCTTCGACACGTAGCGTGCGAGCTTGACGCCCAGCTCGGGATGGAGCGCGCGAAACGCCCACGCCGCGGGCCGGCTCCGGATGACCGCCTTGATGGCCTTGTAGCCGAGATCGCCCGGTCCCAGGCCGTCGCCGTGCGCCACGAGCGCCGGACGCCCCGCGATCGAGAGAGTCGCCGGCCCATCGAGGACGCGCATGCCGATCTCCTCTTCCAGGAACCGACCGCCCCAGGCGTCGTGGTTGCCTCCCACGAAGGTGACTTCGACGCCCGCATCGACCACGGCCGCGAGCGCGCCGAGAACCCTGACGTACCCGCCCGGTATGACCGAACCGTACTCGAACCAGAAATCGAACAGATCGCCGTTGAGGAGCAGGGAAACTCCCTCGGCGCCCACGTGTTCAATAAATTGGAGGAAGCGTCGCTCGGTCGCGCGCGGAACGGCGCCGAGGTGGACGTCGGAAGCGATGAATTCGGCCGGCATGGGCGGCGAATGTAGGGCGCTCGAGCGCGGCCGGACAACCGCGGAAGCCGGCTTCCGGAAGCTTGACAGGGCTCCCCCTCCGGTTTCTGCTTGGAGGGCGATAACGATCTCCGGACGCCTGTCACGGATTCGGACGCCACACCGTTCTCCTAGTGGAGCGTCTCCCGGGTGCGGTGCCTGCCGAGCGAGCGGGAGCACCGCTCGCGACGCCAACGTGACCGGGCGACGCTCGACTGGTGGATGGGGTGCGCTCCGACGTCGATTCCGCACGGCCCGTGGGGCGCGAACATACGACGCACGTGCGCGTTCGGTACGCGGAGTCCGACCAGATGGGCCTGGTCTACCACACGCACTATCTGGTCTGGTGCGAAGTCGGCCGGACGGATCTGCTGCGGTCCCTGGGCCGCAGCTACGCGGACCTGGAGCGTGAGGGCTTGCGCCTGGCCGTGTCCGCGGTGCGTGTTCGATACGTGGCCGCGGCGCGGTATGACGATCTGGTGCGCGTAGTGACGCGGGTGGCGCGCGCGCAGTCCAGGATGGTGACGTTCGCCTACGAACTGCACGCGGAAGAGCCGGCCCGCGGCCTTCTCGCGCGCGCGGAAACCACCCTCGTGGCGCTGGACCCGGAGGGCAGGCCTTGCCGGCTCCCGCGCGACCTGCTGGAGAAACTGCGGGCGGTACGTTCGAACGGCGCCCCGTTCGACGACGCCGGCCAGCGGGGCCGGCAGCCCGGATTGGAGACGCATGAACGGTAGGATTCCCGTCCTCGCCGCGGCGCTCGCCGCCGCCCTTGCCCCACCGCTGAGCGCCCAGACGGTGCCCTTCGGCAAGAACAAGATCCAGTACGTCAATTTCGATTGGCAGGTACTCGAGGGCGAGCACGTCGACGTGTACTACTATCCCGAGGAAGAGGAGATAGCGCGGCTGACGCTCGCCTACGCCGAGGAGTCCTACTCCTTTCTCGAGCGCAAATTCCAGCATCATCCCTTCCGCCGCATCCCGCTGATCGTCTACGCTTCCGACCAGCACTTCGAGCAGACCAACATCTTTCCGGGGTTCATACCGGAGGGGGTGCTCGGCTTCACCGAGTATCTGAAGCGCCGGGTGGCGCTGCCGTTCCGTGGGGATTACGACCAGTTCCGGAAGACCCTGCGACACGAGCTGGTGCACGCCTTCCAGCTCTCCAAGATCGAGGAGACCCAGCGGATGCATCCGCGGGTCCGGCGTCCCTCACCGCAGCGCGTCCACTGGTTCAGCGAAGGCCTCGGGGAATACTGGTCGGGGGAGCAGACCACGCAGGACGATCTGTTCATAAGGGACGTGGTGCTGAACGGCAGGCTGCCCACTATCGGTCAGTTCAACGCGAGCTACTCCTTCGCGTCCTACCCGCTCGGCGCGGAGTTGCACAAATACCTGTCAGAGCGGTTCGGCGAAGACTACATCGTCCGCGTCTACGAGGACTACTGGAAGTACCAGAGTTTCGACGAGGCGCTCGCGCACATCCTGGGAGTCGACCTGGAAGTCCTGAGCCGTGAGTGGAAATACGAGCTCGAACAGCGTCACTTCCCGCTCTACGCGGACCGCGCCCCACTGGAGGTGGCGGCCCGCCCCGTCATCACCGACGGCGCCAACTACATGCCGACCATCTGGGTGCCGCGCGGAGACACCATCCCCAGGCTGCTCTTCTTCTCTCCGAGGAACGGCTACACGAACCTCTACATGACGGACCTCCGACGCGGCGAGCGCGGCGTCCGAACCGTCCTGGAAGGGGAGCGGAGCGCGGAGTTCGAGCGACTGCACGAGCGCGATTCCCGGATCGACGTCAACGAGCACGGGGTCGTGGCCATGGCGGCGCGGTACCTCGAGCGGGACGCGCTCGTGCTGTACGACCTCGATGCCCGTGAAACCGTCGGACGCTACCAGTGGCCCGACCTCGTCGGGATCAACTCGCCGGCGTGGGCTCCGGACGGAGAGCGCGTCGTCTTCGAAGGGCTCAGCCCGTCCGGGTACTCCGATCTCTACGTGCTCGAATTCGAGACCCAGGAGCGCCGGGCGATCACCGACGACCGGTACATGGACGAGGACGCTGACTGGTCGCCGGACGGCCGGGAGATCGTGTTCGTGTCGGATCGCACGGCGTTCGGCAAGGACGGCTCGCGGAACCTGTTCATCTACGACGTGGAGAGCGGCCGTACCCGATACCTCACCTACGGCCACTGGATCGACAGGGGTCCGCGCTGGTCCAACGACGGCACTCGCGTGGCGTTCTCGTCGGATCGCGGGGGGATCTTCGACCTGTATACGGTCGACCGGAACGGCAGCGGAGAACGGGTCTCGGAGATGGCGGGCGCGGCGCTGGAACCGCACTGGCTGCCGGACGATCGGGGGCTGGTCTTTTCGGGATACAGCAACGGCCGCCTGCGCATCTACGAGTACGAGCTGGCCGAGGCGTCGGAGCTGGAAGCGCCGCTGGTGGCCCTAGGGGAACCGGCCGAGGCCGACCCCGCTCCGCTCGGCTCGGAGCGACCCCTTTCTCCGATGGCGCCCCGCGGCGAGCGTCTGGACGAGCCCGACCGCCGGGACTTCGCGGACGGGGGAGCGGTCGCTGCCGACCCGCAGAGCGCGCACGATCCGGCGGCGCAACTCGGCACCCGTGGCGGCGCTGCCTCCGGCGCGGACGGACGGCTGGCCGGAGTGGCCGCCGCGCATCCCGGTGCGGCCGACGAAACACCCGCGGACGCGGGAGGCCGCGGCGCCGATGGGGAGGATCCGACCTCTCCGGAAGCGCTTCCCGTGGGGTGGACGTGGGATGATCTGTCCGCCCCCGAGGTACGGGCCGCGGAACGCCGACCCTACCGATCGCTGTCTGAGATCGGCCTGGACTTCGCCGGCGGGTCGGGGTTCGTGGCGCCCGGCCTGGGTTCGGCGCAGGGCGCCCAGTTCCTGATGTCGGACATGCTGGGGGATCACATCCTGTTCGGCGGCGTGTCGGCGGTCCAGGCCGATGACTTCAGCGACTTCATCGACCGCTTCAGCGGCAGCCTGCTGTACCTGAACCTGGCGCACCGGCTCAACTTCGGCGCTGGCATCTTCCGCTTCAGCGGCCTCTTCCAGGACGTGTCGCTCAACCAGTTCGAGGAGGAGTCGTTCGGCGGCTTCTTCATCGCGGCGTATCCCTTCTCGCGCTTCTCGCGGGTGGAGCTGCAGGTCGGCATGGAGAAGAGCAGGCGACTCGACCGGGCGGACATCTTCGACCTCGGACTCACGAGGCGGAACACCCGGGAGGACATCCGCAACCTGACCCGGCGGGGCCTGCTGACGACCAACGTCCTGTCGTACGTCAAGGACAACACGTTGTGGCTGCCGACCGGACCGATCGACGGCGAGCGTTACGCGGTTTCGTTCGGCCTCACCTCGTGCTTCTCGTGCACGACCATCAGCGACGTCACGGAAAACGAAGTCACTCGCAGCGCGGTCGGGGAGAACTACTCGATCATCCTGGACTACCGGCGCTACATCCGCACCACCCTCCGGAGCGCGTGGGCGCTGCGGGGGTACGCATACCTGAGCGACGGGGAGATCCCCGGCCGCGCGGTCCTCGGCGGCCCGCACGCGATGCGCGGATACCCACGCTTCTCCATGGCCGGCTCGCGCGTCTGGCTCGTGAACCAGGAATGGCGCTTCCCGATCCTCGACGGCGTCGCGCTGGGCTTCCCGTTCGGGACGATCCGCCTGCCGGGCGTACAGGGCGGCGCATTCACGGACATCGGCCAGAGCTGGGTCGAGGGACATCGACCGGAGGGAACGTGGGGCAGCTACGGACTCGGCTTGCGTACCTCCTTCGGCGGGGCCTTCGTGCTGAGGCTGGACCTGGGCAAGCGCTTCCGGATCGGGGAGCTGCCGCCGGTCCGCTTCGACTTCGGCGAGGAGTTCGACGACAGGTTCGTGGACTTCTTCTTCGGCTTCAACTTCTGAGCGAGGCCTCCCCGGCCCGCCCGCCGACGGGCCCCATCGGCGCGCGCCGTGGGGCCCGTCTCTTCGCCGGTGTGATCTGTTGCGGCGTGGCGTCGGCGTGCGCCGGCGCACCCGGACCATCCGGCGATGTCGCTCCCGATGAGGGCGTGGAGGCAGTGGCGCTCGCCGCCACCGAGCTGCGCGGCGCGTATACCGCCACCTTCGACTGGTCTCTCCGTGACCGCGATGCCCGCTTCTCGGGCGAGGGAGCCGCGCGGGTCTCGGCCCCCGCGCACGCCCGCCTTGACCTGTTCGGGCCGCGCGGCGAGTTCTTCCTGGCGGCGGCGCTCGTGGGCGACGACCTTCGGATACCGCCCGGCGCGCGGTCCGCTCCGCTGCCGCCGCCCGAACTGTTCTGGGCGGTGCTCGGCGTTCTGCGCAGGCCATCGGGGGCGGCGCTGGCGGAAACCCGGTCGGAGGGCGCCGCCACGGTGGTCGGCTACGTCCGGGGAGAGGAGCGCTGGTCCTACCGGGTGGAGGGGCCGGCCGTGCGCGCCGCCGAGTGGACGGGCGGGAACGCGGGGCGGATGACCGTGGAAGTGCGGGCGGTCGACGGAGCCGGACGACCGTCCAGCGTGCGCTACCGGGACTGGCCGGCGTTCGTGGAGCTCGTTATCGATGTCACGGAACTCGTGCCCGTGGAGGGACATCCCGATGAGACCTGGGATCCGAGTCTCTGAGCGCCTGCGGGCCCTCCCGTGCTTCGCCGTCCTGGCCGCGGCGCTGGCCGGGTGCTACGGATTCCAGGGAGGCGGCGGCTTCCCCCAGCAGGTCCGTTCGATCTACATCGAGGTCTTCGAGCTGGAGCGGAGCGTCGCTCAGGTGGAGCTGCCGAGAGAGCTCCGCGAGGAGATGCTGGACCGGCTTCCCGGCGCGCTCGGCGTCCGTCTCGCCGCGCAGGAGCAGGCGGACGCCATCGTGCGCGGCAGGATCAACCGCTACGACGACGGTACGCAGACGTACTCCCCCAGCACCGTCGGCCGGACGGTCGACGTGTCGGAGAACCGCACCGTCCTGGGAGTCCAGATCCAGATCGTGGACGTCGGACGCAACGTCATCCTCTGGGAGGACGCAGGGGTGTCGGGCGAGGGCGTCTGGCAACGCGACACGCAGAGCGCGGAGGATGGCCGCAGGCTGGCGATCGAGGTCATCGTCCAGAGGATCATCGACGGGGCCCAGTCGCAGTGGTAGGACCCGCCCTAGGCTCGCCGGCCCGCACCGCTCGTCCCTTCCGCCTCGCATCCCGGGGCAGCTCCCTCGCGCGCCGGCAGGCCGAACAGGTCGCCGGTCTCCTGCGCGCGGCGCACCCGGGGCTCGAGGTCGAGCTCGTCCTCGTGCGCACGACCGGCGACCGGATCACAGATCTCCCGCTCGCCCGGATCGGCGACCGCGGCCTCTTCACGAAGGAGGTGGACGACGCGGTGCTGCGCGGCGACGCGGAGGCCGCCGTGCATTCCCTCAAGGACCTGCCGACCCTCCTCCAGGAAGGCCTCGCCCTGGGCGCGATCCCGGAGCGGGACGACCCGCGGGACGTGCTCGTGTTCCGGGACGAGGACGCGCGCGGCATGAGGGACCTGCCGCCCGACGCCCGCGTAGGGACCAGCTCGCTCAGGCGCCGCGCGCAGCTCCTGGCGGCGCGGTCGGACGTCTCGGCGCCGGACATCCGCGGCAACGTCGAAACCCGACTCCGGGCGCTCGATGACGGTCGCTACGACGCCCTAATTCTTGCCGCGGCCGGGCTCCGACGCCTCGGACTCGAGGGGCGCATCGGCGCCCACCTTCAGCCCCCGGAGTGGCTTCCGGCGGCGGGGCAGGGCGCCCTGGCCGTGACCTGCGCAGCGGGCTCGCGGCGCGCGCTGAGCATGCTGGCGTCCCTGACCCACGCCGAGACCGCGCGCGCCACCGCCGCGGAACGGGCGTTCCTGCGGCGCCTGCAAGGGGGATGTCAGGTCCCGGTCGGGGCGCTGGCGCGCGTGAGCCCGGGGCTCCTGAGGCTGGAGGGACTGATCGCGTCCCTGGACGGCGACCGGATCGTGCGCGGAAGCGCGCACGGAGCGCCGGCCGACGCCGACGAAGTCGGGGAAGAGCTGGCCGAGCGCCTCCTCGCCGAGGGGGGTGCCGAGATCCTGCGGGCCGTGCGCGCCGTGGGGACGCCGGCCGGAACGGGCCTCGGGTAGCCACCGCACGGATGTCCGCTTCCCGCGACCCCCGCGCCAAGATCCTGGAGCGCGAGCCGCTCCTGCTGGCCTTCGGGCGGCCGCGGCAGGGACGGCTCGTGTTCACCAACGGCTGCTTCGACCTCCTTCACAGGGGGCACGTGGAGTACCTGCACGCCGCGCGCGCGCTGGGAGACGCGCTCGTGGTAGGCGTCAATTCGGACGATTCCGCCAACCGGCTGAAAGGGCCCGGACGACCGGTCGTCGGCGAGTCCGACCGGGCGCTCGTCCTGGCCGCCCTGGAATCGGTCGATGCGGTCACCGTGTTCGACGAGGATACGCCGCGGCAACTGGTGGCGGCGCTGCTGCCGGACGTCCTCGTGAAGGGCGGAGACTACACCGCCGAGGAGATCGCGGGGCGCGCGGACGTCGAGGCGGCGGGCGGAGAAGTGCGCGTGATCCCGCTGGTGGAGGGGCGCTCCACGACGTCGCTCATCCGGCGCCTCGAGGAGGCGGGGTCGTGACCCGGCCGGGCGGGCGGCGGCCCGACGCCCTCCGTTCGGTGGAGCTGGAGGTAGGAGCCGCCCGGTTCGCCGAGGGTTCCTGCCTCGCCTCGTTCGGCACGACGTCCGTGCTGTGCACCGCGAGCGTCGCCGAAGACGTGCCGTACTGGCGCCGCGGCTCGGGGCAGGGCTGGGTCACGGCCGAATACGCGATGCTGCCACGCGCCACGCACCGCCGGACCAGCCGCGAGCGCACCGCGCCCCGCGGGCGGACCCAGGAGATCCAGCGGCTGATCGGCCGCTCGCTGCGCGCCGCCGTGGACCTTTCGGCCCTCGGCGAGCGCCAGGTCATCATCGACTGCGACGTCCTCGCCGCGGACGGAGGGACGCGCACGGCCGCGATCACCGGCGCGGCCGTGGCTCTCGCCCGGGCCTGTTCGTGGCTCGTCGCACGTGGCGACATCGCGCGCTCCCCGATGCGCGAACTGGTGGCCGCGGTGAGCGTCGGAGTCGTCGATGGCGAGGTGCGCCTGGACCTCGAGTATACCGAGGATGCCGCCGCGGACGTGGACCTGAACCTGGTCGCGCTCGAGTCGGGCGGTCTCGTCGAGGTGCAGGGGACCGGCGAGGCCGGGTCCTTTTCCCGCTCGGAGCTGGACGACATGCTGGATCTCGGGCTGGCGGGCATCCGCGAGCTGCTCGCGACGCAACGCGCGGCGCTGGCGGGCGTGTAGCCGCGTCCTTGCCCCCGCCCGTTTCCAGCGTGCCCGGAACCCCCCTGCTCGTCGCGACCCGAAACGCCCACAAGCTCGCCGAGATCCGGCGCATCCTGCCGGCCCTCGCGCACGAGTCCCTCGAGGAGGCAGGGGTTCCCGAGGACCCGGCCGAAGAGCTCCTGGAGAAGTCCCCGACGTTCCTGGGCAACGCGCTCGCCAAGGCGCGCCATTTCGCGCTCCGGACGGGACGGCAGGTGCTGGCCGACGATTCCGGGCTGCGCGTGCGGGCGCTCGGCGGGCGGCCGGGGGTGCGTACGAGGCGGCTGGCGCGCGACGAGGGCGAACCGGTCGTCACGGGCGCCGATGAGGCGAACAACCGCGTGTTGCTGCGGCTGCTCGAGGGCACGCCGACGGAGGCCCGCGGGGCGTACTACGTGTGCGCGGCCGTGCTCGCGGGTCCGCGGCCGGGGTTTCGGTCGGCCATCGGCACCTGCGCCGGTTCGATCGCGATCTCCGTGCGAGGAGACGGAGGGTTCGGCTACGATCCGATCTTCACGCTGCCCGATGGGCGCACCATGGCGCAGCTGGCGAATCGTGAGAAGGACGCGCTGAGCCACCGCGGAACGGCATTGCGGGCACTGCTGGAGGGCTGACGCGGTCGCAAACCGCGCGCGCCGGGAATCAGCGCTCGATGGTCGTGCGCCAGACCACGTGGTGGCCGGTGTCGGCGATGTAGAGCTGTCCCGCCTCCGTCGCGGCCACCCCCCGCGGCTGGCTGAGGGAGGTACCGCCCGCCTCCATCAGGTCCCCGTTGAACGCCGTGTCTCCGGTTCCCGCGAACGTCGTGATCACGCCGGTCGAGAGATTGACCCTGCGCACGCGGTGGTTTTCGGTATCGGCGATGAACAGCGTCCTGCCATCCAGCGCCACGGTGAGCGCCGCCGGCGCGCGCAGCGCGGCGTCCCGGGCCGGACCCCCGTCGCCCCCGAACCCATCGGTGCCCGAGCCGGCGAGCGTCTCGATGACGCCGGAGGCGAGATCGACCGCGCGCACGCGATGCTCCAGAGCGTCCGCGATGTACAGGACGCCGGCGTGCAGTGCCAGGCCGGAAGGAGAACCCAGGCTAGCCGCGGTGGCGGGTCCTCCATCGCCGCCCGAACCTCTCACGCCCGAGCCCGCGACCGTGCGCAGCGTGCCGTCCGACTCCACGCGGCGCACCCGGCCCGAGCCGCTCTCGGCGATGTAGAGACGGCCCGACGGGTCGAGCGCGAGGCCGGCCGGGACGGCGAGCGGAGAACCCGCGGCGGTGACGCCGTCGGGCGAGACGCCCTGCGAGCCGTCGCCCGCGATGAGCTCGAGCGTTCCCGTGCCGGGGCTCAGGCGGAACACGGCGTGGTGCGCGCGGTCGCTGATGTACAGCGCGCCGAGGCCGTCGGGCAGCACCGCCGTCGGCCGCTCGATGCAGAGCGAGCCCGCGCAGGTACCCACGTCCGCGATGACCTCGAACGCTTCGCCGGCGCGGAACCGCTGCACCATCCTGGTGTCGTGGGACGCCACGAACACGGTGCCCTCGGCGTCCGCCGCCAGGCCGCGAGGCCCTCCCAGCAGACTCTCCAGCGGGGTCGCGCCCACCGCGGTGCCCGCCGAGTCCGGGACTCCGGCGACCAGCCGCATCGTGCCGGGAACGTCGCCCAGTACGAGCAGGGGGTCCCCGCACGCGCCGGTCGCCAGAGCCGCGGCCCAGACCAGCGCCGACGCGGTCGCGCGCGCACCCCTCATGGGATGGGCGTCACCCAGAGGTCGAACCCTCCGCTTCCCGAGCGGCGGGTGAACGCCAGCCGGGAGCCGTCCGGGGAGACGGCGGGCTCTCGACCGCCCGCCGTGGCCGGTACTAGCGCTTCGGCTCCGCCGTCGATTCCGATGGAGCGAATTCCATCGTCGGCCGCGAAGAACACGCGCGACCCGTCCGGCGACCAGGCGGGCTCCCGGCCGAGGCTCAGGATCCTCCCGTCTGATCCATCGGGCCGGACGAGTTCGATCGCGGGACCGTCGGTCTCGTAAAGAATCTCCGTCAGTTCGCAGAAGGTCCCGAAGGCGCCCGACTGCGTGCAGGTGACGACGGTGGAATCCCGCAGCGCCTCGCGCGCGAAAGCGATCCACGCGCCGTCCGGGCTCCACGCGGGCGAGAGCCCGCCCTCCGTCCCGGCGATCGGGACCGGATCGCTCCCCGGCGTCCACAGCAGGAGTCGCCGCCCGTCGCTGAAGGCGACCGTCCCGCCGTCGGGATCCCAGGACGGCCCGACCTCGTAGATCCCATCGACGCGAATCGCCCGCTGGAACGGGAAGTCCCGCAGGACCCGCACCTCGACCAGCCCCACGGGCTCGTCGCGGGAAAAGCCTTCCGGGCGCAGATCCAGCGCCGGATCGGCCGCCGGATCGGCGGCGCCGCCGATCTCCCGGACCCGCAGCCGGCCTTGCAGGAGCATGGGCGCGAGGACGGCGAACTGGCCGTCGCAAGCGACCGGGAAGGGAGGCGGGGCGCACGCCTCCGACGACAGCAGACGCAGGATCTGGAGGAACACCACGCGGCCGCCGTCCGTCGTCAGCGCGGGAGCTGTGAGCACCCCGGGGTTCATGGTCCCGATCTGGAGCGTCGGAAGCAGGGGCTCGGCCGGAGCGCCGCCGCCCGCGGGAATCGAAAGCAGGAGGCCCTCCGATTCGGGGAAGGGAGCGAAGCCGGGCGCGGAATACACGATCCGTGAACCGTCCGCCGACCAGGCCGGCGCGTGCTCGTCGGTCGTCGAGTACGTCAGGCGCGCCGTGCCGGTAGCAGCGGGCCCGCGGTCGGCCGCGTCGAAGGGTTCCGGCGCGTCGCGGCACCCGCCCAGCGCGGCCGCGAGCACCAGCGCGGACGCCGCGCCTCCCGGACACGCGTTGGCCCTCGCGCGTCGTCCGGAGCCCGCGAGCCGCGCCATCAGAAGGACAGCTCCAGGCCCAGCCGCACCTGCACCGGCTCTCCGAAGAAGAGGCTCGGGTCGAACCGGTCCAGCGAGGCGGCCAGCCGCACGCGGGCGTACTCGTCGGCGTCGATCAGGCCGTCGCGGTTCAGGTCGCCGAGCTCGCTGTAGCGGGGGGACTCGCGCGGGATCGGCGCGGCAAGCCCGTCCGCGCTCGGCCCGAAGACCTCCGCGTTCGAAGGCGAGAGCGTGCCGGTGGAGCGCCTGACGGCGAGCTGGTTCTCCCGTCCGAGGAGATTTCGACCCTCCGCCACGACCCTCCACGAGCAGCGCGAGCAGACCCCCAGGTCGTCGAAGGACCAGGAGACGCGCGCGCGCAAGTCGGCGGTCCACGGAAGGAAGCGGTCCTCCGTCCCGAACCCGGCTGCCGGGTCGATGCCCAGGATCGGCGTTCCGCTCCTGGCCTGCACGAACACCGCGCCGCCCCACGCGACGGCGTCGGCGCCCGAGGACCGGCCCAGGTAGACCGCGGCGTCGATGGCGTGGCGCCGGTCGAACGCGAGCGGCCGCTCGATCCTTTCCTCGTCGCCGTCGATGAGCGTATCCCCGAGCACGCCGGTGGACACCCCCTCGGCCTTCTGCAGCGCGTAGCCCGCGGTCACCCGGCCGAGCCCCCAGCGGGCGCGTACGGCCAGCTCGACGCCGTTCACCGTGCCGAAGTCTCCGGTCGTGAAGCGCCGCTGCGCGTCGCCGCCGAAGCTCAGGTCTCCGGTGGCGAGGTTTCCGAGCTCCTTCCGGAAGCCGGTGATCCCCACGGCGACGGATTCCCCGAACAGGTGGTCGACGCCGACTTCGTAGGCGGTCCCCCGTTCGAACGTCAGCTCCGGATTGCCCTGGACCCGTATATCGGTGCGCAGCGAGTCTCCGAGCGTGGTGTCGAAGAAGAAGCGGAAGTCGGGCGGCTGCGTCACGAGCCCGTAGGA
>DATKCH010000120.1:0-48533 GCA_035513295.1 Longimicrobiales bacterium
TCTACGAGCGCCTCGTCGGGACGCTGGGCCGGCTCGACACGCTGAGCGCGCGCATCGAGGCGGGGGAAGGCACGCTGGGCCGCCTGGTCGCGAGCGATTCCCTCTACCTCGGCCTGCTCGCGAGCGCGCACGCCGCGGACACGGCTCTGGCGTCGCTCTCCGTGGTGCTGGGACGGATCGAGGCCGGCGAGGGCACGCTCGGACGGATGGCGACCGACCCGGTCCTGTACGACGAGCTGCTGAAGACGATCACGGATCTCCAGTCGGTGATCGCGGCCATCCGCGAGGACCCGCGGAGGATCCGGCCGGAGGTGACGATCGACGTCTTCTAGCAGGTCGCTGAAGAAGGGCAGTGCTCCCGTAGGGTTGGGGCGGCACGGCGCTCCGAACGCGGCTCGCTCCCCTTCTTCAGCGACCTGCTGGTGTGCCGGCGATTTTGCGCCGGTACACCCGGCGCCGTCGCCAGTGGGCGGTCGGCGTCAACGCGGCTGGATAGTCCCGTCCCCACGCGCCCGGGCGTCGCAGCCCACCTGTCGGGCCCACCGCCGCCACGCCGGCCCGTGACCCGCGTCCCCGTCGTACAGGTAGGCCGCGGCGTGCGCCATCTCATGGAGCAGCGTGTCCACGCGCTCGCCGCCGTTCTCCCGAATCATGAGGTCGCGATTGAGGGCGATCTCGACCACCCTCCGCCGACCCGCCTCGCGGCCTGGCATCATGTGCCCCAGGCGCGAGCGCATGCGGGCGCTGAGACGCAGCGGCAGGTCGGCCGGCAGCAATCCGTCGAATCGGGTCTCGTTGAGGCGGTCGTACAGCCGGCGCAGAGCCTCCCTTTCCATCGACGTGCCGGAGCAGGGGGCAGTCGGAGGTCGTCGAGGGCCACTTCGCGCGGATGCGCGCCGCGCGGCCACGCGGCGTAGGGCCACCTCGATCCCCGGCCACTCGCGCACCTCGCGGCTCGCCTCCCGATGTGCGCGGGACCGCCGTCCCGTCCCCTTCGCGATCACCGCGAAGGCGCGGACGATGCGAGCGGGAGCGTCGCGGTACCCCTCGTGGAGGTTCAGGACCGTCCCGCGACGAGTCAGAGACCAGATCGTGGAGCGGTTGGGCCTGAAGGCCACCGCCTTCACACGCCGGGCGCCATACCGCCACAACAGCTCGAGAAACCTGTCTTCGCTGGACACCGACGAGCCCGCCTCCCCCCGGGGTGGTCCACAAATGCGGATCACAAAACTAACGCGCCTCCGCGGGGTTGGCGCCGGCCCAATATGTCGTGTCGCGAATGACGGACATATACCACATCTAGTGTACCAACAGGGAATCGACGTCGGATTCTCGTCCGACGGCGACCACCGGCGCGGAAGGGATGCGCTCGGCTCATCGCCGGGAGGTGGACCCTACCGAGCGGCGTGCGTCGAAGCTCTCGAGGCGCTTTGACCCCTCGCGACGGCTCGCAAGGAGTCCGAGCTCGGCTCCGGGCGCGTCGACCCGCCGACTTCGTCGACTTCATCGGCGAGGGGCGCGGCCCGGCACTCGCCAGAAACGCCGCCCGGAGCCGAGGGCCCGGGCGGCGTTCGAGTCCTTCACGGGCATGGACCGCGGGGGAGTCGAACCCCCGTCCGCGAAGCGCTCCGAAGGCGCGTCTACGTGTGTAGACCGCTGTTGCTTTTTCTCGCTCTATCGTCGGCCAGCGGACGGCCTCAGGTCGAGCCAGCCACTACGTCTCACCGCGGGCGGCGTGGCGACGCCTGCGGCCAAGCCCGATTTGTCGATGCCCCGCTTCCCACCTCGGGCCGGGTCGGCCGCGGGACAGGCTGGTAAGGTTAGTTACGCAGCCAGCGCCAGGTTATCGTTGGCACTTGTAGGTTGTTCCGGTTTTTTACGAGGCGCGGAACCTCGACACGCAACGCCTTCCTCACACGACACGTCGAAGCCAGGTGCGGCCCGTCGATCGTGACGCCCGGACGGATCCGGGCGACTTCACCCACTACCCCGGGCCGGGCTCCGGGATCCGGGGCGTGGGGGCCACGGCGACCCGGTCGCGACCGGCACGCTTTGCCGCGTACAGGGCCTCGTCCGCGCTCTTGCGCAACGCCTCCGCACGCCCCACGCAGTCCGGACACGCCGAGACGCCCACCGATACCCTCAGGGGAATGGCGACGTCGCCGTGGCGGAAATCGAGGCCGGCCACCGCCGAGCGCAGGCGTTCGCCGACCTCCGCGGCTGCCCGGAGGCGCGTTTCGGGCAGCAGCACGGCGAACTCCTCTCCGCCGATGCGTGCTGGGATGTCGGCGCCGCGTACGGCGGTCGAGATCGCCCGCGCGACCGCGACCAGGGCGCGGTCCCCGGCCTCGTGCCCGTAGCGGTCGTTCACGTCCTTGAAGTGGTCGAGGTCCGCGAGGAGCAGCGCGAGGGGCCTCTGGTACCGCTCGTAGCGGGCTACCTCCACGTCGAACCGGTGGTCGAAGGCGCGCCGGTTTAGGAGCTCGGTGAGCTCGTCGAACTCGGCCTCGGCGCGCAGCTCCCCGTAGCGCTCGGCGTTTCGCAGTTGCGCCGCGGCGACGCCGGACACGCCTTCCAGCCACCGCAGGCCCTCCTCGCGCAGGCCACCGGCCTCCCTCGCCCAGACGGCGAGCACACCGACCGGGGCGCCGTCCGGCTCGGAAAGCGGGAAGACGACGAGGTCGCGCCAGGGCGCCGCCCAGCGCTCGCCCGGTCCGGCCACGGGCGGACCATCCCCGCGACCCCCGCGGGAGCGTCGCAGCGGCGCACCGGAGCGCGCGGCGATGGCCATCTGCGACTCCGGCGCGACGAGCGCGTCGCCCTCCCGCGGACCGCCCAGCTCGCCGGCGCTGCCGAGAATCGTCCCGCCTTCCCCGTTCCAGCTCGCCAGAGCGGCGCCGTCGCCGACCAGCGACACGGCCGCGCCGCACAGCTCCAGCGCGATCTCCCCTGGGTTCAGGCGGCTCGCGATGCGGCGCGTGGCGTCCAGCACGGCGGCCGCGTGCCGCACGCGCAACCCGGCCTCGTCCTCGGCGGCCTCCAACCGCAGCGCGGCCGCCACGCGCGCGCCGGCGTGCTCCAGCGCCGGCAGATCGGGCAGGAGCGCCGCGTCGCGGAACTCCAGCGTCAGCACCGAAACCAGCCCCTCCATGTCGCCCGCGTAAGCGATGCCCGCGGCGCCGGCGTCGGGGGCCCAGCGGGGCGGACGGTCGGCGCGTAGCGCGGCCCGCTCCCGTGCGGCCCAGAGCAAAGGATCGCCTTCGACGCCGGTCACGGGCGGGGGCGGACCTCCCTCGGCCACCCTCGCGGTGGCCAGGCGCTCCTCCGGCGCCACGGACCAGACGACCGCGCGTCCGCTGCGGAGCTCGGACCGCAGCGCGCGCAGCGTACGCTCGAGCCCGATCGGGGCATCGTCGCCGGCGGTGCCGCCCGCGGGCTTCGGGTGACCGGACACCGCCGCCAGCGCGGGTGCGTCCCCGGCCGACCCCGAGCGCCCCTGGTGCGCCGGCTCCGTGCGGGTCTCCTGCGGTCGGGGCGGTCCCTCCAGCGCCCGGACGGACAGGGCCGCCCCCGCGGCCAGCCCGAGCGTGACGGCGGTCGCCAGCCCGGCGCTCTGGGCGCCGCCGGCGTGTCCAAAAACCCACGCCAGCGCCACCGCCGCGAACGCGCCCGCCGCCACTACGTGCGCGCGCGGCTCGCGGCGCAGCTCCAGGCCGAGCGCCAGGGCCCATCCGCCGCACGCCGCTAGCCCCGCTGTCCCCACCGCGCCGCCCGCCCAGCTCGCGAGGTGGAGGCCCATGAAGCCGCTCGCGAAAGCGGGCCACCGGGGGACGGACGAGCGCGCGAACGCGGTCGCGAGCGCCAGGCCGGCCGCCGCTCCCGTCACCCCCAGCACGAGCCCGGGCGCGGCCCCCCCGACCAGCGTCAGCAGGTAGACCGCGGCGAGCGCGGCGCCCACCGCCCACAGCGACGCGGGCGGGCGCCGCGGGGTCACGGCGCCGTTCCGTTCGACGGGACCGTGGCTGGGGGTCCAGCGCCCTCCTCGGGCTCCGGCGCCCGGTGCGGAGCGCCGGCGATCTGCCGGCGGATCCGCGACGCGGCGGAGGCCGCGCCGAAGCCGTTGTCGACGTTCACGACGGTGATCCCGGCGGCGCAGCTCGTGAGCATCGCGAACAGCGCCGTCAACCCTCCCAGCGCTGCGCCGTATCCGACGCTCGTCGGGACGCCGACGACGGGAATGTCCACGAGACCCCCCACCACGGACGGGAGCGCCCCCTCCATGCCCGCAACCACGATCGCGACGGAAGCTCCGTCGAACGCGTCGCGGGCGTCCAGCAGCCGGTGCAGCCCGGCCACGCCGACGTCGCGGACCTCGCGCACGGGGTCGTTGAGGGCGCGGCAGGTGAACACGACCTCTTCGACCACGGGTTCGTCCGCGGTTCCAGCGGAAAGGACGAGCACTGGACCGGCGGGAGACGGGGGCTGGCGCCGAGCGGGAGGCAGGTACGCGACGCGCGCGCGTGCGCCGACCTCGACGTCGGGGAACTCCGCCGAGAGAGCGCCCGCCGTCTCGGGCTCCAGCCGCGTCACGAGGAATCCACGCTCCCCGGCCGCCAGCGAGCGACAGATGGAAACGACCTGCCCGGGGGTCTTGCCCTGCCCGAAGACGACCTCGGGCTGGCCCTGCCGGAAAACCCGATGGTGATCCACGCGCGCGAATACCCCGCGCGGGGAACCGAGCGCCTCGACCGGGAGCCAGGCGAGCTGGCGGGCGGCGGCCGCGGGATCAATCTCGCCGCGGGCGACCTCCTCCAACAGGGCGGAAACGCGCTCGGCTTCCACCTACGCGGCCGGCCGGGTGGCGTGCAACGGCCGGCGGGACCGGTCGTCGTATTCGGCCAGGTAGCGGCCGAGCAGCTCCTCGGCGTCGGACAGCGACGTCACCGAGAACAGCTCCTGGCGCAGCGTACGGCCGTCCGGCAGGCCCTTCGTGTACCAGCCGAGGTGCTTGCGGAACTCCAGCATGGCGCGGCCCTCGTCCGCCTCGTAGGCGATCGCGTTGCGGGCGTGCTCGAGTACGACGCGGAAGCGCTCGCTCGCGTCCGGCTCGGGGGGAACCGGCTCTCCCGCGAGCGCCGCGCGGGCCTGGACGAAGATCCAGGGCCGGCCGTGCGAGCCGCGCGCGATCATGACGCCGGCGCAACCGGTTTGCCGACGCATCCGGAGCACGTCCTCCCCGGTCCGGATGTCGCCGTTGCCGATGACGGGGATGTCCAGGGCGGCCACGACCGCGGCGATCTCTCTCCAGTCCGCCTCCCCGGAGTACATCTGGGTGCGGGTTCGGGCGTGCAGCGTGACCGCCGCGGCGCCCGCCTGCTCGCAGGTCCGCGCGATCGACACCGCGTCGCGCGAGTGCTCGTCCCAGCCGCTGCGGATCTTCACGGTGACCGGAAGCGACGTCGCGCTGTCCACCGCGCGGATGATGGCCGCGACCAGCGGGAGATCACGGAGACAGCCCGATCCGCCGTTGCGCTTCACGATCTTCTTCACCGGGCACCCGAAATTGATGTCGATGAAGTCGGGCCGGAATACGTCGCCCACGAGCGCGGCCGCGTCCGCCATGGCGGACGGGTCGGAGCCGAAGATCTGCACGCCGATGGGGCGCTCGGCTTCCTCGAAACGCAGGTACTCCAGGGTGCGCTCGTTCTGCCGCCGGATCCCCTCGGCGCTGACGAACTCGCTGACCACGACGTCCGCGCCGAAACGTCTGCACAAGCGCCGGAACGGCGACTCGCTGACGCCCGCCTGGGGCGCCAGATACAGGGGCACGGACCCCGCGCGCAGGGCCTCGATGGGATCGGTCATGATGGCGCGAATCTACCCGATGCCCGTGGACGGATCAATCGCGCGCACGGGCCGTAGGGGGCCCGACGCGGTCTCTTTGACACCCCTCGGGCGAGACCCGTATGATCCCGGAGACGGGCTAGAGGCGGTCCTGCCGGGTACGGGATGAACGCCTTTCCTCGAGAACACGGAAGCGGAGCGTGCCGGGCGGTGTCGATCGATCTGAGGAACCTCTTCGACGAGTCGACGATCGATCTCGATCTGCCCGGTGAGTCGAAGGACGACATCCTGCGCGGACTGATCGGGCTGCTGGGCGTGGACGAGAAATCCGAGGCGGCGCTCCACAAGATGCTCCGGCGGCGCGAGAACCTCGGCTCCACGGGAATCGGTCGGGGAATCGCCATCCCCCACTGCCGCTCGCTCGCGGTGGACCGGCTGAGGGTCGCGTTCGCGCGCAAGCCGGGCGGGATAGATTTTCGCGCGGTGGATGGTCGGCCCGTGTACCACTTCTTCCTGATCGTCGCCCCCCCTCTGGAGGTCAGCAACCAGTACCTCCCCGTACTCGGTCGCATCGCGCAGTTCGCCAAGCATCCGCTCGTGCCCGAACGGCTGGCGACGCTCGAAAAGCCATCGGACTTCCTCGCCCTCGTGGAATCGACGGTCTGAGCGAGCCTCAGCGGGCGGGGAGGACGGTGCGACCGGACCCATCGCGGCGGGTCACGCCGATCCGGTCGAAGTGCTCCAGCAGCGGAATCAGGTTCTTGCGGGACAGTCCGAGCAGGTCCCGGAACGCCGCGGGCTGAACGCCCTCGTGTCCGGCGAGCCGCGCCCTTACCAGCTCCGCCGCCGCGCCGAGGGCTTCGGCGTCCACGTACGCATCGCCCCCGATGGGCTGGAGGATGCCCTCGCGCTCGAGGAGCTTCACGATCGGCCACGCCAGCTCGGCGGGCGCGTCCTCGAGCTCCGTCACGGGAGTCGGGGCGAGACCGCTGGCGCGGTAGGCCGACGCGACGCGCTCGCGCAGTACGGCATGCGGGCCCTCGAGGCGGGGGCGATACCCGGTCCGGCGGACCACGCCCTCGCCGACTTCCACCGTGCCGGCCGCGACGAGGGCGTCCAGCGCGGCGTCGGCCAGTCCCGCGGCCGCGTGGCGCGGCAGGCTCCGACGCGCCTCCGCCACGTCCAGCCCCGGACTCAGCGGTGCCTCGTCGTGGCCGCAGTCGACGGCCGCCAGGATCCGCTCGGCCGCCTCGTGCGCGAAGCGCGCCGTCAGCCATCGGTCGCCCGCCACCAGGACCGAACCGTCCGCCGGCAGTTCCGCGCCCGGGACCTCGACGGGGATCGTCGCGGCCGGCGCGCCCGCCCAGCCGGCGAGCTCCAGGCGCGCTCGCAGCGCGCCGACGGGCTCATCCAGGAGCGACTCGAACGCCGCGCGCAGCCCGGGATCCAGGGTTCTCCGCTTCGGCGCGAGCGGCTCCACGACCGTCCCCCCGCCGATCGTCGTCACCGGCGAATAGCTGCGCAGCACGAAGCGGTCTCCTGCCCGGGAGACGCCGGGGCGCTCGAGCCGCAGCTGCGCCCAGGCGCGGCCGCCGGGGGCGAGCTCAGCGCTCTCGAGCAGCGCGACGCGCGCCATGATTTCGGCGGTCCCTAGGTGGACCCGCACGCGCGCCCGCGGGCGCAACGCCCGGGGCGCGTCGGGCAGGGACTGCAGGCACACGGTCCAGGTCCCGTGCGCGCGCCAGGCATCGCCCTCGACCAGTACGTCGCCGCGGCCCGCTGCGTCGCGGTCGAGCCCGGCCAGCGCCACCGCGGCGCGCTGCCCGGCCGACACCTCCTCGACGGCCTCGCCGTGGCTCTGCAGGGCCCGCACCCGCACGGAGTCGCCGGCGGGCAGCAGAGTCACCGTGGCGCCGTTCCGGAGTCGCCCGTCGGCCACGGTGCCGGTTACCACGGTGCCCGTGCCGCGGATCGTGAACGCGCGGTCGACGGGCAGACGAAAGGGGGTGGCGCCGGCGCGCGGCGGCGTGCGCTCCGCGACCCGTGCCAGCGCCGCGGCCAGCTCCTCGAGGCCTTCGCCGGTCTCAGCGGAGACGTCGATCAGCTCCGCGTCCGCCAGCGACGTGCGCTCCAGGAGCGAACGGGCGTCCTCGCGGACCAGCTCGCGCCAGTCGTCGTCCACGAGGTCCGTCTTGGTCAGCGCCACCACGCCGTGCGTTACGCCGAGCAGGTCCAGGATCGCGGCGTGCTCGCGGGTCTGGGGCATGACCCCCTCGTCCGCCGCGATCACCAGCAGCACCGCATCCATGCCGGTTGCGCCGGCGAGCATGTTGCGGACGAAGGCTTCGTGTCCGGGCACGTCCACGATCGCGACCTGCACGTCGGCGGCGCCCGTGAGGCGCGCGAAGCCGAGGTCGATCGTGATCCCGCGCGTCTTCTCCTCCGCCAGGCGGTCGGTGTCCACCCCGGTCAGCGCGTGCACGAGCCGCGTCTTCCCGTGATCGACGTGCCCGGCCGTCCCGAGGACGAGGCGCTTCACGGCGCGGCCTCCGAGCGGCGCACGTCCAGCAGGAATGCGAGCGACTTCAGTGGCGCGCGGTCCAGCACGTGGAAGGCGAGAAAGCGCTCGAACAGCACCCAGTGTCCATACGTCCTCTCCAGACGCGGCGCCCGCGCGGAGACGAGCTGCGCGAGATCGGCGCGCGCCGACGCGGGAAGGCGAGCTCCATCCCCGCCCGCGCAGTCCGAGCACCGGACGCCGCCCGCGCCGTAATCGAACACCGCGTCCTCGGACGTTTCGAGCGGACGGCCGCACAGGGTGCAGGCGTCCAGCTCGGGCCCGAAACCCAGGTGATCCACGAGCGACCACGCGATCGCGAGGCCCACGGCCTCTACGTCCTCCGGGCCGGCCCGTTCGAGCCGGTCCAGGCCCTCCGTGGCGCGCGCGAAAAGCGCGGGACTGGCCGTCGTGGTCGCGGTCCGCATCAGGAGCTCCGCGACGAGCGACGCCGCGCCGTAGCGCCGCAGGTCCCGGCCGAGCTCGCGCCGGCTTCTGGTGAGATCGAAGGCGGTCAGCGTCTGGAGGTCGCGACCGTCGCGGAAGTGGAGCACCGCGACGCCTTCGCCGAAGGGATCCAAGAGGGCGCTGAACCTGCTGCGCGGCCTGCGCGCGCCCCGCGCGATCGCGCCGATGACTCCGTGGTCGGGCGTCAGCAGGCGCAACACGCGGCTCGTATCTCCGTAGGCAAACCCGCGCAGGATCAGGGCGGGGACACAAGCCACCGACACCGGTCAGCGCGAGCGGAGCGAGTGGGCTCGCTCGCGCAGCTCGAGCCTCCGCTCCTCGACGGGTGGGGTCGGTTCCGCGTCGCGAAGCTCGGCGAGCTCGAGGAGCGCCCGGCGCAACGCGCGTGCGCGCGCTCCGTCGCGCAGCAGGAGCGCGCCCGCCGCCAGCAGCGCCACGACGCCCAGAAATACGAGCGAGGTGCGCCGAGCGTCGGGTGTCGCTGGGGGGGTCGGGGTGGGCGATCCGACGGAGGGCGGGCCGAATGCCTCCGGCGCCAGGACCGAGCCGTCCTCCAGGACGACGGAGCCCGGCGCGATGCCGGCGCGCACGCGGATCACGTACGGGTCGGGCGCCTCGCCGCCCACGTTCAGCAGCGGACCCACGAACAGCACTCCCCCCGTCGAAGCGGCCGCGAAATGGACGGCCGGCTCCGCGGTGAGCGGAACCGAAAGGACGAACCTCCCCGATCCGTCGGTCGTGTCCTGGGCTAGCAGCCCGCCGTCCCGCTCGCTCATCCGGTGGAGCATGACCGCGGTACCGGACGCGGGGTCGCCCCGCTCGTCCAGCACCAGTCCGCGCACTTCCAGGGGCTCGCCGCCCTGCGCCGCGAGCGCGGGCTGCGCGGCCAGGAACGACGCGACCAGCAGCGGGGGGAGGCGCCTCACGGATTGAAGCGCCCGAAATCCTCGGGGTCGAGGCGGCGCAGGTACTCCTTGAGCTCCTCCGCCCTGAGCCCAGCCTGTTCGGCGTCCTCGGTCTGGTCGTCGGGATCCACACCGAACTGATCGGGGTCCCCCATGTCGCCGGCCTCCTGTACGTCCACGGCGTTCTGCTCGAGCAGCGCGTCCGTGGTGAGGATCCTGGCCCCCATGCGGAGCGCGATCGCGATCGAGTCGGACGGGCGCGCGTCCACGCTGATCAGCTGCCCCTTCCGTTCGACGATGAGCTCCGCGTAGTAGGTGTTCTCCATCACCTTGGTGATCAGGACGCGGACGAGCCTGGCGCCCAGCCCCGAGATCACGCTGGCCAGCAGATCGTGGGTGAGCGGGCGGGAGAATTTCATGCCCGCGAGCTCCATCGCGATGGCGCTGGCCTCTCCGGGACCGATCCAGATGGGGAGCACCCGCTCGCCATCGACCTCCTGCAGGATCACCACCGGAGTGTTGGACGACTTGTCGAGCCCCAGGCTCTGCACTCGGACTTCGATCATGCGATCACTTCATCCTCATCTTCGGGGGCCAGGCTCCAGCGACCGGAGAACAGCGACAGGTCCAGGTGCTCGCTGATACCCTCCATGAGCACGGCGGCCGCCTCCTCCGCGCTGCGGGCGTTCAGCGCTACAGCCACAGAGGAGCGCGCCTCGGCCACGGGCACGGCGCGCACGACCTTCTTGATCTCCGGAAGCACCGGACTCCCGACACTGAACGCGGAAACGCCCAGACCCAGCAGCAGGAACATCCCGAGCGGATTGGCCGCGAGTTCGCCGCATACCGACACCTCTATTCCAGCTTCCCGGCCCGCGCGGACCGTCCGGTCCAGCAGCTGTAGCACGGCGGGGTGGAAGGGCTTGAATCGATCGCCCAGGCGTGCGTTGCCCCTGTCGACCGCCAGAGTGTACTGGGTCAGGTCGTTCGTGCCGATCGAGAAGAAGTCGGCGTGCCGCGCCAGGTTCGTCGCCGTCAGGACCGCGGCGGGGGTCTCGACCATGATCCCCACTTTGTACCCCGCGTTGAACGGGACCCCCTCCGCCCGGAGAGAGTCCTCTTCCTCCTCCAACATCTCCCTGGTCCGGGTCACCTCGCTGATCTCGTTGACCATGGGCAGGAGGATACGGACGTCGCCGTGCGCCGTGGCTCGCAACAGCGCTCGCAGCTGGCCGCGGAACAGGTCCGGAACGTCCAGGCAGATACGAATCCCCCGCCACCCGAGGAACGGGTTCTCCTCGGGCGGCATTTCGAGAAAGCGCGGGTACTTGTCGCCGCCGAGGTCGAAGGTGCGTATGTACACCGCGTCACCCGAAAATACCTCCGTCACGTGCCGGTACGCCCGATATTGTTCCTCTTCCTCGGGATAGCTGGACCGGCCGACGACGAGGAACTCCGTGCGGAAGAGCCCGATGCCCTGCGCCCCATGCTCGAGGGCGACCTCCGCGTCTCCCGGCAGGTCGATGTTGGCGCGCAGGAGAATGGGCTGGCCGTCGGGGGTCACCGCCGGCAGGTCGGTGAGCCGGAGCAGGTCGCGCTCCCATTCCCGCACGCGGGTGTCGCGCTCGCGGTACACCCGCCGTTCCTGTTCCGTCGGGCCCACGATGACCCGCCCCGCGCGGCCGTCCAGGATGGCGAAGCGCCCGGTCTCCACGAGCTCCGACAGGTCCCGCAGCCCGACCACCGCCGGGATGTGCAGGGCGCGCGCCAGGATCGCCGAGTGCGACGTCCGCGAACCGGCGTCGATCGCGATCCCGACGATGCGCGCAGGGTCCAGCCGCACCGTCATGCTCGGCGTGAGGTCGCGCGCGACGAGGATGTGGCTCAAGCCGTCGGGTAGGCCCAGGGTCGGATCCTCCAGGCCGAGAAGCGAGCGGAGAACCCGGGTCTCCACGTCGAGCAGGTCGTTCAGGCGGTCGAGGAGCATCGGATGCCCCGTTCGCCTCCACTCCGACCGGAACTCCAGCACCTTGATCTCGAACGCGCGCGCGGCCGAAAGCTTGTTGTCCCGGATGTAGTCGCGCGCGCCTTCGAGCAGCTCCTCGTCCTCGAGCATCAGCACCTGAGGATCGAAGATCTGCGCCTCCACCGACCCCAGTCGGGTCCTCGTCTCCTCCTTGATGGCCAGAATGTCGGCCCGGACGGTCTCCACGGCGTTTGCCAGGCGCTCCAGCTCCTCGTCGGTCGCGCTCGACGAGATCGTTTCGTGGGGCACGCGGGGCACCTCCCACCGGAGGACGAACAGCGGCCCTTCGACGATCCCCGGAGAGGCCGCGGAGCCGTCCTTGATCAAGCGCACGCGGAAAGATCCCGTCGTGCGGGACGCGTGGGGCCGCATCATTCCTCTCCGAATCCTCCCGCGATGAGCGCGCACAGATCGTCGATGGCCGCGCCGGCGTCGCGTCCGTCGGCCCGGATCGTCAACTCCGAGCCGCACTCGGCCGCGAGCATCATCAGGCCCAGGATGCTCTTCCCGTTCACTTCCACCTCTTCCTTGATGACGAAGATCTGAGCTTCGTAGGACTTGGCCCGCTTCACGAACTCCGCGGCCGGGCGCGCATGCAGCCCCTGCCGATTCGCTATCATCACGGTCCGCGAGCTCTCCTCCCGCTGGCTCACCGCCCTCCCCCGGTGAGCAGGATCACCAATACGACGAGCCCGAGCGTCAACCCTGCGGCGGCCCTGAGGCGGACCCCGAGCGCGGCGCCGCCCAGGGCGGCCAGGACGGCCGCCGGGAGCAGCGCCGGCACTTCCCGGCCGGGTCCGTAAGTGAGCGCCGCCAGCGGCGCGACGAGTCCGGCGAGAAACGTGGCCGCCGCCGTCATGCGTACCTGCGCGCGCTTGAGCCACGGATCGCGCAGTCGGCGCGCCACGCCGGGACCCTCCTGCAGGCCGACGGCCAGCCCCCACGCCCGCAGCGTCAGGTGCCCGGCGTTGTAGAGACCCAGGAAGCCGGCCAGTACGAGCCACCAGGGCGCCCCCAGGAGCGCGGCCGACAGCGCGCTCAGGACGCAGAGCGGCCTCCACCCGCCCCACACCAGCTGGTCGCCCAGCGCCCCCAGCGCGCCGCGCAACGCGTTCTTGAACCGGTCCTGCACCTCGGGGGCGACGCCCTCGGACTCCATGCGCGCCAGGGCGCCCGCCGCCACCCCACAAAGATAAGGGTGGGCGTTGAAGAAGCGGGCGTGCCGGAGCGCGGCTTCGTCCCCGCCTTCGCGGCCGTGCACGTGCCGGAGCACGGGCAGCAGAACGAACGCGAGCCCCGCCCCGATCATGGTCTCGTAGTTCCAGGAGCCCTGGACCGCGAAGAGGCGCAGGTACATCCGCGATACGAGCCCGCGGGGCATACGGCTCACAGAACCAGCCAGAGCCCGCTCCCGACCGCCAAACCCGCGAGGAACGCGCCGACCCGCGCTCCGCCGGCCAGGGCCGCCGCCCCGGCGCCGGCCATCCCCGGCAGGACGAGCGCCATCATCACCGACGCGGCACGGCCCATGTCCGGCGATACATCCGGCAGAGCCCGCAAGAGCACGGACCCCGCCAGCGCGGCGGCCACCGATACGCCCGCGCCGCGCGCGAAGTCCAGCCCGATGCCCGTCAGGTGGCGCGCGACGAGAGCGCGTGCGCCGCGCATCGCGTCGAGGGCCGCGTCCCCGACGAGCCGGCCGTTGACGCGCCGCAGGAACACCACCGTCTCGCCGGCAAGACGCTCCGCGATCAGCCCGAAGGCGAGCGCGAGCGCGAGTGGCACCGGCGCCAACCCCGCCGGGGCCGCGACCGCGTAGGCCGCACCCGCGGCGAGGGCCCCCGTGCCACCCTCGGGGGTGCGCGCGGCGCCGACCGGCAGGATGCACAGCTCGAACAGCTCGAGGGCCGCGCCCAGGATCAACCCTTCCGCCGGGCGGCCGAACACCCACGCCCCCAGCGTCGCGGCCACTATCGGCCGCGAGACCATCGCCTGCCCCAGCGCCGTCGCATCCACGCCCACGAGCCCGCCCACGAGCCCGAGGATCACCCACGAGGCCGGATCACCCATAGAGCAGGCGCTCCAGGGAGATCGCCCTCGCCGAGGGCACGTCGCGCGCGGTCACCACGGCGCCGGCCTCGGCGAGCGCCCGCAGGTCCTCGCGCTCTCTCGGGCCCAGGAATACGTACGGCAGGACCATCTCCCTGGCTCCGGCGTGGTGGATCCCCCCCACGTTCACCGGCACGCCCCGCAGCAGCCCACCGGCGCCCAGCGCCCGCATCGTCGAAGGCAGCCTGGTCAGCAGCACCGACCGGGACGGCGCCCGGCTCCACTCCGGATAGAGCGCTCGCGCGGCGTCCAGCGAGTGGAACTCGGCGCTGACTCCGTCGGGCAAACCGACCTCGTACAGCTCCTGTTCCCAGGGAGCGTCGGCAACGGCGTCGTCCACGATGAGGTACCGGTCGGGCTCCAGTTCGGCGCCCCATCCGAGCACCACCTGCCCGTGGAGCAACCGTTCATCTACCCGGTGCAGAACGATCGGCATGGGCTCCGTCGGGCTCCTCATCGCGGCAGATCGCCGAGCGGCCCCTCTCCAGCGCGCGCTCCACGATCTCCCCGAGTGGAAGGTCGCGGTGGGTCACGAAATCCAGCAGCTGTGGGAGGTTCACGCCGAACAGCACGGCGGTGTCGGGCCGCTCCCTGGCGATGCGGCGAGCGGCCATGCCGCAGCTCCCCATGCGCAGGTCGACGAATACCAGCGCCGGACCTGAGCCCAGCGCGTCTTCGATCCGCCGGCGCAGATCCTCCGGCCCCAGGCCGCGGTTGCTGAGCGCGGAGATGGCCTCGCCGTCGACGCCGGTGATCTGGCGGGCCGCGTCCACGAGCCCTTCCGCCAGGCCGCCGTGCCCCACGACCACGCCTCGCACGAGCGGAGCGTCACTCATAATCGCTTTCCAGGTACTCCCTGATCGGCCGCATCGCTTCCTTCAGCCGGTCGCTGTCCGCGTCATCATGGGACCGGAGGGCAGCCTTAAGTCGCTGGTCGAACACTTCGGCGGAGTGTACCCCGGAATACTTCAGAAGGTGGTTCATCGCCACCACCTCGGAGATGACCGTGATGTTCTTCCCCGGATTCAGCGGAATGCGGACCTTCGGGATCGAAACCCCCAGGATCTCCGTTTCCGCCGACTCGAGGCCCGTGCGGTCATACTCGACCTCGTCGGTCCATTCCTCCAGCTGTACGACCACCTCGATACGCTTCTGCTGACGGATGCTCCGGATTCCGAACAGCGCCGGGATGTCGATGATCCCTATGCCGCGAATCTCCATGTGATGGCGCTGCAGCTCGTGCCCGCGGGCGATGAGCACCCGGGGGCCGGCGCGCCGGACGAATACCATGTCGTCGGCGACCAGCCGGTGTCCGCGCTCCACCAGGTCGAGCACGCACTCGCTCTTGCCGATGCCGCTGGGCCCGACCACGAGGAGACCCACGCCGTACACGTCCGCCATCGATCCGTGCATCGTCGTGGTTGGCGCGAAATGGTCCTCCAGGAAGGTGTTCAGACGACGATAGAGGTCCCCCGTCTTCAGGGACGAGCGCAGGAGCACGCGCTCGTGCGCGACCGCGGCTTGGGTCATTCCTTCGGGCGCTCGCAGACCCTTCGTGACCACGGCGACGGGCACGGAGAGCGCGAAGAACGTCGCCAGGGCGCGCGCGCGCGCCTCGCCGTCGAGCGAGCGCAGATAGGCGATTTCCGTCTCGCCGAAGACCTGCACCCGGCCGGAGATGAACCGATCGGTGAACCCGGTGAGGACGAGCCCCGGGTTGGCGATGGTCGGAGATTCGATGGTGGCGGTCAGCGGGCACCCGGGCGTGAGTACCTCGAGCTCCAGCGACTCCCGCTTGGCGAGGAGGAGCTCCTCGACCGTCAGCGACTTCACGGGCGGCCGGTCAGGAGGAAGCCGGGATCTCGGGGTCGGGCGCCGCGATGTCGGCCGCCGGCGCCTGGTGGTCCCGGCGTCGCTCGCGCTGCCGCTTGAGCTGTCGGATCGCCCGGTCGAGGGATCGATCGAGGGCGGTCCTGTGCGTCGGCCCGCCCGCCCTGGCGATGACCGAGGACCCGCCCTCCACGTCGGCGCGCACTTCGGCGCGCTTTCGCTCGGAGTCCTCGTCGTACGTGACGAACACGTCTCCGACGCGTGGCTCGAACCGCAACAGCCTTTGCGCGCGGCGCTCCGTCAGTTCCCGGAGCTCGTCCGAGAGCGAGCCGTGGCGCATCGCTACGCTGACCTTCATCGTGTCTCCTTTCCCGCATGGCGTTCGAGGTGGCGCTCGGTGAGATCGGCGGCTCGGTCCCAGCCGTGCCGCAGCGCGAACTCCCTCGCGCCGCGGCCCAGGTCCGCCCGCAGCGCATCATCCTCCAGGATCCGGCGCAACGCTTCGGCGAGGGCGGGGACATCCCCGTGCGGCACTCGTATTCCGGTCCCGTCGGGGACCGCGTCCCGCAAGCCCGGCGAGTCGCTCACCACCGACGGGGTCCCGCAGGCGCCCGCCTCGAGCACGGTCAGCCCCCAGCCCTCCTTCGGGGACGGGAGCACGTGCACCCAGGACCGCCGGAGCAGCTCCGTTTTCCTATCGTCGTCCACGTACCCTGCGAAATCCACCGCGCTCCCCAGCCCGAGTTCCCCTGCGAGCCTGCGCAGCCGCGCCTCGTCGTCTCCCCTGCCCGCGATGACCGCGCGCGCCTCCAGCCCCTCGGACCGTAGCAGGGCGAGGGCCCGCAGCATCAGGTCCGCGCCCTTGTAAGGCCGAAGGCGGCTCATGAACAGCAGCGTGGGCTCCGCGAGCCGCTCCGCCTCCGGCGCGACGTCGAAGCGCGCGAGGTCGACCCCGTTCGGAATGACCTCCAGGTCGTCGGTGCGAAAGCCCCGGCGCCTCAGGTCGGCCGCGGTGCTCGGTGACACGACCTGCGTCGGAGTCCCGCTGTACACGACGGGTATGGGCCTCTCCAGCAGCCACGTCGCCACGGCTACGGGAAAGGCGGCCCCGCCGAACCCCGTTGCTCCGAACAGATGGTGCACCAGCAACACCAGGGGGTCCCGGGCCCAGTACGGCGCGAACAGCGGGACCTTGTTCAGGTCTTCCACGATCACGTCGAAGCGCTCTCCGGCCAGCGCCCGGCGGTAGTATCTGGGCGCGGCCAGCGCGTACGTGTAGCGCCCGCCGACGCGGTGAATGTTCATGCCGTGCGCGACCGCCCGCGGGCTGCCACCGGGCCAGCCGGATGCCACGACGTGCACCTCGTGCCCCTTCGCCGCCAACCGCCCGAAGATCTCGTGCAGATGGATCTCGGCGCCACCGGCGAGCGGATTGCCGAGATCCTGCCAGTTGAAGACCAGAATCTTCAGGCGGACGTCTCCGGTGCTGATCCCTCCGCCGCCGGCCCTTCCCGGTACAGCGCGTCGAGCACGCCGTTCACGAAGCGGGCGCTCTCCGCGGTGCCGTACCGCTCGGCCAGCCGGATCGCCTCCTGGATCGCCACCCGGGGGGGCACGTCACCCGGGTGAAGGAGCTCGGCGGCGCCGATACGCAGGACGTTGCGGTCTATCGCCGACAGCCGGTCCAGGCGCCAGTTCGTCAGGGCCGCCGCGATCCGCGCATCGAGCTCCTCCCGGTGCGCCTCCACCGTCTCCACGAGTCGCTTCAGGTACGCCCTACTTCCTTCGGCGATCCGGCGCCGAAGGAGGAAGTCCTGCAGCACCTCCGAGGGCCTGGCCGCATCCCGGAGGTCCGCGGCGTAGAGTACCTGGAGCGTCCAACCCCGGGCGCGGCTACGGTCCCGGTTCGCCGCCATCGATCCCCCGCAGGGTACGCATGGTGTCGAACGCGGCCAGCGCGGCTTCCCTGCCCTTGTTCGCGGGTCCCGGAGCCGAGCGCGCACGCGCCTGCTCGAGGTCATCGGTCGTCAGCAGCCCGAAACCGACCGGCACGCCGAACTCGAGCGCGACCCCGGCCAGCCCGCGCGCGGCCTCGCCCGCCACGAAGTCGAAATGCGGCGTCTCCCCGCGTACCACGCAGCCCAGCGCGATCACGACGCCGAACCGCCCGCTCGCGGCCGCCCGGCGCGCCGCGATGGGCAGCTCCCACGCGCCCGGGAGCCGGAACACGGCGACCTCGGGGTCGCTCAAACCCGCCTCGCGCGTGACCTCCAGCGCTCCGACGAGCAGACCCTCGGTGATGTCTTCGTGGAATCGGCTGACCACGATCGCGACCGCGCCCTCTACGCGCGGTGCCTCTCGCGCCGGGGCGGATCCGGCCATCAGCCGCCGTCACCGACGTGTAGCAGATGCCCCAACTTCTCCAGCTTGGTATTCAGGTAGGCGCGGTTGTACTCCGAGGGCTCGACGTGCAACGGCTCCCGTCCGGTGACTTCGAGGGCGTAGCCTTCGAGGCCGACGATCTTGCGTGGGTTGTTCGTCAACAGGCGAATCGTGCTGAGCCCGAGGTCCAGGAGTATCTGCGCGCCGATGCCGTAATCCCGCAGGTCGGGCTTGAACCCCAGCACCTCGTTCGCCTCGACGGTGTCGCTGCCCTCATCCTGCAGCGCGTACGCGCGGATCTTGTTGCCGAGGCCGATGCCCCTGCCCTCCTGGCGCAGGTACACGACCGCGCCCGCGCCCTCCGCGTCTATCCGACATAGCGCCGCTTGCAGCTGCTCGCCGCAGTCGCAGCGGCGCGAGTGGAACACGTCCCCGGTCAGGCATTCAGAGTGCATCCGGACCAGGATGTCCTCCTTGCCCTGGACCTCGCCGCGCACGAGTGCGACGTGCTCTCCGTGGTCGATCTGGTTTTCGTAGGCGATGACCCGAAAGTCCCCGTAGGGCGTCGGCAGCTTCGCCTCGGCCACCCGGCGCACCAGCCGCTCGGTGCGCAGGCGGTACGCGACGATCTGCGCGACTGTGACGAAGGGGATGCCATGCAGCGCGGCGAAGTCCTCGAGCTGGGGGCGGCGCGCCATGGTGCCGTCCTCGTTGAGGATCTCGCAGATCACGCCCGCCGGTTCCAGCCCGGCGAGTCGGGCGAGGTCCACCGACGCTTCGGTCTGTCCGACCCTGCGCAGGACGCCGCCGGGGACCGCGCGCAGCGGGAATACGTGTCCCGGCCTGATGAAGTCGCCCGGCAGGGAACCGGGATCGGCAAGCAGACGGATCGTCGTCGCGCGGTCGAACGCGCTGATGCCGGTGCTCACGCCGAAGCGCGGGTGCGCGTCGACCGAGACCGTGAACGCGGTTCCACGGCGGTCCTGGTTGCGGTCCGCCATGGGCCGCAACTCGAGCCCGCTCGCCTGTTCCTCGGTGATCGCCACGCAGATCAAGCCCCGGCCGTGCCGGGCCATGAAGTTCACCAGCTCGGGCGTGATGCGGGACGCCGCGCATACGAGGTCACCTTCGTTCTCGCGATCCTCGTCGTCCGCGACGATCACCAGTCCGCCTTCGCGGACGACGCGAACGGCGTCCTCGACCTTGTCGAACGGCATGGTTGGCTCGCCCCGGCAAGGGCGCGGTTCAGGCGCCCGGAGGCGTCGGTCGCGCTCCCTCGCCCATCGACTCCAGGTGCTTCGCCACGTACCGCCCGATCAGGTCCGCCTCCAGGTTGACCGCTGATCCAGGCCGGAGCCGGGCGAAGTTCGTGTGTGTCCAAGTGTAAGGAATCACCGCGAGGCGCGCGACCGCAGGGCCCGGCATCGCCCCCACCGTCATGCTGACGCCGTCGATGGCCAGCGACCCGCGCACGACGGTCGCGCGCGCCACCTCCGGCGGCAGGTCGATCTCCACCAGCCACTGTTCGCCGCCAGGTGTGACCGAGCGAACCGTCCCCACCTCGTCCACGTGACCCTGGACGAAGTGGCCGCCGAACCGCCCGCCGGCCGCCAGCGCGCGCTCGAGGTTCACGCTCCTCCCGGGCTCGAAGGAGCCGAGCGTCGTCCGCGCCAGAGTCGTCGGGGTGGCGTCGACCTCGAACGCGCCCCCGCGCGCGCGCGTGACCGTCAGGCAGACCCCATCCACCGCGACGGAGTCGCCGGGCCGGAGGCCGTCCGGCAGCGCCGAGGCCTCGACGCGCAGCCGGCGCCCTTCCCCACGCGGCTCGACCGACGCGACGCGGCCCACTTCCTCGACGATACCGGTGAACATCCGACGACCTCAGCTCGCTCCGGCGGTGCGGTCCCAGACGACTTCCGCGTCAGGTCCGTGCGGCCGCAGGCGGGTAACCCGCCAGAGCGGGACGGTTCCAGCGGCGTCCGCCGGGCTCGAGACCGGCCGCGCCGGTCGCGCCGCGCCCGTAGCGGCGGCCTGGTCCGCCGGCGTGGAGGCCGGAAAGGCCGGCACTCCCTCGGGCCCGAAGGTCCGGGGCGCGTAGAACAGGTGCAGGCGGTCCACGAGTCCTTCGTCCAGCAGCGACGCCGCGAGGAGACCTCCGCCTTCGCACAGTACCGAGCGCGCGCCCCCGGCGGCGAACGCCTCCAGCACCGCGGGCAGGCTCAACCCCCGCGGCGCACGCGGGACTGCGACCACGCGCGCGCCCGCCGTCGCCAGCGAGCGCGAGCGTTCCGGCGGCGCATCCTCCGCCACGAAGACCCAGACCGGTCCCCCGGCGTCCCCCGCCGAAAGGAGCCCGCCCCCCGGATCCAGGCCCGCGTCGCTGGCGACGACCGCGCGCACCGGCGGCCGACGCGGGCGGACCGTGCCGCGCGCGGTGAGGGCGGGATCGTCCACCCGTGCGGTATTCGCGCCGACCAGGATCGCGTCGTACCCGGCGCGCAGGTCCAGGGCGGCGGCGCGCGCAATCGGACCGGTCACCCGCGTCTCCTCCCCCGCTCGCCCGAGCTTGCCGTCGAGCGACATCGCGAGCTTCAGCGCGACGAACGGGCGGTCCGCGGATAACCCGTGGTAGAACGCCGCGTTCTGGGAGCGGACCCGGTCGACGGCCGCGGGACCCTCGACCTCCACGCCCCGTTCCCGGAGCACGCGCGCGCCTCCGGCGGCGCGCCGATGCGGGTCGGGCGCGCCGTACACGACCCGCGCGACGCCGGCCTCAAGGATTGCTTCGGTGCACGGCGGGGTCTTGCCGTGGTGGGCGCAGGGCTCGAGGGATACGTACAGGTCCGCGCCGCGCGCCCGCTCGCCCGCAGCCGCCAGCGCGACGACCTCCGCGTGCGGGGCGCCGAACTCCTCGTGCCAGCCCTCTCCGACTACCTGGCCGTCGAGCACCACGACGGCGCCCACCATGGGGTTCGGCTGGACGCGCCCCCAGCCACGCTCGGCCAGCGCGCACGCGCGTTCCATGAACGCCCCATCGGGGCTCGGATTCCCGGCTCGCCGACTCAATAGGTGAAGCGGAAGGAAACGCTGCCGAACGGCCTGCCCTTCGACGCGCCGATCTCGAAGCCCTCCTCGGCGTAGCCCTCGCCTCCCCCCTGCCAGCCGGCCTCGGCGGCGAGTTGAAACACGAGGAAGGTGTATCCGAGACCGCCGAAGCCAGCCCAGCGCGCCTCGGAGTGGTCGCGCACGATGGCCTCTTCGCGAACCGCGGACTGGTTGACGTAGGAGACGCCGAGGGAACCATCGGAGCGATCCCACGCGACGCCCGCGAAGGCGTCCACGCCCCCGAGCCGCTTGCCGAGCGTCGCTCGCACGGCTAGCGCGTCGGCGTCGGCGCTCCAGGTCGGCGCGGCGGAATCGACGACCGCCAGCGAGCCGATCCCGCGGTACATCACCGAGACCGCCAAACCCGGCAGGGTGAACGATTCGCGGAAGACGCCGACGCGCGCCCCGACCGCCCAGGTCAGTCCGCCGTCGATCTCGATCGGGCCGCCGCCGCCGACCCATCCGAGCGAGCCCAGCGCGTCGATGGACAGCACGCCTCCCACCGTCGGCGCCGCGAAAAAGCCATCGAACAGCGCGATCGCCCCGTCCACCGCCAGCGCGACCAGCGCGCCGTCCCGTACCGTACCGCCCGGGACCGGCGCCGACCGGAACGTGCTGGCCGGTCCCAGCGACAGGCGCGCAGCGGCGGTCGCGCGCCTGCTGTGCGCGGTGCGGCGGCCCAGCGTGCTCGCCGATCCGGGGACGGGGCTGCCCCCGGAGGCGACGAGCGCCGCGCGGGCGCGCGCGTCCGCGGCTGACAGCACAGCGACGGCGCAACCCGGCTCGCCGGGCGGGCACACGTCGGGAACCTGGGCGCGCGCGGCCGACCCCGCCGCGGTCGCCGCGAGCGCCGCGAGCGCGGCCCCGGCGAAACGCCGCCGATCAGACCAGCCGAACACGACCCTCCCCGGACACCACGTCCCCCAGGACCCAGGCCGTCTCTCCCGCGCCGGTCAGCTCCGTGACGACCGAGTCCGCGCCCGCCGGCGGGACCACGAGGACGAATCCCACGCCCATGTTGAAGGTCCGGAACATCTCCTCTTCCTCCAGCGACGCGAGCCGCGCGACGGCCCGGAACTCGGGCGGCACTTCCCAGGAAGCGAGCCTGACCCGGGCGTCCAGGTGAGCGGGCAGGGCGCGGTCGAGGTTCTCTGGCAGACCGCCGCCGGTGATGTGCGCGAGCGCGTGACAGCGGTCGACGAGCGGCAGCATCGGGCCGACGTAGCTGCGGTGCACGCGCAGGAGCACGTCCGCGACGCTCTCCGCCACGTCGGGGAACGGGTCGTCCACGCCGAGTCCGAGCCGTTCGAAGAGTAGCTTCCGCAGCAGCGAATACCCGTTCGTGTGGAAGCCGTCGCTGGCGAGCCCCACGAGCACGTCGCCCGCGCGCACCCGCTCGCGGCCCGGCCGCCCCTCTTCGGCCGCCTCGCCCACGATGAACCCGGCGAGGTCGTAGTCCCCCTCCGCGTAGAGGTCGGGCATCTCCGCGGTTTCCCCGCCGAGCAGCGCGCAGTCGTTCTCGCGGCACCCTTCCGCGACCCCGCGCACGACCTCCTCCACGACGCCCTCCAGCAATACGCCGGTCGCGATGTAGTCCAGGAAGAACAGCGGCCGGGCCCCTTCCACGAGGATGTCGTCGGCGCAGTGGTTGACGAGGTCGCGGCCGACGGTGTCGTGGCGATCGGCGCGCATCGCGACCTTCAGCTTGGTGCCGACCCCGTCCGCGCTCGCGACCAGCGCGCGGCCGGGGGCCGACGGCGCCGCGAACACGCCTCCGAACGACCCGGCGGCGGACAGCACGCGCGGCGTTCGGGTGCTCTCGACCAGCGCCGCGATGCGGGCCTTGGCGCGGCCCGCGGCGTTCCGGTCCACGCCCGCGTCCCGGTACGTCAGCGCGTCGCGGGTCTCAGGCACGGCTGCCGTCGAGTTCGAAGGTGGTCATGGTTCGGAACTCCAGCACGCGCGCGCGGATGTCGGAGGCCGGCAGGTCCACGAATCGCCGCAGGCCGAATTCCTCCACCGCGAACGACCCCATCACCGAGCCATACACCATGGCCCGCTTCAGGTCGTGCGCGGTCACCGAGCCCCGGTGCGCCAGGTATCCCAGGAACCCCCCCGCGAAAGCGTCTCCCGCGCCGGTCGGATCGAACACGTCATCGAGCGGGAAACCGGGCACAAAGAAGGTCGCGTCGGGGCCGAACAGGATCGCGCCGTGCTCGCCCTTCTTGATCACGACGAGGTCGGGGCCGCGGTCCCGGATCCAGCGGGCCGCACGCACCAGGTTGTGGTCCCCGGACAGCTCGCGCGCCTCGGCGTCATTGACGAGCAGAACGTCGACGTGCGCCAGCAGCCGAAGCAGCTCGTCGGGGGTGCGTTCGATCCAGTAGTTCATCGTGTCGCACGCGACGAGCTTCGGGGCGCGCACCTGCTCCAGCACTCTGAGCTGGAGGGTCGGGTCGATGTTGCCCAGGAAGATCCACTCGGCGTCGCGAAACCGTTCCGGGATCACGGGGTCGAAGTCGGCGAAGACGCCCAGCCGCGTCTCCAGGGTTTCGCGGCTGTTCAGGTCGTATGCGTAGCGTCCTGCCCAGAAGAAGCTCTGTCCGGGCTTGCGTTCGATGCCCTCGAGGTCGACCCCGCGCGCCCGCAGGAAGTCCAGCCGCCCCAGGTCGTAGTCGTCGCCCACGACCGCGACGATGCCGACCGGAGCCAGCAGCGACGCGGCGGCGGCGAAGTAGTTCGCGGATCCGCCCAGCGCGTCGTCCACCTTGCCGAAGGGAGTTTCGATGGCATCGATCGCCACGCTGCCGACGACCAGGACCGGCGCGCTCACGCTTCGGCCCTGTCCATGCGGGACGGCGCTTCCAGGCCGAGCAGCCCGAGACCGTTGCGGAGCACAACCCGGACGCCCCGGGCCAGCGCCAGACGGGCCCCGCGCAGCTCGGCGTCGTCGACCAGAACCGCCAGCTCGGGTCGGCGGCTGGGATTGCCGGCGTGATACCATGAATTCACCAGTCCGGCCGTCCCCTCGAGGTATTCGCACACCAAGTGCGGTCCGCGGGCCTGGGCGGCACGCTCGACCACGTCGGGGAACTCCGCGAGGCGCTGGATCAGCTCGATCTCCGCATCTTCCGTGAGGAGCGCGAGGTCCGCGCCGTCGCCCGCCGTCCGGGGGTCCACGCCGGCCTTCCGGAAGACGCTCATCATGCGCGCGTGCGCGTACTTGACCTTGTACACCGGGTTTTTCTCGGATGCGTCCATGGCGAGGCCCAGGTCGAACGTCATCTGGGCGTCCGGGCGGCGCATCAGGAAGAAGTACCGCGCGACGTCTCTGCCGGTCTGCTCGATGAGATCCCGCAGCGTGACGATGTCCCCCGCGCGCTTGCTGAGCTTGACTTCCTCGCCGTCGCGCACGAGGCGGACCATCTGGACGATCTCCACGTCCAGCATGCCGGGGTGTCCGAGCGCCGAGAGCGCCGCCTGCATGCGCGGGACGTAGCCGTGATGATCGGCTCCCCAGATGTTGACGAGCCGATCGAACCCGCGCTCGACCTTGTCGCGGTGGTAGGCGATGTCCGGCAGGAAATAGGTGTACGAACCATCGCTCTTCACGAGCACCCGGTCCTTGTCATCGCCGTGCGCGGAGGTCCGGAGCCAGATGGCGCCACCGTCCTCGAACGTCAGGCCGCGCCGGGCCAGGTCCGCCAGGGTGGCCGGAATGCGATCCTCCTCGTACACGTGCGACTCCGGGAAGAACTCGTCGAACTCCACGCCGAACGCCGCGAGATCGCGCTTCTGCATGTCGAGCAAGCGTTTCGTCGCCTCGTCCGCGACGAAGCGGGCGCGTTCGCTCGGATCCATCGACGCCAACCGCTCTCCGAAGGCCTCGTCCAGCTCGCGCGCGAGGTCGACGACGTACTCGCCGCGGTACCCGCCGTCCGGAAGCGCCGCGTCCTCACCGTGCAACTGGCGCAGGCGGGCGTCCACGGACTCGCCGAGGCGGTCGATCTGGACGCCGGCGTCGTTGATGTAGAACTCGCGCTGTACGTCGTGCCCGGTCCACTCGAGCAAACTGGCCAGCGCGTCGCCGAACGCCGCCCCCCGGCCGTGGGCGACGTGGAGGGGACCCGTCGGGTTCGCCGAGACGAACTCCACCTGCACCTTCTTGCCCGCCCCGACATCGCCGTGCCCGTAAGCGGCGTCCGCGGCCAGGATGGCGCTCAGCCGATCCTGGATCACGTCGGGCGCGAGGCGGAAATTCAGGAACCCGGGGCCGGCGATCTCGGCCTCCACGACGCCCGCGGCGCTCGCATCCAGCCGCTCCAGCACCGCGCCGGCGATCTCCCGGGGAGGCCGCCCCAGCTGGCCGGCGAGGACGAACGCCAGGTTCGAGGCGACGTCACCGTGATCGGGATTGCGCGGCCGCTCGAGCTTCGCGTCTCCGGGATCCCCGCCGAGCGAACGGGCGATCTCGGCGAGCTGGCGCGCGAGGGCCTCGGTCATGTCTCGCCGGGTCCGGAGCCGGAAGCGCCGTCGCCTTTGGATTTCGGCCCGCCCTTCGCGTCTCCCTGTCCGCCCTTCGCGTCTCCCTGTCCGCCCTTCGCGTCTCCCTGTCCGCCCTTCGCGTCTCCCTGTCCGCCCTTCGCGTCCCCCTTCCCGGCCGCCGCTTCGCCCTTCACGCCCGCCGATTCGCCCTTGGCACCCCCCTCTTCACCCTTCCCTCCCGCGCCGGACTCGCCCGACTCGCTGGCCGCGGCCTTCTTGTAGGACTCCGACCTGTAGTCGGTGATGTAGAATCCCGAGCCCTTGAAGAGCAGCCCCGCGCCCCCGGAAAGGCGCCGCTCGCCGGCCTTGCCGCATACCGGACAGGTCGCCTCCGGCGGGTCGCTCATCTTCTGGAACGCCTCGAACTCGTGCCCCTCGGGGCATCGGTACTCGTAGGTCGGCATGGCCTCGTAACGTTGCGTGTCTGCCGGCTAACCGGCCGGACGGTAGACCCCCCAGACCGCCCGGAGTTCGTCGCTGATCTCGCCCACCGTGGCGCGCGCCTTGACCGCGGCGATGATCGGCGGCATGAGGTTGACGTGGCTGGCCGCCGCGGCGCGTACGGCCGCGAGCGTCGCCGCCACTTCCGCCGCGTCGCGCGCGCGCTTGCGCTCCGCGAGACGCTCCCGCTGGCGCCCTTCGAGGGACGCGAAGTCGGGGGCTGCCACGCGCGATGAACCCTCTTCCTCCACGAACGCGTTCACCCCGACGACCACCCGCTCCCCCGCCTCGACCGCGAGCTGGTGCTCGTACGCCGAGCGCTCGATCTCCTGCTGGAAGAAGGCGATGGCGCGCGCCGCGCCGCCCATCTCCTCCACCCGCGCCAGGTACGCCCGTGCGCGCCGCTCCAGCTCGGAGGTCAACGTCTCCACGTAGTAACTGCCGCCGAGCGGGTCGACGGTGTCCGCGACGCCGGACTCGTGCGCGAGGACCTGCTGGGTGCGCACCGCCAGCGTCGCCGAGTCCTCGGTGGGCAGCGCGAGCGCCTCGTCGTAGGCGTTCGTGTGCAGCGACTGGGTCCCCCCGAGGACCGCGGCCAGTGCCTGAACGGTGACCCGCACGACGTTGACGAGCGGTTGCTGCGCCTGCAGTGTCACGCCGCCCGTCTGGGTGTGGAAGCGAAGCCGGGCCGCGAGATCGCTGCCGCCGTAACGCTCGCGCACGAGTCGCGCCCACAGCCGGCGCGCCGCACGGAACTTGGCGACTTCCTCGAGCAGGTCGTTGTGCGCCGCGAAGAAGAACGAGAGGCGCGCGCCGAACTCCTCTATGTCCAGGCCAGCCGCCACCGCGCGGTCGGCGTATTCCAGAGCGTTCGCGAAGGTGAACGCGATCTCCTGGGCCGCGGTCGCGCCCGCTTCGCGGATGTGGTAGCCGCTGATCGAGATGGTATTCCAGCGCGGCACTTCCTCCCCGCAGAAGGCGAACACGTCGGTGATCAGCCGGAGAGCGGGTTCGACCGGGAAGATGTAGGTGCCGCGGGCGATGTACTCCTTGAGGATGTCGTTCTGGATCGTCCCCGACAGCCGGTCGCGGGGAACGCCCGTCTCGTCGGCGAGGGCGATGTAGAGAGCCAGCAGGATGGGCGCCGTCGCGTTGATGGTCATCGAGGTCGACACGCGGTCCAGCGGAATGCCCTCGAACAGCGTCCGCACGTCGTCCAGGTCGTCGATCGCGACGCCCACGCGCCCTACCTCACCCGCCGCCATCGCGTGATCGGAGTCGTACCCCATCTGGGTCGGCAGGTCGAACGCGACGCTGAGCCCGGTAGTGCCCTGGTCCAGCAGGTACCGATACCGTTCGTTCGTCTCCTCCGCCGTTCCGAAACCTGCGTACTGGCGCATTGTCCACAGGCGGCCGCGATACATCGTCGCCTGGACTCCGCGGGTGTAGGGCCATTCGCCGGGGTGACCGGGCGCGTCCGCGGCGTCCAGGTCCTCCTCGGTGTACAGCGCGTCCACCGGCACCCCGCCGGGCGTGGCGAAGGCGTCTCGGCGCTCGGGAGCGCGCGTGCGTGCGTCCTTCAGCGTGCCCTCTTCCCAACGCCGGCGACCGCTCTCCCCGGTCACTCGCCGGCCTGCCCGAGCTCCACCAGCACCGCACCGCGCTCGACCGCCGCGCCGGGTTGCACGAGGACCCGTTCCACCACCCCGCGGGCCTGGCTTCGGAGCTCGTTCTGCATCTTCATCGCCTCCATCACGACCACGGCTTGCCCGGCCTCCACGACCTCCCCCTCGGACACGTGGACGGCGAGGATCAGGCCCGGCATCGGCGCCTTGAGGGGCTCGGGCCCCTTTCGCGCCGATCCCGCGCCGGTCATGGCGCGGATGGCGAGCGTGCGCTCGTCGACGACCTCGGCGTCGACCGTGGATGCGCCCGACAGGGTCAGCCGCCATGTCCCGGCTCTCTCGCCCGGCTCCGCGACCACCGTCCACGATGCGCCGTCCAGCACGAGGTGCCGGACCGGGCTGGCGGGGGACGAGGCGAGGTCCACCTCCAGAGCGCGTCCGTCGACGGTCACCTCATCGACGCCGACGTCGACCACGAACGTGCGGTCACGAACGGTTACGTGATAGCGCATAGCTCCACCACGGTCTCCACGTGCGCCGTCTGGGGGAAGAGGTCGAAGGCGCGCGCCGATGTCGCCCGGAAGCGCGCCTCCAGGCGTGCCATGTCCCGGCCCAGCGTGGCGGGGTCGCAGCTCGCGTACACCAGGCGCGCGGGCGGCCGCTCGAGCAGGACTTGCGCTACCCCGGCGGAGATGCCGGCGCGAGGCGGGTTCAGGACGACCACGTCGGCGGGCAGAAGGCGGGCGAGCAGCGCCTCCACGTCACCCTCCCGGAGGTCCACCCGCGGCGCCAGGCGCCGGCCGCGCCGCACCGCTTCCGGCTCGCGCTCGATGGCCGCGACATCGGCGCCCTCGGCCGCCGCGGCGCGCGCGTATACGCCGTCGCCCGCGTACGCGTCCACGACCCGCAGCCCGGGCCCGGCGCGCACCACGTCGCGCACGTGGCGCCCGAGCAGCTCCGCCGCCTCCCGGTTGACCTGCGAAAACGCGTTTGCGCCCTCGAACGCATCGGGATCCTCGCGCTCGCCCCCCCCGGCCGGCGGACTGGCCGCGCGCGCGGCGACCCTGACCGCGCGATCGGTGCCCCGGCGTCGATGCCATATGGCCGTGAGCGCGGGAACCGCCTCGAGCAACGCCTCGGCGTCGCCGCCGCTGGTGCCGCCCCTCACCACGAGAACGACGCGCTCCGCGCCGGCGTCGCGCAGCGTCAGGCGCAGCTCCTTCCCCGGAGGGAGGAGGCGGGCCCCACCGCCCCAGGCGGAGCGGAGCGAATCCCACGCGGACGCGATGGACGCGTACGGGAGGATGCAGCGCCCATCGACGTCCAGCACCCGGCCGCGCGCGCTCCGCGCGTAGAGGCCCGCCACGACGCGTCCGCCCGGCAGGCGCCGCAGCGTGAACGTGATGCGGCTCCGGTACCGCCACTCGAGCGGCGAGGCGACGACGTCCGGCTCGCCGGCGTCCCAACCGCCGAGCCTGCGCAGCGCGTCCGCGACGATCCCGCCCTTGGCGGAGCGCTGGGCTTCGTATTCGACGTGCTGCAGCGCGCAGCCCCCGCAGCGGTCGTAGTAGGGACAGGGCGCCCGCCTCCTGTCCCGGCCTGGCTCCAGGACGCGCACGATGCGTCCCTCCGTCCAGGATCCTCGGTCGCGCGAGACCTCGATCTCGAGGAGATCTCCCGGAGCGCCTCGTGGGATGAAGCAGGCGCGCCCATCCGAGGTGCGCGCCAGCGCCCGTCCTCCGGCGGCGATACTCTCCGCACGCACGGTCTCGGTGGCCAGCGTGCCGGTTAGCGCCATCCCGCCTCCCGCCAGCGGGACCGGGGGCTCGCCTGGTCCGGCACCCGGCCCGCCTCCGCGCGCCGGCGCCGGTCGTGTTCGAGGAGCGTCGCGGCAACCGCCGCCGCCAGGAGCCGCGCCTCGGGCAACGCACCGCTCGCGAGGTCCTCTCCCCGGCGGTCGAAGAACCCGATGTCCAGCTCTCCGGCCCGGAACTCCGCGTCGTCCATCAGCGCCGCGTGGAAAACCGCGCTGGTATCCACTCCGACGATGCGAAGCTCCCGCAGCGCCCGCCGCATGCGCTCGATCGCCGCCTCACGCGTCGCGCCGTGCGTGATCAGTTTACCCAGGAGCGGGTCGTAGTGGAGCGTGATTTCCTGGCCGCGCGACACGCCACCGTCCCAGCGCACGCCGGGACCGCCGGGGACCTCCAGGTGGGTGATCCGACCGGTGGACGGCAGGAAGCCCCGGAGCGGATCCTCGCTGGTGATCCGACACTCCAGCGCGTGGCCCGCGAGCTCCACGTCGTCCTGCGCGAACGGGAGGGCTTCGCCGCCGGCGATGCGCAACTGCCAGTGCACGAGGTCCAGACCGCTCACGAGCTCGGTGACCGGGTGCTCGACCTGCAGCCGGGTGTTCATTTCCAGGAAGTAGAACGCCCCATCGGTCCACAGGAACTCGACCGTCCCGGCGTTCTCGTACCCGACCGCCCGCGCCGCCGACACGGCCGCGGCTCCCATGGCCTCGCGCTGCTCGACCGTCAGCACGCACGAGGGCGCCTCCTCGACCAGCTTCTGGTGCCGCCGCTGGATCGAGCATTCCCGCTCGCCCAGGTGCAGCACCGCGCCGTGGCCGTCCGCCAGGATCTGGATCTCGATGTGGCGCGGACCCTCGAGGAAGCGCTCCAGATAGATTCGCCCATCCCCGAACGCCGCTTCCGCCTCCGCCGAGGCCGCGCGCAACGCGCTCTCCATGCCGGACTCGTCGCGCACCACGCGCATGCCCTTGCCCCCGCCTCCCGCCGCGGCCTTCAGGAGGACCGGGTAGCCGACCTCCTCGGCGGCGGCCCGCGCGTCCGCGCTGCAGGCGAACGCCTCATCTGTCCCCGGGACCACCGGCACCCCGGCCGCGCGCATCCGGCGCCGCGCGGCGGTCTTGTCGCCCATCGCGGCGATCGCCTCGGCTGGGGGGCCGATGAAGGCCAGGCCGGCCCGCCGGACCGCGGCCGCGAAGTCCGCGTTCTCCGCGAGGAAGCCGTACCCGGGGTGGATCGCGTCGCAGCCGGTCGCGCGCGCGGCGGCCAGGATCGCGTCGGAGCGGAGGTAGCTGGCCGCGGCCGGCGCGGGTCCCAGGCGCACGGCCTCGCTCGCCGCGAGCACGTGCGGCGCCGAGCGGTCGGCGTCCGAATAGACGGCCACGGAGCGCATGCCGAGTTCGGCGCACGCGCGCACGACGCGCAGGGCGATCTCCCCTCGATTGGCGACGAGCACCTTGCTCAACACGTGAAGTACACAGCCCCAAGATGTTTCAAGGAAGTAATTAAGAGTCCCGGCATCACAGCGGAATGTTCCCGTGCTTCCGCGCCGGATTCGTGTCCCGCTTCTGCCGCAGCGTATCGAGCGCGTTGATCAGCCGCGGGCGTGTCTGCCGCGGGTCGATCACGTCGTCCACGTATCCCCGCGCCGCCGCGATGTAGGGGTGCGCGAAACGCTCCCGATACTCCGCTTCGCGCGCCGCGGCCGCTGCGGCGGAGTCCTCCGCTTCCGCGATCTCGCGCCGGAAGAGGATCTCCACGGCTCCCTTCGGGCCCATGACCGCGATCTCCGCGGTCGGCCAAGCGATGTTCACGTCGCCCCGGATGTGCTTCGAGTTCATCACGTCGTACGCCCCGCCGTACGCCTTGCGCGTGATCACCGTCACGCGGGGGACGGTGGCCTCGCAGAAGGCGTAGAGGAGCTTCGCGCCGTGGCGGATAATGCCGCCGTGCTCCTGCTCCACACCCGGCAGGAAGCCGGGCACGTCCTCGAAGACCACCAGCGGGATATTGAAGGCGTCGCAGAAGCGGACGAAGCGCGCGCCCTTGACCGCGCTGTTGATGTCCAGGACGCCCGCGAGCACGGCCGGCTGATTCGCGACGACGCCGACGCTGCGCCCCCCCAGGTGGGCGAAGCCGACTACGAGGTTGCCGGCGAAATCGGTGTGCACTTCGTAGAAGCGGCCGTCATCGACCACGCGCGAGATGACGTCGTGGATGTCGTATGGATGCGACGGGTCGTCGGGAACGATGTCGAGCAGGGCCTCGTCCGTGCGGTCGTGCGGATCCCCGCTCTCGCGCCGCGGCGGGTCTTCCCCGTTGTTCTGCGGAATGAAGTCGAACAGCTCGCGGATTCGCTGCAGGCACTCCGGTTCGCTGTCGCAGGCGAAATGCGCCACGCCGGAGGTGGCGGCGTGGACGTCGGCGCCTCCGAGCGCCTCCATGTCCACGTCCTCGTGGGTGACCGTCTTCACCACGTTGGGGCCGGTCACGAACATATAGCTCGTGCCCCGCGTCATGTAGACGAAGTCGGTGATGGCAGGCGAATAGACGGCGCCCCCGGCGCACGGGCCGAGGATCGCGCTGATCTGCGGGATCACCCCCGACGCCAGGGTGTTGCGCAGGAAGATGTCGGCGTACCCGCCCAGGCTGGCGACCCCCTCCTGGATGCGCGCGCCTCCCGAATCGTTCAGGCCGATGACCGGCGCCCCGTTCCGCAACGCGAGGTCCATGACCTTCACGATCTTCTCCGCGTGGGCCTCGGACAGGGAACCTCCGAAGACGGTGAAGTCCTGGCTGAAAACGTAGACCAGACGACCGTGGATCGTGCCCCAGCCCGTGACCACGCCGTCGCCGAGCACGCGACGTTCCTCCAGCCCGAACCCCGTCGCCCGGTGCGTCACGAAGCGATCGAGCTCCACGAAGCTGCCGTCGTCGAGCAGCAGGTCCAGACGCTCGCGCGCGGACAGCTTGCCGCTTTCGTGCTGCGCCGCGAGCCGCTTCTCTCCACCGCCCAGCGCGGCCTCCGCCCGCAGCCGCTCCAGGTGCGCGAGCCGTTCCCTCATGGACACGCCTACCCGGCCGCTTCGATGGAAACGGGGCGCCCGCCCTGGATGCGCACGAGGGTCGGACGGCGGACGATGATCGCGTCCCGGACCCCGACCCACCCCGTCGCTCCCCTGTGCCACGTGCCCGCCTCGATGCCCTGGGCGTTCTCCCCGTTCTGACGCGCCGCCGCCTGCATGAGCAGGAGCGTGGTGGCGTCGTAGGCCAGCGCGGGGAAGGGATTGTCGAGGGTCCGCCGATAGCGCGATTCGTAGCGCTGCACGAACGCGTCGTACTCCGCGTCGCCGGTCGTCCGACCGTCGGACGTGGCGACCACGACGCCCTCGAGCGCCTGCGCCTCCACGAGCCGGAGGACTTCCTCCGAGGCCCAGACGTCGTTGCCCAGAATCGAGAGCGGAGACTCCCCGGCGTCCAGGAACGCGAGCTGGGGCGCGAGCTGGCGAACCCCGCGCTGGTCGGCGGGCGCGTAGACCGCGTCGATCCTCGCCGCGGTCATCTGGCCGATGACATCCCGGAACGTCGTCTTCTCGGGGGCGTAGGGCAGAACCAGGGCGGCCGGCCGGCCGGCGGCGTCGAGCCGGGCCTGGAACGCTGCCGCCAGAAACTCGTGCGCCGGACTGCGCGGATACAGGACCGCGACCCGCGCGTATCCCTGCATCAGGGCGTAGTCGGCGAGGCGTTCCGCCTCGATCGGGTTGGGGCCGTTCAGGGTGTACGCGTTCTGCCGGCTCGAGGGGTGGTCGGAGGCCGTCGGGCTGATCATGGGGACATCCAGGTCCCGGCGGGACTCCGCCGCCGACAGCAGAGACTCGGTGAGCAGCGGGCCGAGTATGCCGTCGGCGCCGCCATCCTCGAGGGCGACGACGAGCTCGGCGGCGCGGGCCTGGTCCGCGCCGTCATCGCGCACCCTGAGATCGACGTCCCTCTCGGTCGCGGCGCGAAAGGTCTCGGCCGCCAGCGTCGCGCCCTGCACCACCAGCTCGCCGTAGCGTTCGAGAACGCGCGATCCGCTCTGCGGCACGATGACTCCGAGCGCCAGCTCGCGGGCGCCCCGGTTGGCCGCGGCGCGGGCTCGCCGCGCGCGCGACTCCTCCAGGATCTCCAGCGCCGGACGGGCGCTCTGCCCGTCGCCGGGAAAGAGCTCCGCGTAGCGCCGCGCGCGCCGGTCCGCCCCGTCGAAATCCTCCAGTTCGAGCGCGGCCCTGGCGGCGAGGAGGAGCGCGGGAGCGGACGCCGGGGTCGCCGCGTATCCGGCGACGATGTCGTCGGCTTCGCTGAGCGCGGCCGCGTGGTCGCCGGCCCGAAAACGATCGCGCGCGCGCGCGAGGCGGTCCGCCGCTTGGGCACGCTCCGCGTCCGTCGTGGGGGCCCGTACCAGAGGGGGGACCGCCGGGTCGCCGGGGGCCTCCGAAGGCCCCGCGGTCGCGCACGCTCCCACGACGAGCAGGGCCAGCGCCGGCCACCTCGGCGTCCGCGGGGGCCGTGGGCAGGGCGGTGAATCGTCTCGAGCAGGTCCCGTCATCTGTCCCCGTACGTGTCGGTCCGGTGGGTCGCCGGTTCGGCGCCGCGAGCACGTCCGGAACCGGGCGGCCCGCGGCCACCGACCTGCCGGCATGGATGGTCCGGATCGGCGGCAGCCAAAGGTATGCCCCGGCAGCGCGCGAAAAAAGGACGGGCGCGGCAGCACCCGTCCTTCTCGCCGACCCCTGGGGAGGCGCCGTGTTGCCGGCCTCAGGCCTCGGCCTTTTCCTCGGCTTCGGGCTCTTCCTCGGCCTCGGCTTCGGGCTCTTCCTCGGCCTCCGCCTCGGGCTCTTCCTCGGCCTCCGCCTCCGCGTGGACCTCCGTTTCGGCCTCCGCCTCCGCGTGGACCTCCGTTTCGGCCTCCGCCTTCGGCTCCTCGTCGGCCGGCGATTCCGCCCCGCCGGCGTCGTCGTCGTCGCCGGACGGGGTCGGCCGCCCGCTGGACGTCCGCTCGGGCACCTCGGTGCACGCGAGCACGATCCGACGGTTGACCGGATCCGACTCGATCACCCGGAGTGCGAGCTGCTGGCCCTCGCTCAGGTGGTCGGCGGCATCCTCCAGGCCGTCGACGCCGATCTGGCTGACCGGGACGAAGCCCTCGATGTCATCGCCCAGGTCCACGACGACGCCGTTGTCCACGAAGCGCACGACCTTGCCGGCGGACTCCACTCCCGGCGCGAAGCGGTCGGAGATCTGCTGCCACGGGTCGTCCTCGAGCTGCTTGAGCCCGAGCGAGATGCGCTTGTTCTCGGGGTCGATGTTCAGGACCACGACCTCGACCTCGTCGCCTTTGCGAAGCACCTCGGACGGGTGCTCTATGCGCTTGGTCCAGCTCATGTCCGAAACGTGGATGAGGCCGTCGATTCCCGGCTCGATCTCCACGAAGGCGCCGAACGAGGTGAGGTTGCGGACGGTCCCCGCGACGCGCGTGCCGGTCGGATACTTCACCGGCAGCGTCAGCCAGGGGTCCTCCTCGATCTGCTTCATGCCGAGGGAGATCTTCTCGTCGCCCGGGTCCACCTTCAGGACCACGGCCTCGATCTCGTCGCCGATCCCCACGAGCTGCGACGGGTGGCGGACGTTGCGGGTCCAGCTCATCTCGCTCACGTGGACGAGTCCCTCCACGCCCCGCTCCAGCTCCACGAACGCACCGTAGTTGGTAATCGAGACGACGCGGCCGCGCACGCGCGCGCCCACCGGGTACTTCTGCGCTATGCCCTTCCACGGGTAGGGCAGGAGCTGCTTGAGCCCGAGCGAGATGCGCTCGCGGTTCCAGTCGACATCCAGGACCTTCACGTCCAGCTTGTCCCCGATCGACAGCAACTCGGAGGGGTGTCCGACCCGGCCCCAGCTCATGTCCGTGATATGCAGCAGTCCGTCCAGCCCACCCAGGTCGATGAACGCTCCGAAGTCGGTGACGTTCTTGACGATCCCCTCGCGTACCTGGCCCACGAGCAGCTCCTTCACGAGCTGGTCGCGCTTCACCTCGCGCTCGGCCTCCAGGATCACGCGACGGCTGACCACGATGTTGCGGCGCCGCTTGTTGAGCTTGATGATCTTGAAGCGGTAGGTATTGCCGATCAGATCCTCGATGTTCGGCACCCGCCGCAGCGCGATCTGCGAGCCCGGCAGGAAGGCGTCCACCCCCATGAGGTCGACGGTCACGCCGCCCTTGATCTTGCGGACCAGCTTGCCCGGCACGGGCTCGTCCTTCTCGTGCGCCGCCTTGATCTTCTCCCAGACCCTCAGGAAGTCGGCCTTTTTCTTGGAGAGGACGACTACGCCTTCGTCGTCTTCCAGGCTCTCCAGGAAGACGTCGACCACTTCCCCCGGCTCCAGCGCGTCGGGATCCTTGAACTCGTCGCGCGGTACCGATCCCTCGCTCTTGAATCCGACGTCGAGGATCACCGCGTTCTCGGTCACCCGCAGGACCCTGGCGCTGATGATCTCCCCCTCTTCGACGTTGCTGAGGGTTTCCTCGTACATCTCCAGCATCGCCTCGTATTCGTCGGGCGAATAGTCGTCGTCGTAGAGGTCCGCGCGGATGCCGATCTGGCGGGCGCGCTCTTCGCGCTCCTCCGAAGTCAGCTCGTCCATCTCGAGCGGCTCCGGCTCCACGGCGATCGCTACGGGGCCGTCCGAATCGTCGGACGCGCCGTCGGCCGCGTTAGCGGGCTCGGCGGCATCGGCGACGGCGGTGTCGCCGCCGGCGCCGGAGTCGCTCGACCGTGCGTTGTCGTTGGGGGTCGGCTGGTCAGCCATGAAGATGTCTCCGTCGGTCGCGACGACCACCCCGATCGTCACGCCGGTCGCAGGGAATGGGCCCGAAACCGGTCGGCGCCTGGCCGACCGGGTCCGATACAGTCGAGTATCGTAGAGGGAGTTCCGCGAACGGTCAAGACTCGGGCGCCGCGAAGTTCTGCCGGGGTTCCGGTCCCCGGCGTCTCCTCGTTCTACCCGCGGCCCGACACCCGGGGACGCCGCGAGCGCGCCAGCGCGAGGATGACCTCGACCTGGCGGTCGAACGTGAGGTCCGACGTGTCCACGAGTACCGCGTCGGCGGCGCGCCGAAGGGGTGCTACGGCGCGGTTGGCGTCGCTGGCGTCGCGCGCCTGCAGGCGCTCGGCTTCCGCGCGCACTTCGTCCGCCGACGGCTCGGCGTCTCCGCGTTGGAGCAGGCGGCGCACGGCGCGCACCTCGGGACGCGCGTCGAGGAATACCTTGAGGTGCGCGTCCGGGAACACGACGGTTCCGATGTCACGCCCGTCGACTACGACGTCGGCGAGGCGAGCCTGCTCGCGCTGCCGTTCGAGCAGCCAGGTCCGCACCGCCGGGACGCTCGCCATCAGGGAAACGCGCGCGGTCACGGCGCTGCCGCGCAGATCGTCGTCGGGGACCTCGCGGCCCCCGATCGACATGACGAGTTCGTCCCCCTGGAACGCCGCCGTGACGCCGAGCGCCGCGACCGTGTCCGCGTCGAGACCAGGCCATTCCTCCTGAGGAATCCCCTCGCCCAATGCCGCGAGGGTGAGCGCCCGATACCAGGCGCCGGAATCCAGGTGGAGGAACCCCAGACGCTCGGCGACGGCGCGCGCGGTCGAACTCTTGCCCGATCCGGCCGGACCGTCGATGGCGATGATCATGCCGATACGCACCTCTCCCGGACCCGCTCGAGCTCACGCCAGAAGCCGGGGTAGCTCACCTCCACGGCGGCCTCATCGTCGATGGTGATGCGGTTGCCGGGCACCGCTCCCAAAACGCCGAACGCCATCGCGAGGCGGTGGTCCCCGCGCACCGCCACGTGGCCGATGAGTGGGCGCGAGCCTCCCCGGACGACGATCCCGTCGGCCAGCTCCCTGGCGTCGGCGCCCACCGCCCTCAGCGCGGCCACGGTGGCCGCGATGCGGTCGCTCTCCTTGACTCGCAGTTCTCCCGCGCCGCGGATTCGCGTTTCCCCGCCCTCCGCGCGGCTGGCGACGACCGCCAGCAGGGGAAGCTCGTCGACCAGGCCGGGCACCTCTTCGGCGCCTATTGCGATGGGCCGCAGCGTGCCCGCGCTCACCCGCACGTCGCCGCGAGGCTCCCGCGCGCGATCGGCGGCCGCCTCCGGCGGCTCCACTTCAGCCCCCATGCGGGCCAGCGCGCGGAAGAAGGAGGTGCGGGTAGGGTTGAGACAGATGTCGGCGAGCCGGACCCGCCCGTCCGGCAAGAGAGCCGCGAGCGCCGCGAAGAAGGCCGCGGACGAGGGATCGCCGGGGACGTCCAGGTCCAGCGGTTCGAGGCGCTCCACGGGTTCCACCGCAACGCTCGGAGGCTCGCCGGAATCCACCGCGAGCGGTGCCCCCATCGCCAGGAGCATGCGCTCGGTGTGGTCGCGGGACAGCCAGGGCTCCGTCACCCGCACGGACACTCCCGCGACGACCCCTGCGAGCAGCAGCGCGCTCTTGACCTGCGCGCTCGCCACGGGGCTCCGGTAGTCGATCCCGGTGAGCGCCGTCCCGTCGATTCTCAGCGGCAGGCGCAGGTCGCCGGACTCGCCGTCGATACGCGCCCCCATCGCGCGCAGCGGGAGCGCCACCCTGTCCATCGGACGGCACCGCAGCGAAGCGTCTCCGTCCAGCGTCACGCGCGCGTCGGACCCGGCCAGCATCCCCGCCAGCAACCGGGCGGTGGTCCCGCTGTTGCCGCAGTCCAGTCGGATTCCCTCGCCGCGCAGCCCGCGCAGGCCCACGCCGCGCACCGCGATCTCGCCGCCGTCCGCCGGAATCTCCGGCACGTCGACGCCGAGCGCGCGCAGCGCCGCGGCGGTCGAGGACGGGTCGGCGGCGCGCAGGACGCCGCGCAGCCGGCTGGTGCCCTCTGCCAGCGCGGCCAGCAGCAGGGCGCGGTGCGAGATGGATTTGTCCCCCGGGACGCGAACGGTCACCGTGCCGTCCGCTGCCGCCACCGGCGCGCGGGGGCGCGGCCGGTCAGTCGTCACGATAGGGCAGCTCCAGCGAAAGGCCGTCGAAAGCCACCACCGACGCAGAGAACTCCTCCCGGGCCTCGCGCTCGAGCCGCCGGGGGTTGTCCGAGTAGCGGGACGACACGTGCGTGAGGACGAGCCGGTGCACACCCGCCTCGCGGGCGAGCCGGGCCGCCTGGCGGGCCGTCGAATGCCCCGTCGCCCCCGCCCTGTCGACTTCCTCGTCGTCGAAGGTGGCGTCGTGGATCAGGAGGTCAGCGTCCCGTGCCACCCGTTCGGTCGCCGGAGCCGGCCGCGTGTCCCCCGTGTACACGACCGTACGGCCCGGTCGCGCGGGGCCGACTACGTCCTCCGGCTCGATCGTGCGCCCGTCCACCTCTACTGTTTCGCCCCTGTGGAGGCGGCCGAACTCCGGGCCCTCGGCCAGGCCCAGCGCGCGCGCCTTGTCCGGGTCGAACCGGCCCAGCCGCCGATGCTCCGCCAGGGCGTATCCCAACGAACGAATGCCGTGGCGGGTCGCGAAGGCGACGATGTCGAAGCCGTCCCGAGCCACCTTCTCGTCCGGCTCGAGCTCGTTGACCGCGATCGGGAAAGGGACGCGCTCGACGCCGAGGTGGATCGCGTCTTCCAGCACCCCCCGGGTACCCTTCGGCGTCCACACGCGCATCGCTTCTTCCCTGCCCTGCAGCCCCAGCGTGCGCAGGAGCCCGATGACGCCGAGATAGTGATCGGCGTGAACGTGGGTGATGAAGATGTCGTCCAGGGTGAACCCCGTCCCGAAGCGCATCATCTGCCGCTGCGTGCCTTCCCCGCAGTCGAACAGGAAGTGCTCCCCTTCGCGCTGCACGGCGACGGCGCTGACGTTACGGGCTACCGTCGGGCGGCTCGCGCCGGTCCCCAGGAAGGTTACGCGAATCATGGCGCGGGCAACCTAGGCCAGGGGTCCCGGGCCGCCAACCTGGGCCGCCCGCGTCACCGCTCCCGAAGCGCGGAACTCACCACCCGCACGAGCGGCCGGCGTTCTGCCGTTCCAGCCATCCCATGAGCGGGGCGAAGTAGTCGACGATCGCGGTGGCATCCATCTCGCGCGACCCGGTGAGCGCTTCGAGCGCCTCCTGCCAGGGGCGGCTCTTGCCGAGCTCGAGCATGTCCTCGAGTCGGCGCCCGGCCTCCTCGCTCCCGAGAATGGTGCAGCGGTTGAGCGGCCCCTGATAGCCGGCGGCCTCGCACAGCGAGCGGTGGAACTGGAACTGGAGGATCGCCGCCAGAAAATAGCGCGTGTACGGGGTGTTCGCCGGGATGTGGTACTTGGCTCCCGGATCGAAGTCCGCCTCCGACCGCGCCACCGGAGCCGCCACGCCCTGGTAGCGCTCGCGCAACTGCCACCAACCGGCGTTGTAGGCATCGGGCGGGATCTCGCCGGAAAACACGCTCCAGCGCCACTGGTCGACGAGCAGCCCGAACGGCAGGAATGCGATCTTGTCGAGCGCGTCGCGCAGCAGGAGTCCGATGTCGCGCGACGCGTCCGGCTCCTCCTCCAGGAGACCGATCCGCACGAGGTACGCCGGGGTGACCGACAGCGCGACGGCGTCGCCGATGGCCTCGTGGAAGCCGTCGTTGGCACCGCCCTGGTAGAGGTAGGGCTGCCCGTTGTAGGCGCGCTGATAGAAGTTGTGGCCCAGCTCGTGATGGATGGTCTGGAAATCCTCCGCGTTGACCTCTATGCACATCTTGATGCGCAGGTCATCCCGGGCATCGATATTCCAGGCGCTCGCGTGGCACACGACCTCCCGGTCGGCCGGTTGCGTGAAGAGCGAGCGCTCCCAGAACGTCTGCGGGAGCGGTTCGAAGCCCAGGGAGGTGAAGAAGGCCTCGGCCCGCTCCACCATCCGCCTCGCGTCGTAGCCGTCCTCCACGAGGAGGGAGGTGAGGTCGTAGCCGACTCCGGCATCCTCGGGGGCGACGAGTTCGTAGATGTTGCCCCAGGACTGCGCCCACATGTTCCCCAGCAGGTGGGCGGGTATGGGCCCGTGCTGCGGCACGACATCGGTCCCGTACACGTCTCCGAGGCGGGCGCGGACGTGGCAGTGGAGTTGTTCGTACAGGGGTTCGACCTGGCCCCACAGACGATCGACCTCGGCGGCAAACTCGTCCGAGCCCATGTCGTAGCCGGCGCGCCAGAGGTCGCCCGCGTCGTCGAAGCCGAGCTCGCGCGCGCCCTGGTTCATGAGCTCGACGAAGCGCCGGTACTCCGGACGCATCGGGGGCGAGACGGTGCGCCAACCGGTCCACGCCCCGCGCAGCTCGGCCTCGTCCCGGCTCGCGCCCATGATCCGGCTCAGTTCCTGGAGGTCCAGGCAGTCCTCGAGGTCCACGCCACCCGCGGCGGTTCTCCTTCCGCCCCCGGCCGCTTCTCCCGTCGGACACCACTCTCCCCTGCCGTAGCGCGACTCTAGCGAGGACGCGAGCCGCGTGAGCTCGGCCGTCAGCGCCGAATCCGCCGGCGCCGGCAGGGTCATGTCGGTGCGCAGGAGTCGGATCTTGCGCGCCACGTCGGCGGACACGCCGGGCACGTCGGCGTAGCGCGCCGCATCCGCGGCGAGCGCCGTGGAGGCCGTGAGGAACTGCTCGAGCGCCTGGCTGGCGAGGACCTCGGTGTCGGATGTGATGAAGTTGGACTGCACCCAGCTCGCGCGCCCCGAATGGACCGAGAGAGGGGCCAGGCGCGCCTCGGCGGCGACGACGAAGTCAGCCGCTTCCGACGCCGTGACCGGGGGCGCCGGAGCCATGGAGGCGGCCGGCGCGGGATCCGGCTCGACCGGAGGCGCGGCGGCGCAACCGGCGACCGCCATCAGGACGAGGGCCAGCGACGCGGGTCGAGTAGCGGGAGCGTGGGCGGCGAAGCGCATGTCTCGAATTCCTGGGAACTGGGCTCGGGGTAGGGTCGCCCGGCCAACGCCGGGGACCCCGGATGGCCGCGGGCCTTCGGCGGATACACTAGCCGCGCGTCGCGACCGCGTCCACGCGCGACCTCGAGGCACCGACCTCGCGGTCGCGGGCTCAGCCGACGCGCATGGATGCGAAAACCGGTATCGCAACATTATCTTGGTGCCGTACGGAGGTCGAGTAGAGGCTTCCGTCCGACGCTTCGGTCGCCGCGCCGCCGTCCGCCCGCGCGGAGACCGGGGATTCCGAGGCGGACACATGTGAGGAGGTTACGCATGTCACGACGCATTTTGACCGTGACCGGCCTGGCTTTCGGGCTGTCGCTCGCGGCGCTCCCCGCCGCCGCCCAGGAGGACCAAGAGACCCAGGAGGAGATGAGCGCGCAGGTGATGCACGAGGTCGCAGCGACCGACCTGACGTGGGGCCCCGTCGAAGTGCCCGGATTCCTGCCCGGCGTGGAGATCGCCTCGGTCCACGGGGATCCCTCGGTAGCCGATGGCCCCTACACGCTCCGCCTCCGCTTCGCCGATGGTTACGCGTTTCCCCCCCACTGGCATCCCAGGGCGGAGAACGTGACGGTCCTGGAAGGCACCTTCCATCTCGCCATGGGCGAGAGCTTCGACGAGGGCGCCCTGCAGACCTACGGTCCGGGAGACTACCTCTTCATCGAGGGCGAGAACGCGCACTTCGGCAGGGCGACAGGTGTCACCGTGATCCAGCTTCACGGCGTGGGGCCCTTCGACATCACGGTCGTCGAGGGTCAGGAGATGGCGCAGTAGGAGGCAAGCGGGAACACCATGCCGGGGGTGGGACTCGAACCCACACGCCCTCGCGGGCAGGGGATTTTAAGTCCAGGCCCACGCCCCCAACAAGGCGGTACGGGCGGGCACTACGGCGCACGGTTGAGCAACAAACGCGGCATCGCTCTTCCGGCCGAAATGACGCCCGTACCGCTCGGTTTCTCTCCGCACCGCCACAATTCCGCCACAGCCGAGGAGATCGGGTTCCTGCCTGCTACCTTCCAGCATGGTCCACCTCGAACGCATCCTCGAGCGTCTCCGCGAAGCCGGCCACGTGCCCCGCTGGGACTTTCCGCGGCGACCTCCTGACGGGGCGTCTACGTCCTGTTCGTGGACGGCGCCGAGGTGTGGGCCGGCAGCGACTGGGCGGGCGTGGGCGGCTGTCCGCGGAGTGCTCGCCGATCGTCTCACCTAGCTATCGCCTGCCAGGCTGCGTGCCCGCATCGAGTCGTCATGGAGTCGCACACCGCCCTAAGGTGCCCGCAGACCGGCTGTGATGACTCGCTCGGCGTCCTGCCCGGCTGGTGGGTCGTTGGAGAAGCCCGGAGGTAGCTTGACGGGCCGCTGATGCTGCTCCGTGGCGTCCCGACGTGTCCCGAGTGCGGTAAGATGGCGACGGTGGCGGCTCGGTTGCCGGCTCTGGTGCGCACCCTAACTCTGGCCCCCCACCCGCCTCCGTCCCCATCGCGTCCGCCTCCGCACCCTTCTGTACTACGTTATCGCGACCGTCGCCCTACGTACTCCTTTCCACCACCTGCGGCGTCCGGTTCGAGAGTTTGAAGGTATCGATTGCACCGTTTCTCAAGGGAAAGCGAGTGTCTTATGCGTGAACTTCACCGCAGGCTCACGACCCGCATCCTGTCCGCCGCGCTGATCCCCGGCCTCCTGGCCTCCCCCGGTTGCGCCAGCTGGCAGGCGCAGGACCCGCCGCTGGCGCCGCACGTGGAGAGGGGCCCGTACAAGGCTCGACTCACGCTTCCCGACCGGGGGAGGATCGAGCTGCACCAGCCGACGGTCCGCAACGACAGCATCGTCGGGTTGTTCATCGAGGGCGGCTCCCCTGCCGTGGAAACGGGAGCGCCGATCGACGCGATCGGTCTCCTGGAGATTCCCGAGACGGATGCCCTCCGGACCACGCTCGTCCTGGTCGGTGGGTTCGCCCTGGCGGCCGCTGCGATCTTCGTGATCGCGGCCGCGACCAGCGACTGTTTCCTGTATTGTTAGCGACCACCCCCCCCGGCACGATTCTTGGCGCGCGGGCCATGCATCGCGGCGCATAGGTATGCGACTGCTGCGGTGGGCGGGTCCGCCAGGCCCCTTGCGTCGGACGACTCACGAACCCACCGCAGCAGTCTCATCGCTTCACTCACGGCACCAGCTCCTCCGCTACGGTGCGGACGGCCTCCATGAACTCGGGCACGACGTCGAGCGGGACCGGCACCGCGCCGAACTCCTCGACGCGCTGCCACGCGCCGTCGCCCCAGCCGTAGGAACAGTCAGCAGCGCGACATCGTTCTCGACGGTGCCCGCGATGCGGATGATCGGGCGACCGGGCCCGAGCGGGACCGTCTCGACGTACTGCGTCACGGCCTTCACTGGCGGGCCTGCCATCGCTCAGGAGGCCGGACCACAAGGCCGGATCGTCCACCGTGACCAGTCCGCCCCCCGCGGTCGCGGCTGCGGCGTCGGCCGCCGTCCAGACGCTGATGTCGCACGGGTCGCCGGCGTTGTGGGCGCGCGGCGTCGTGCCGCCGTGGCCGCGCACCACCGTCGCCGTCGTCGCGCCCGCAGTATGCGCCGTGATCTGCACCAGCTCGTTCGACGGGGCCTTCGGCCCCAGCCGGGCCACGTCGAAGAACGGGGCCGCGATCGCCTGGAGGTTCGCCAGCTTCGCGCACGGCAGCGTCGTGTCGGTGTCGCTGATGCCGGTGGACAGCGTGCCCGGCCCGATGCCGCCCTGGTAGACACGTGACATCGCCTACCTCCTCACGCTGCCGGGGGTGGTCGGGTAACCCGGTATCAGTCCCGACGCGCCTTCGATGTGGACGGACCGCCGCTCCGGCGTGGTGCGACCGTACACCGGGGGGTTCTTCTCGCGGTGCCGGCGGGTGCGCTCGTCCTTGATGCCGCGCTCGAGCATCGGCCCGATCGCGAAGAAGCCGCCGGCCACGCCCAGCAACGGCGCGGGGCCGGGCAGGATCGGCGCGTCCGCGGGCTGCATCCCCGCGCCGCCCTTCGCGCGCCGGAGCTGGTCGGCGAGCGCCGTCCGCTCGCGGCAATGCTCGTTGAAGCGCGCCCACAGCTTTTCGCCTTCGAGCGCCCACGCCCACAGCTCATCGAAGTCGCGCCGGAAGGCGTCCGCCAGCTCCTCGACCTGCGGGCCGTACTCGGCCGCCACGGCCGCGCGCAACGCTTCCCAGCGCGCCGCCTGGGCGGCTTCGAGCACCGGGGCCAGCTCCGCGCGGCGCTCGGCGAGCCGCGCACGCTCGGCGCGGATGCCGGCGCGCTCGGCGGCCGGCGCGCGGAAGGCGTCGACGCGCCGGTCGCGGCGCTCGCAGTCGAGCAGCGCGTCGTCCACCTCGGCCAGCTCCGCGGCGATCCGGTCGCGCTCGGCGGTCGCCTCCGCCACGCGCCGGGCCGGCGAGACGCCGTTGCCGTTCGTGATTTCGTGCTTGTGCTTCCGTCCCATGCCGAGCATCTCCCCTAGAGTCATGCCGGTCTCCTAACGAGCGGCTTCCAGTACTTGGGCGTTTTACACGCGCCTGTGGCGTGCGGCGAGCCGGCGAGCTTGCGGCGCTTCGGGGCGCGCTTCGCCACGCACTTACCGGCCGCGACCGCGCCCACGTCTACGGCGGGCGGCAGACCAGCGATCTCCGACGCGCAGCTCCCGCAGCACGCCGACCACGTCCCCGTCGAGACGCCCGCGCCCCTGTCCACCGGACTCACCTCTTTGATCGCCCACAGCTCGATGACGCGGCGCACGCCGCGCTCCCTCTCCTCGGCGGTCGGCTCGCGGTCCTTGACGATATCGTACCCGACCGACCAATCGGGTCGCTCATCGAACACCCGCTGGCACGCCCGACGACCGCGCGGGGTGTCGTCGAACGTGACCCGCGCGATTAGCCTGTTGCCGTCCTCGTGCAGGATCGCCGAGCCGACCGGCGCGTCGCCCTTCATGGCCGAGTGGTTCCACTCGCTGACGTATGCGGACCGCGTCGAAAGCGAGCCGGGCAGCACCAGGTCGGAATCCCGGTCCACGACGCCCAGCGAGGAAACGACGGCCGTCACGCTCGACGTCCAGCCGGAGGAGCCGGCCTTGACGCAGGAGAACGCCCTGCGCTCACGGTCGGCCGCCTGGCGGACGCGCGCCGCGGCGACTTCGCCCTCCAGGTCCCGGATGCGCAGGTCGGACAGCGTGAGCTTCCAGCTCGCGAGCGTCTTCCGCGCGTCGGCCTGCCAGCGTTCCTAGGCGCAGTCCTCGCACCCGCAGTCGGGTTCGAGCGTGCAACACCCGCAGGCGCACCCGGAAACGTCTCCGCACATCGTCAGTCTCCTGCGTAGCCGCTGCCGCGGACGTGGAACGGATCCAGCCCGACGCGCGTGGCCATGATCTGCCGCACGTCGTCGCTGATGGCCCGCCCTACCGGCTGGGTGATGTCGTCCACCTTCGGCTCCTTTTGCTCGGGTTCGGGCGCCCGCTGGCGCTCGGGGCGGGGCTCCTCCGCCGCGTCCCGGCGCGCCGCCTCCGGCTCAGGCTCTACGAACACCAGGTCGAACGCGATGCCGGCGGGCCGGCTGTCCCTGACGGCGCGCTCGACGCGCTCCAGCATCTCGCGCAGGCTCATGCCCGGACCCGGTAGCCGCGCTCGACGTCGCGCAGCCGCTCCTCCATGCGCTCCCTCTTGAGCCGACAGGCGTGGAGGGTCTGCAGGAGCTTGCCCAACACCTGACCGCGCGGCGGGTCGATGTCGCCCGTCGCGACCTTCGCGTGGACCGTCTCGAGCGCCGCCTCGATCGCCTCCAGGCTGTCGAGCGGGCCGGGCACCTCCTCGGGCGTGATGGCACGAGATTTCTGCGCGAGCCGCGTGAAGCCGCCCCTTCGGCGCCGGCGCTTCACCTCGCCCTGGCGGTCAGGGTCATGGTGCACGCACCAGCTTCGGCCACGGGTCGGCGGCCAGCCGCAGGGCTCGCCAGCGAGGTTGATGCCTTGGCACTCGCGGCCGGCCACGGGACCAGCTCCGTTCGTGGCCTCCGTCATTGCCGGGCCTGCCAGCGTTCGAGCCCGCGCGAGCTGAACCGGAGCGTTCCCAGTCCGAGGCGCTTGGCGAACGGGAGCGATAAGGCGCGTCTGTAGAGCCAGCGCTTCGAGACGCCGAGCACGCGCGCCGCCTCCTCGGCTGTCAGCATGGCGTCCGGCCCGGCGCCGTTCGTAGGGGTCGCGGACGGGGCCGCCGGGTGCGGAGTAGGAGAAAGGAGTCGCAAGAGGAGACGCGCCCTCAATGTCTCCAGCTCGCCAACCAGCTCCGGCACCGCGGCGGGCTCCACGTCCGCGACCCGCTCGGGGTCGGCCAGTAGGAACGCCAGCTTACTCACTTGTTACCTTCACGGCCCGGGGCGCAGTGGACGGGCAGTCCGCTGCGCGCCCGGGAGCCCTTGAACGGCGGGGGCATTCAAGGGGGGTTGTGGTGGTGTTGTGGCGCTCCCGACTACCTGCGCGGGATCGAAGGGGGTTCGGTGCGGACGGATCGCGTGCGGACGGATCGCGTCGAGCGGGACGGAAGGGCCGGCGAGCAAAGATCGAAACGACTCCGGACACCTTCCGCCCACCCGAAAAGCTGGGGACCGTGTCCCGGCCCCCTCCCCCTACGGGGGAGAGGGGGGTCCGGGACACACCTGCGTCCGGGGGTGTGTCCCGACCGTGTCCGGGCCGCGTCCGTGGCGTGTCCTTGCGGGTTTTCATACGACTCTCAACCCCTGACTGCCCTCCACCGCGAACCAGGCGCTCCCGCGCCCCTCGATTCCACGGTCCACGACGAAGCCGCCGCGCTCGAGCCTGCGCAGCGCGTCGTCCACCTCGGCGGCCCGGCCCGTCACACCTTCGCGCACCTTCCGCGTCGAGCATCCGGCGTTCGCGGTAATGAAGCGCAGGACGCGCGTGTCGATGCTGACCTCCAGGCCGTCGAGCGTGTACGCGGCGCCCTCCAGCCGGAGTTTGAAGTCCTCCATCGGCCATCGGCCGTACGGCTTGATCTTGCGCGCCGCGGGGTCCGTGGGGTGCGGGTGTATTTCGAGGCTGGCGTCGACCTTGGCGGTGATGGCGTTCGAGTCGCGGGACGCGCCGTCCTCCTTCCGCGAGTGGTGGATCAGCAGGACGGCGCTGCCCGACTCCCTCGCGTCGTCGCTCAGGTAGCCCACGACGCGCCGCCAGCCCTGCGCGTCGCCGGACTTCGGGGGGTCGGGGCACTTCGCGGCGAACTCGACGAGCGAGTCGATCACTGTCAGGGCCGGCCGGATGCGCAGGATGGCCGCCCTGACCTCGGCCTGTGTCTGGACGTTGACACCGACGTGCATTCGTTCGGGATCGACCTGCATGGCGACGCTGTTGCGCAGCAGGTCGCCAAGGTCCTCCTCCCATCCGCACCAGAGTACCGTCCCGGCCTCGCCGCACGGCTCGCCCAGGAAGCTCACGCCGTGCGTCTTGCTGGCCGCCGCGCCTCGGGCGAGCGTCGATTTCCCGGCCTTCTTCGGCTCGCCTACCAGCAGCGTCACCCGCCGCTTCCACGCGAGCCGCGGAACGACAACCTCGGGAGCGCGCAGGAACGAGGGGTCGGCCAGCAGCTCCGCGGCGGTCGGAAACGTCGGCCCCTCGGCCCGGTCCTGGTCCTGCTCCGGCAAGCTCACGCCGCATCTGCCGGCTCCGCTTCGCCGGGCGGCAGGTCGATGCCGACGTACCGCTCGGCCTCCTCGATCAACCGCGCCACCGCCTGGACGGACTCCGCGGCCCGCTCAGTCTCGCGCTGGGCGCGGATCGTGGCCGCCATCGCGTCGATCGCGGCGCGCTTCGCCCGGTGGAGCGCGTCCCACAGC
>DATKCH010000121.1:0-4295 GCA_035513295.1 Longimicrobiales bacterium
CGTGGATTCCTGCGGAGCGGCCGGGTCCAGGTGAGGGCCGCGGGGATGGTGAGGTGGGACCCGGACTTCTCGGTCTTCCGCCAAGCGGGCGATGGCGAGGCCGCGGGCGTTCTGCTGCTCGGCTCGCACCGATTCGACGTACCCGGTCCTGGTGAGGTGCCTGCCCTGTGCGGACTGGTGAGACATCGCGGCGCGCTGAGGTGCGCAAGCGAGCGCTTCGATCGCCTCTGGGACGGAGGATACGACGTGGGCCCGGTAACCGAAGAGATGCTGGACTGGCTGCTCGGATGAGGCGGCGGACGGGACGCGGCGGATGGGAACCGAGCGGGGTACTCATCGGCCATGTTCGACCAAGCGATCCAGTTCGATCTGGAGGTTCTGGCGCAGCCCGACGATCGCACGTGCGGGCCGACCTCCCTGCACGCCGTCTATCGGTACTGGGGAGGGGAGATCCCGCTGGAACGGGTCATCGAAGAGGTGGCGCCGCTGCCGCAAGGAGGAACGCTCGCCGTGTCGCTGGCCTGTCACGCGCTGCGCAACGGCTTCGACGCGACGATCTACACCTACAACCTCCAGATCTTCGACCCCACCTGGTTCGCGCCGGGCGTGGATCTGGCGGACCGCCTGCGGAGGCAGGTGCGCCGCAATCCGGTATCGCGCCTGCGGCACGCGACGGACACCTACCTGGAGTTCCTGGAGCTCGGCGGATCGATCCTCTACGAGGACCTGACCGGCTCCCTGCTGCGCCGGTTCCTGCGCAAGGAGATTCCGGTCCTCACCGGCCTCAGCGCGACGTATCTTTACGGGTGCGCGCGCGAACGCGATGACGACTACGACGACATCGCCGGACAGCCCGCCGGGCACTTCGTGGTGCTGTATGGATACGACCCGACCGAGCGAGAGGTCACCGTGGCGGACCCGTTGCGGGACAACCCGAAGTACGCCTCCCATTACTACCGGGTCGGGATGGAGCGCCTGCTGGCCGCGATACTTCTGGGTATCGTGACCTACGACGCCAACCTTCTCGTGCTGACCCCTCGGCCCGGAGGGGCCGCGCGGCACCGATGACCGTCCTGATCGTCGCCGAGAACCCCAAACTCTGGCCCCTGGACATCCCCGGCACCGAACTCGTGCCGGCTCGCGACTACCTGACGCACCCCCGTTTCGTGGCGATGAAGCGGGCGAAGGTCTTCAACCTCTGCAGGACGTACGGCTACCAGACGCTGGGCTACTACGTGTCGTTGCTGGCGGCCGCGCGCGGGCACAAGCCACTCCCCTCCGTGACGACGATCCAGGACCTGCGGCAGTCCGCTCTGGTCCGCATCGTGTCCGAGGACCTGGAAGAGCTGGTGCAGCGCACCCTCGCGCCGATCAAGTCGCGACGCTTTCAGGTGAGCATCTACTTCGGGCGCAACCTCGCCAAGCGTTACGACCGTCTGTGCCAGGCGCTCTTCGGGCATTTTCCGGCGCCGCTGCTGCGCGCCGAGTTCGTGCGCGCGGACCAGTGGCGGCTGCACTCGCTGCGGCCCATCGCGGCCAACGAGATCCCCGAATCCCACAACGACTTCGTGCTGGAGCAGGCGCAGCGCTTCTTCGCGCGGCCGCGCATCGCCGGCCCGGAGCGACCGCGCTACGACCTGGCGATCCTCGTCAATCCGGAGGAGGCGCATCCTCCCTCGGACGCGAAGGCGCTCCGGCGCTTCGCGCGCGCCGGCCGGAAGCTGGGGGTCGGCGTGTGGCAGATCGGGAAGCAGGACTACGGACGCCTGTCCGAATACGACGCGCTTTTCATCCGCGAAACCACCGGCGTCAACCACCATACCTACCGGTTCGCGCGCCGCGCCGAGGCCGAGGGGCTGGTCGTGATCGACGACCCCGAATCGATCGTGCGCTGCTCCAACAAGGTGTACCAGGCCGAGCTGTTCGAGAAGCACGGCATCCCGTGCCCCAGGACCCTCATCGTGCACAAGGAGAACGCCGACGGGGTCGGCGCGCGCCTCGGGTTTCCCTGCGTCCTCAAGCGCCCGGACGGCTCTTTTTCGGCGGGCGTGCTCAGGGCCGATGACCCCCAGCAACTCGCCCAGCACCTGGAGACTTTTTTCCGCCAGTCGGAGCTCGTCGTCGCGCAGGAGTTCGTGCCGTCCTCCTTCGACTGGCGCATTGGGGTGCTCGACGGCAAGCCGCTGTACGCGTGCAGGTACCACATGGTCCGCGGCCATTGGCAGATCCGCAAGGAAGACGAGAAGGCGGGCCATTCCTACGGACGCGTGGAAACGCTCCCTCTGCCCGACGCTCCCGCGGGCGCGATCGAGATCGCGGTGCGCGCCGCCAACCTCATCGGCCGGGGACTGTACGGCGTGGACGTGAAGGAGGTCGATGGGCGGTTCCTGGTGGTCGAGGTGAACGACAATCCGAACATCGAGGCCGGCTACGAAGACGCCGTTCGCAAGGACGAGCTGTATACGACGATCCTGCAGAGCTTCGTGGACCGCATCGAGGCGCGGAACCGCGAGCCCGGGGCGACTTGAGCGCACCGCTGCGGCTGTTCGAGGGCTACGGCGTGGAGCTCGAGTACATGATCGTCGATGCCGAGACGCTGGATGTGCGGCCGGTCGCGGACGAACTGCTCGCCCGGGTCGGGGGCGGCTACGAGATGGAAGTGGAGCTGGGCAGCGTCGCGTGGTCCAACGAGCTCGCGCTGCACGTCGTCGAGATCAAGACCAACGGCCCGGCGGTCTCGCTCGCGGGCCTCGGGGACCTGTTCCAGGAGCACGTCGCGCGGATAGGCGGCCTGCTGGCCCCCGTCGCGGCGCGGCTGATGCCCGGCGGGATGCACCCCTGGATGGACCCGGACACCGAGCTCCGGCTATGGCCCCACGAGAACAACCTCATCTACCGCACCTTCGACCGGATCTTCGGCTGCCGCGGGCACGGCTGGGCCAACCTCCAGTCCACGCACGTCAACCTCCCGTTCGCCGACGACGCGGAATTCGGGCGCCTGCACGCGGCGATCCGGCTGGTGCTGCCGATCCTGCCGGGCATCGCGGCCAGCTCGCCGTTCGTGGGCGGCGCGCGCGGCGAGTTCCTGGACGGCCGCCTGGGCTTCTACCGGAACAACGCCGCGCGCGTGCCGTCGGTCACCGGCCGCGTGATCCCCGAGCCGGTGTTCGAGCGCGCCGACTACGAGGGCCGGTTGCTGCGTAGCATCTACGACGACCTCGAGCCGCTCGACCCCGAGGGCGTGCTGCGCCACGAGTGGGTCAACGCGCGCGGGTGCATCGCGCGCTTCGACCGCGGGGCGATCGAGATCCGGCTGCTGGACACGCAGGAGTGCCCGCGCGCCGACGTCGCGGTGGTCGCGGCGGTGGTCGCCGTGGTTCGGGCGCTCGTGGAGGAGCGGTGGTCCGACATGGCCCGGCAGCGCCGCTGGGACGAGCGCGAGCTGGCGGGGATCCTGCTGGACGCGGTCCGCGACGCCGACGACGCCGTGATCTCGAACCGCGCCTTCCTGCGGTCGTTCGGCTTCCCGGAACGCGGCCGCGCGCGAGCGGGCGACCTGTGGCAGCATCTGATCGAGGAAGCGGTCGCGCCGGAGCCGCTGTACGCCGAGTGGCAGGAGCCGCTGCGGGTGATCACGCGGGAGGGCTGCCTGGCGCGGCGGATCGTGCGCGCGGTGGAGGGCAATCCGGTGCGTTTCGCGGCCCCCGAAGCGCGCGACGGCCCCTCCGGGGCGTCCGTCGCGGCCGCGCCCCCGGCGGAGCGCTTGTTCGAGGTGTACGGGAGGCTGGCGGGGTGCCTGGACCGCGGAGAGATGTTCCTGCCCTGAGCCCGCGAGCCGCGGGCCCGGCGGCGGCCGCGCGAAGGCCCGGACGGGCCGGAAATCCGTTGACCTTCCGGGGTAGTTAGGTTAGCATCGACACCCTGATCCCGCGTAGCTCAGTTGGCAGAGCAGGTGGCTGTTAACCACCGTGTCGCAGGTTCGAGTCCTGCCGCGGGAGTTCGATCGACGCCCGGGTAACGCCCGGGCGTTTCTTGCGTCCCCATCGGCCGATCCGTTGTCCGGCACGCGGTGTATCATCGCTCCGCATGAACGCGATGTCCTTCCCCACGATCGCCGGATCGGTCGCCCGCGCGGCGCGTACCGGCGGCTCCGACCCGGCGGGTCGCGGTCGTCCACGCGCGCGCTTCCTGGCCGCGTTCCTGACGCTGGCCGCGGGGGCCGGGCTGCTCGGTCCTCCCGGGGCCGCGAACGCGCTTTCGGCGGCGTCCTGTTCGACGGTCGCCGAGCGGCTCGC
>DATKCH010000122.1:0-42851 GCA_035513295.1 Longimicrobiales bacterium
GTCGCGGTCGCGACCGCCGTGGCGGCCGCGGACGTCGCGGACCGCGTCGTTCATTCGCATCTGCATCTGTACGAACATAGCACGTTGCCTCGGCGTCATGAACTCGGCGAGCGCGCGCTGCTCGGAGCGCCAGAGCTCGTACTCGCGGCTCCGGAGCTGCTCCATCGCGTCCAGGCGCCGGCGGAACTCCTCGTCGGTCGTGTCCGGGTTTCCGATCGCCTCCTGGAAACGCTCGCGCTCCGCCGCCAGCTCCCGCTGGAGCGCGTGCCGGGCCCGCCAGCCCCGCTCCAGGATCTCGCCGAGCCGCTCGGTCTGCCGCTCCTCCAGATCGAGCCTGCGCCGGGAAATGTCCAGGAAGCGCTCATGGAACCGCCGCTCCAGCGCTCGGCGCTGCTGCGCCGGCTCCTGCGGGCGCTGCGGGCGGGCCTGAGCCGCCAGGCCCCCGAACGGCGCCACGGCGGCGACCGCCACGATCGTCAGCGCGGCCGTCCTCCATCGTCCACTCACGAGTCCAGCTCCTCCAACAGGGCCTCGATCTCGTCGTTCGAAAGCACGTCCAGGGCCGGAGCTCCGGCCAGCACGCCGTCGTGGCCCGGCCACGGCAGTATGGCGACGCTCGCCTCCGCCGGCGTCAGCCCGAGGTCGCCCGGTTCCGCCGCCGGACCGATTCCGCGCGCGAGGACCACTCCGGCGAGCAGGATCCCGGCAGCCGCGACGGCCATCGGCAGCGCCCGCCGTCCGAACCGGGTCCGCCCGGCCGGCTTCACACGCCGTGGGGCCGAGTCCCTGAGCGCTCGAGCGCTCCCAGCCGCCGGCTTCACACGGTAGGCGGCTAGCACGCCGGCGGCGAAGCCGCGCGGGGCGCTCCTGCGATCCCTCGCGAGGGCGCCCAGCAGCGCCAGCTCCGCCGCGCACTCCGCGCAGCGCTCCGTATGCGCCTGCGTCTCCGCCGCTTCCAGCGCCGGCAGGCTCCCGTTCCGGAATTCGACCAGCCGGTCGCGGAATTCGCCGCAGGTTCGTCCGTTCATTCGAGCCACTCCCTGAGCCGCTTGATGCCCATGTGGTAATTTACCCTCATGGCCCCCTCCGTGGAGCCACAGGCCGCGGCGATCTCCCGATAGCTGAGCCCCTCGAAGACCCTGAGGGTCACCGCCAGGCGCTGCTTCTCGGGCAGCGCGTCCAGATAGTCGCCGACCCGTTCGGCCTCAGCGCGGACCAGCGCCAGCCGCGCGGGGTCCTCGCCCGACGCCGGGTCCCGCGCCATCTCCAGCGACCGCTCCCCGCGTCGCGCGCGCGTGCGCAGGTTCGAGCGCGCGGTGTTGATCACGATGCGTATCAGCCACGTCCGGAAGCTGGCGTCGCCGCGGAAGCCGTCCAGCCCCTGCAGGGCCTTGAGAAACGCGTCCTGGGCCACGTCCGCCGCGACGTCCTCGTCGCGCACGACGCGGTACGCGGCGTCGAACGCAGTGTCCTGGTGGCGCTGGACGAGCGTCTGGATCGCGCGCTCGTCGCCCACACGCGCCAGCCGCACGAGCTGCGCGTCGTCTGGCCCCTCCCCCTGCGGGGCGATCCGGACCGCCGCGGACTCCGTCACCGGGGATTGGACGGCGGGCTCGCCGGGACCGTTAACGGGCTCGCGCGCGACATCGCGAGAATCGCGCGCGACATCGCGGGGATCGCGCGCAACATCGCGGGAATCGGGCGGCACGTCGGGGGGATCGCGCCCGGGTGGGGTCGCGGGCGGTGGCGGGGGAACGGTCACGGCCGGGGCCGATCGACCGGGGCGCGCCGTCGTTCGGCGCGCCCCGTGCGCTCGGATCAGGTCACGTCAGGTGAGCGCCTCACCGGCCACCTGCGCGCGCATCTCCTTCGACGGCTTGAAGACGGGCACGGTCCGGGAGGGCACGTGGACGCGGTCGCCGGTGCGGGGATTGCGCGCCATGCGGGACTTCCGCTCCCTCACCTTGAAGGTCCCGAAGCCCCGGATCTCGATGTGGTGGTGTTCGGTGAGGGCCTCCTTGATCGCGTTCAGGAGACCATCGACCACGAGGGCGCAGTCCTTCTTGGTGATCCCGGGGCCGATCGCCTCGGCGACCTGCTCCACGAGGTCCGCTTTCGTCATGTTTCCTCCCGTACTCCGTTACGGCGATGCGCGCGCCTCCGCGGAACACGGGCGAGGGCCGATCGGCTTCGACCGGTCATCGGCACCTGCGACGCACGAAGGTCAGATTCAGCGCTTGGATAATTGCCCGCGGAAGCCGCTCCCGCGGCGAGGCGCGATCACCATAAGTTGCGACGGTGTAAGCGTCAACCCCGTTTTGCGCGCTCTTCCATGAGGCCGATGAAGCGGTCGAAAAGGTACGTGGCGTCGTGGGGGCCGGGCGCAGCCTCGGGGTGGTACTGCACCGCGAAGACCGGCAGCGTCCGGTGGGCCACCCCCTCGGCCGTGCCGTCGTTCAGGTTCCAGTGGGTGACGACGAGGTCGGGGGCGCCGGCGACCGCGCCGTTCGCCGCGCCGATGACCGCGCGGGCGGGCGCCCCTCCTGCCGGGTCCGGCGCCCCGTGCACCGCGTCGTCCTCGACCGCGATCGCGAAGCCGTGGTTCTGGCTGGTGATCTCCACCGCGCCGTCCTCGACGCGGCGCACTGGGTGGTTCCCGCCGCGGTGCCCGTACAGGAGCTTGTAGGTGCTGCCGCCCCAGGCGCGCGCGACGAGCTGGCAGCCCAGGCAGATCCCGAACACGGGGATGCCGCGCTCGGCCGCGCCGCGCACGACGTCCACGGCGCCCGGCACGGCGGCCGGATCGCCCGGGCCGTTGGACACGAACAGCCCGTCGGGGCGCAGCCGCTCGAGGTCGTCCAGCCCCGCGTCCGCCGGCAGCGTGTGGCTCTCGCAGCCGCGCTCGGCGAGCATCTCCAGGGAGCGGCTCTTCACGCCGAAGTCCAGCGCCAGCACGCGGAATTTCCTCTCGCCCACGGCGGGCGTGACGTAGGCGTCCGCGGTGGTGACCTCGCCGGTCAGGTCGCGGCCCTCCATGAACGGCTGGCGCCGGATCTCCTCGAGCAGCGCCGCGGGGTCCGCGCCGGCCGGCGCGATCGCCGCGCGCATCGCCCCCGCCGAGCGGATGTGCCGGGTGAGCGCGCGCGTGTCCACGCCCGTGAGGCCCGCGACGCCGGCGTCCTCCAGGTAGGCGTCCAGCCCGCCCTCGGAGCGCCAGCTCGACGGCGAGCGCGCCAGGTCTCGCACGACGAATCCGGCGACCTGCACTCGGCGCGACTGCGGATCGGAGCGGTTGACGCCGTAGTTGCCCACCTGCGGCGCGGTCATGACCACGATCTGGCCCGCGTACGAGGGGTCGGTGAGTACCTCCTGGTAGCCCGCCATGACGGTGTTGAAGACGGCTTCGCCGTGCGCGGGACCGGGCGCCCCGAAGGCGGTACCGGGGAACGCGCGTCCGTCTTCCAGGAGGAGGTAGGCTGCGCGCGTGAAGGGCGGCATCGGTCCGGGGTGGAGGGTCCTGGCGTTCGCGTCGGCGGAGCAGTCTAGCGACGGGCTCCGGAGGGCGACAGTTCCCCCGGCCGCCTTGCCCGCACCATCGCCCCCCCGCACCTTCGCGCCCGTGCCCGATCTCGTCTTCATTCACGCCGACGAATCCTGCCTCGGAAACCGGCGCGACCGCGCGTCGCCCGGCGGCGCCGCGGGCCTCGTCGAGGTCTGGAAGGATGGCCGCTGGGCGCGCCGCGACTACTGGGTGAGCGAGCCCGCGACGACCAACAACCGCATGGCGCTGCGCAGCGCGATCGAGCCGCTCGCGGCGCTGCGCCGGACCTGCCGGATCCGCTTCACGTCGGACTCGCAGTACCTCGTCCTGGGGATGAGCGAGTGGGTGCCGGGCTGGATCGAGCGGGGCTGGAAGCGCAAGACCGGGCCCATCGAGAACCTCGAGCTGTGGCGGGGGGTGGTGGAGGCGGCGCGGCGCCACGAGGTCGTCTGGCACTGGATCCGCGGCCACGCCGGGCACCCGCGCAACGAGTACGCCAACCACTTGGCGACCGAGGCCGCGAAGGACCTGGGGGAGAGCGGCGGGCTGGTGCCGTCGGCGCTGGAGGAGTGGCTGCTCGCCGAGCGCGACGCGGGCCGCTACCTCGACTTCGACGACTTCGCGGGGCCGCTGGGCGAATGGCCGGAGGTGTCGCTGGCGGGCGATGGGGACGGGTCGTAGGGAGGCCGCCCGAGGCGACTCCTACGCCGCCGTCGTTCCCGGCGGATCTGCGGCCGCGGCCGCGACCGACCCGAACCCGAACTCCTCCGCGAACGCCGCGGCCACCCGCGCGCGCACCTCTTCCCCGTCGGGCGCGCCGCCCAGCAGCGCCTCCATCGACGTGACCCGCCCGCCGGAGATCCCGCACGGCACGATCGCGTCGAAGTACTCGAGCCGCGGCGCCACGTTGAGGGCGAACCCGTGCGACGTGATCCAGCCGCTCGAGACCCGCACGCCGATCGCGGCCACCTTGCCCGCGTCGGTCCAGACGCCGGTCAGGCCGGGCTCCCTGCGCGCGTCGATGCCGTACCCGGCGAGCGCGCGGATCAGCACCGCCTCGAGGTCGCGCACGTAGCGGTGCAGGTCGCGGCGGTCGCCCTCGAGCGCGAGGATCGGGTAGCCGACGAGCTGGCCGGGGCCGTGGTAGGTGACGTCGCCGCCGCGCCCGGTTTCGTGCAGGTCGATGCCGAGCAGGCGGCGCTCGGGCTCGGTGGCGAGGACGTGCTCCTCGTCCGCGCCGGTGCCCAGGGTTATGACGTGGGGGTGCTCGAGGAGGAGCAGCCGGTCGCCGATCTCGCCGGCCCGGCGGCGCCGCACCAGGTCGGCCTGCAGCGCGGCCGCCTCGGCGTAGGGGACGCGGCCGAGCCAGCGGACCGCGAGCGCGCCGCCGGCCGGCTGCGCGCCGCGCGCGGTCGCTCCGGACGCCGGGGTCGCGGTCATCGTGTCGCGCGCCGCGCGGGTCGAGCCGCTAGGCGGCTTCCTCCGCGAACGACTCCATGACCTCCTTGAGCCGCGACAGGAAGCGCGCGGCGTCCGCGCCGTCCACGATCCGGTGGTCGTATCCGAGCGAGAACATGGAGCGCTTGCGCACCACGATCGCGTCCTGGCCGTCCACCTCGATCACGACCGGGCGCTTCTCGATCGCGCCCGTGCCCAGGATCGCCGCGGTGCCCTCCGGGATCACCGGCATGCCGACGTAGGTGCCGAGCACGCCCGGGTTGGTCACGCTGAAGGTCGCTCCCTGGATCTCGTCGGGCAGGAGCTTCCGCTCGCGGGCGCGCTCAGCCAGGTCGTTGATCTTGCGCGCGATCCCCACGAGGGTCAGCTCGTCGGCGTTGCGGATCACCGGCACGATCAGGCCCGGGTCCAGGTCGACCGCGATGCCGACGTTGACGTCGCCGCGGTAGACCAGGTTGTCGCCGGACACGGTGCCGTTGACCGTGGGGAACTCGGGCAGCACGCGCGCCACCGCCTGCACGACGAACGCGGTGTAGCTGACCTTCACGCCCTTGTCCGCCCAGCGCGCCTTGCCGGCCTTCCGGGCGCGGTCGATCGCGGTGAAGTCGACCTCGATGAAGGAGTGCACGTGCGCCGCGATACGCTTGGCGCGCACCATGTGGTCGGCCGTGAGCTTGCGCATCCGGCTCATCGGCTCGACGCGGTCGGCGTCCCGGACCGGGTACTCGGGGTGGCGCACCTTGCCGTAGAAGACCTTCCACAGCGCGTCCTCGTCCAGGGCGCCGGCGCCGGCGGCGGCCGGAGCGGGCGCGGACGGCGTGGGCGCGGCGGCCGGCGCGGGCGCGGCGGGCCGCTCCGCGGGCTCGCCGGGTACGGCACCGCTCCCCACGTACGAGAGGATGTCCTCCTTGGTGACGCGCCCCGCGCGGCCGGTGCCGGCGACCGCCGAGAGGTCCACCCCGTGCTCCTCGGCGATGCGACGCACGAGCGGCGTCGAGCGCCGGCGCAGCCGTTCATCGGCGGTCTCGGGACCGGACGTCTCGCCGGAGGGGGCTTCGGGCGCGGCCGCCGCCGGCGCCTTCGAGGCCGGCGCCGGCCTCGCGCCCGCGTCCGCCGTCGCGGCATCCGACGCGGGGGCCGGCGACGCCGCGCCGTCCGCCTGCGGTGTCGCCTCCGCGGCCACCCCGCCGGCCCGCGCCGCCGGAGCCTCCGCGGCCGGGGCCCCGGCCGCCTTCTCGTCGTCCGCGGGCGCTGCTTCGTCGGCCTCGTCGGCCTCGGCGGTCCCTGCGGCCGCCGGGGCGCCGCCGTTCGCGCCCGCCTCGGTGTCGATGAACGCCACGACCGTCCCGACCTCGACCGTCTCGCCCTCCTGGACGCTGATCTCCACCAGCGTCCCCGCGGCCGGCGCCGGGATCTCGGCGTCCACCTTGTCGGTGGAGATCTCCAGGATCGGCTCGTCCCGCTCCACCGTGTCGCCGACCGCCTTCAGCCACTTGGAAACGGTGCCTTCGGCGATCGACTCGCCCATCTGGGGCATCGGCACTTCGATTCGAGACATGGCGTCTTCGGGCGCTAGTAGTTGGCCAGGTAACGGCAGGCGGTGACGATGTCATCGACCTGCGGCAAGAAGTAATCCTCCAGCGGCGGCGAGTACGGGACCGGGGTGTCGATCGCGGTCACGCGCAGGACCGGCGCGTCGAGCCACTCGAACGCCTTCTCGCTGACGCGCATCGCGATCTCCCCGGCGATCCCGCCGGTGCGCGTGTCCTCGTGCACCACGAGCAAGCGGTTCGTCCGCTTCACGCTGTCCAAGATAGCGTCCTCGTCCAGCGGCAGGAGCGTGCGCAGGTCCAGCACGTCGGCCTCGACCCCCTCCTGCGCGAGGCGCTCGGCGGCGCGCAGGCTCTCGTGCACCATCATGCCGTAGGTGACGATCGTCACGTCGTCGCCAGCGCGGTGCGTGCGCGCCTCGCCCAGCGGCACGACGAAGTCTTCGTCGGGGAGGGTCTCGCGCAGCGCCGGGGCGCGGTAGAGCTTCTTGTGCTCGAAGAACAGCACTGGGTCGTCGTCGCGGATGGCGGCCTTGAGCAGCCCCTTGGCGTCCCGCGCCGTGGCCGGGTAGACGATCTTCAGGCCCGGCGTGTGGAAGAACGCCATCTCGGGGTTCTGGGAGTGGAACGGGCCGCCCCGGACGCCGCCGCCGACGGGGCCCCGCACGACCATCGGGACCGGCCCGCTGCCGCGGTAGCGCGAGGTGGCGATGTAGTTCGTGAGCGGCTCGTACGCGCACGAGACGAAGTCCATGAACTGCATCTCGACGACGGGGCGCAGGCCCATGTGGGCGGCGCCCGCCGCGGCGCCGGTGAAGCCCGCCTCGCTGATGGGCGTATCCACGACGCGGTTGCTCCCGAAGCGCTCGAGGAAGCCGTCCGTCACCTTGAACGCGCCGCCGTAGACGCCGATGTCCTCGCCCAGGATGAGCACGTCGGCGTCCCGCTCCATCTCCTCCCAGAGGGCCTCCCGGATCGCCTCGAGCATGGTCACGGGCTCCCCCCGCGACGTCTGCGACACGTGCTCTGGGCGCTCCGGGCGGGCGTCCCGCGCGGCGTTCTCGTGCGCGCCGGGAGCTTCGTTCGCGCCGGGCTTCTCGTCCGCCGCGCTCGTCTCCGTCGCCGCGCCGGTCTCGGCCATCATGCCTCCGCGGGATGCGGCGTCGCCGCGCGGGTCCACGGCGCGGGCGTCGCCAGGTCGCCGTAGACCCCGCCCAGCGCGCCTTCGGGTTCGGGCATGCCGGACGCCTCCGCCTGGTCGCGCGCCTCGTCGATGACGGCGGCCACCTCGCCCCGCACGGCCTCCAGCTCGGCGTCCTCGGCCCAGCCCTCGGCGCGCAGCCTCCGCTCGTAGAGCGCGATGGGATCGCGGCGCTCCCACGCGCCGATCTCGCCGTCCGGGACATAGCCCTGCGCGTCGTGCTCGGCGTGACCCAACCGCCGGTATGTCATCAGCTCCAGGAGCGTCACGCCGCCGCCGGAACGCGCCCGGTCCACCGCACGGCGCGCGGCCTCGTAGACCGCCAGCACGTCGTTGCCGTCACAGCGCTCGCCTGCGATCCCGTAGCCGGGCGCGCGGTCCACGAACGACTCGACGGCGGCCTGCCGGGAGGTGGGGGTCGAATACGCATAGCCGTTGCTCTCCACCACGCACACCAGCGGGAGCCGCTGCACCGCGGCCAGGTTCAGGCCTTCGTGGAAGGCGCCGGTCGAGGTCATGCCGTCGCCCGCGTAGACGAGCGCGACGCGGTCCTCGCCGCGCACCTTGAAGGACAGCGCGACGCCCGCCATGACCTCCACCATCACGCCCAGGTGCGAGATCAGGCCGACGTAGCCGCGCTCGTAATCGGTGAAGTGCACGTTCTGCTCGCGCCCCCCGGTCGGCGAGTCGCCCTTGGCCATGTACTGCCGCAGCACGGCCACCGGCGGCGCGCCCATCAGCAGGAGCGCGCCGAGGTCGCGGATGGCGGGCGCGAGGATGTCCCCGCTGCCGTCCTCGCGCCGGCGCAGCGCGTAGGCCGTGCCGACCGCTCCGGCCTCCTGGCCGAGCGAGCGGTACAGCCCGCCGATGACCTTGTTCTGGCGGTAGAGGTTGGCCAGCACGTGCTCGAGCTGGCGGGTCATCTGGAGGGCCCGGTAGATGTCCAGGAGCTGGGGTCGAGCGAGCCCGGCGACGAGCGCCCCGCCCGTGGCGGAGGGAGGGGTCATGCCGCGCGGACCGGGAGGTTTCTGACCATGTCCGGGGTCAGGACCCGTCGGACGCGTCTCCGTCCTCGCCCGCGGGCGCAGCGCCCGGCAGCACGCCCTCGCCGGCCTGGCCCGCGCCGGCCGGCGCTTCCGCCCCCGGCAGCACCGGGGTCGGCGCCGCCCCGGACCGGAACTCGTCCTGGAGCACGGACGTCGGCGCCGCCCCCCGGGAGGACATGATGCTGAGGATGAGCGCCAGCACCAGGAAGCTCCCGCCGAACCACCAGGACAGTCGGGTCAGCAGAGTCGCCGCCTGGCGCCCGCCGAGCACCGAATCGGTGCTGGCGTTCGCGCCGCCCATCGCGGCAAGTCCCCCGCCCTTTCCGGCCTGGAGCAGTACGACCACCATCAGCAGCACGCCGATCGTCAGCAGCACGACGAATGTCAATCCGAACACGCGTTCCGTCTCCCGATGTTTACCCTGGAGCGAGCCCTGAAAAATCGGGCCTTTTCGGGTGGTGTCAAGCGGCGCCCGGCGAGGCGGGCGCGCAAGCGGCGATCGCGGCGAAGCTCTCCGGGTCCAGGCTGGCGCCGCCCACCAGCACGCCGCCCACCTCCGGAGCCCGGAGGAGCTCGGCGGCGTTGTCCGGCTTGACCGAGCCGCCGTACAGGATCGGTACGTCCGCCGCGCCCCCGCCCAGGCGCGCGCGGAGCGCCGAGCGCAGCACCCGGTGGGCGCCGGACGCATCGTCGGGGGTCGCCGTGCGCCCGGTGCCAATCGCCCACACGGGCTCGTACGCCAGCACGAGCTGCGCGAGCCGGGCGTCGTCCAGGCGGCCCGCGACCGCCCCGAGCTGACGCAGGAGGATCTGCTCGAGGCGGCCCGCGTCGCGCTCCGCCTCGGTCTCCCCGACGCACAGCACCGGCGTGAGTGCGGCGGAGAACGCCGCCGCGACCTTGCGCGCGGTCTCCTCGTCGGTCTCGCCGAACAGGTGCCGGCGCTCGCTGTGCCCCACCAGGACGAGGCTCGCGCCCGCCTCGGCGGCCATGCCCGCGGCCAGCTCGCCGGTGAACGCACCGCTCTCCTCCCAGTGGATGTCCTGTACGCCGAGCAGCACGCGCGTGTCCGGGCCCAGACCCTCGCGCAACGCCTCCAGGGAAAGCGCCGGCGGGAACAGGCCGACGGTCACCCCCGGCGGCGGGGCAGCGCCCGCGAACGCGCGCCCGAAGGAGCGCGCCCGCGCGGGCCCGTGGTGCATCTTCCAGTTTCCGGCCACGAAGGGCGCGCGCACGCCGCTCACGCGTGCGCCTCGAGCGGGTCGTCGGGTCCCGCCAGCGCGACCACGCCCGGCAGGGGCTCGCGCTCCAGGAACTCCAGCGACGCGCCGCCGCCCGTCGACACGTGCGTCATGCGCGCCGTCAGGCCGGCGGCGGCGACCGCGGCGGCGGTGTCCCCGCCTCCCACGATGGCCGTGGCCCCCCGGTCCGCGGCCTCGGCGAGAGCGCGCGCGATGGCCGTCGTGCCCGCGTCGAACGGCGGCCGCTCGAACCACCCCATCGGTCCGTTCCAGACGATGGTCCGAGAGGCGGCGATCGCGCGCGCGAACACACCCACCGAGCGCGAGCCGATGTCCAGGATCCTCGCGCCGGCCGGCACGTCGGAGCGCGCGACGCGCTCGGGGGCCTCGGCGCCGGCGCGCAGCACCACGCAGTCCAGGGGCAGCGTCAGCCGCGTGCCGGAGTCCTCGAGCAGCTCCCGCGCGACATCCACGCGCTCCTCCTCCACGAGCGAATCGCCAGTCTCGAGCCCCAAGGCGCGAAAGAACGTGTTGGCCATGGCGCCGCCGACCAGGAGCCCGTCGACCCGCTCGAGCAGGGCGCGCATCACGTCGATCTTGCCGCTGATCTTGGCCCCGCCGAGGATCGCCAGGAACGGGCGCTCGGGGGCGTCCAGGGCGGACCCCAGGTAGCGCAGCTCGGTGACCATGAGGTCGCCCGCGACCGCGGGCCGCCCCGACGCGCGCGCCGCCAGCGGTGCCGCGTGGGTGGACGCGTGCGCCCGGTGGGCCGCGCCGAACGCGTCGTTCACGTAAACGTCCATCCCCTCCATCAGCTCCTCGCCCAGCCCCGGGTCGTCGGCCTCCTCGCGCGGGTCGAAGCGCAGGTTCTCGCGCACCAGGACGTCGCCCGGTCCGAGCGCCGCGATCAGGCCCGCGGGGTCGGCGGCGCCGGCGAATCGGACGGGCCGTCCGAGGGCGCGCCCGAGCGCGTCCGCGACCGGCTCCAGCGAGAGCGCCGGGTCGGGCTCGCCGCGCGGGCGGCCGAGGTGCGACGCGACCACGACCGCGGCGCCCGCGTCCAGGAGCCGGCGCAGCGTGGGCAGCGTCGCGTCGATCCTGGTCGCGTCCGTGACGCGGCAGTCCTCCAGCGGGACGTTGAGGTCGGCGCGCAGGAACACGCGCCTGCCGGTGAGCGGCTCGCGTAGGTCGTCCAGCGTGGGAACGGGCATCGCCGCGCGGTCCGGGATCAGGGACGTCCGGCGGCGAAGCCACCCGCGCGCATCGTGCCGGGTCCGGCCCGCGCGGGCCGGCGGACGTCGGGGGCCCGGATCTCCTGACGCCCCCCGCCCAGGAACGCGTCGACGGCGCCGAGGAGCGCCTCGGGGACCTCCCACATCGGCGAGTGGCCCGCGTCCGGGATCACGCGCGCCTGCACCGAGTCGAGCCTGCCCTGCAGGCGCTTCACGTGGCGCGCCGGGAAGATCGCGTCGTGCTCGCCGCACACCGCGAGCACCGGGCAGTCGAGGCGCGGGAGCACGTACAGGTCGGCGCGCTCGCGCTGACCCGTCCAGCTCACGAAGTGCGGCAGTCCCCGCGCGATGGCGCGGTCGCCCCCGGCGCTGCCGCTCGCGTGCAGGTAGTCCAGCAGCGCCTCCCTGCGCTCGCTCGGAATCGCATCGGAGCGGTACACCATCAGGCCCCGGAACAGCGCGCGCCCGCCCGCGCGGGTGGACACGCCGACCGCGGGCCGGATGAACGCGCTGGACGCCATGCGGATGAACGGGTGGACCGCGCGACCGAGGCCGGCGCTGTCGACGAGGACCAGGCGCGTGACCTCCAGGTCCCGCCGCGCGGCGAGGTGGGCGGCGACCAGGCCGCCGAAGGAGGTGCCGCAGAGAGCGAAGCGGCGCACGCCCAGACCCCTCAGCCACGAGGCGATGCGGCGCGCGGTCCGGCGTCCGAGCGGCCTGCCGGGGTCCAGGCCCGAGGACAGCCCGAAGCCCGGCAGGTCGGGCGCGAGCACCCTCCTGTGACGCGCGAGCTCGTGTGCCACCGCGAACCAGTTCGCCCCTCCGCCCGCCGCGCCGTGCAGGAGAACGAGCGGCTCGAGCTCGTCTCCGCCCTGCACCTCCATGTGGTGCGTGCGCGCGCTCGCGCTGGAGGACAGGAAACCGCGCGCGCGCACTCTGCCCGTGGCGAGCAATCGGCCCGCCGCGGAGAGGATGGCGCCGTCGGTTCGCGAGAGGTCTACGGAGAGGACGGGTTCGGCGGAACCCTCCGGCAAACGCCAAGCGGCCACGAGGCCCGTCGCCTGGTGGCCGCTCACGTGATGGGCGCGGCCGGATCGGCCGCGGCGGTCAACGGGCGGTCGGCTGGCCCGCCACCTGGACCGCGAAGCGGACCGAGTCCGGCCCGCGCGACGACACCTCGAGCGGCGTGTCGCAGTAGCTGCAGCTTATGTTGGCGGACCCCTGCTCCATCCCGAGCTCGGTCACGTCGCGGTGACCGCACACCGGGCAGCGATAGGTCCCGACCAACAGATCGTCTGTATCCGTCATGCGACACCTCCGAAAACCGCGCCGCCTCGCCGTTCCGGGGAGAGCGAAGCGAGATACGAACGGCGACGTCGGCGTGGAGGGCGGCCGCCGTCGGTCGTAGGTGGCGACTGAACGGTACATCCTCCCTCTCCAGCCCGTCAACGCTGCTCAACGGACCAGGAGGACGAATTCGGACACGATCCGGCCTCCCAACGGCGGTCAGGACAGCCGTTCGCCCATCAGCGCGCCGAGCTCCGCGCAGCGGTTCGAGTACCCCCACTCGTTGTCGTACCAGGACACCACCTTCACGAGCTTGCCGATGGCGAAGGTCGACAGGGCGTCGACGATCGAGCTCGCCGGGTGGCCGATGTAGTCGACGCTCACGAGCGGCTCGTCGGACACCTCGAGGATGCCCGCCAGGCTACCCTCCGCGGCCTCCCGGAACGCGGCGTTGACCTCTTCGCGGGTGACCTCGCGGCCGAGGTTGGCGGTCAGGTCCACGATGCTCACGTCCGGGGTCGGCACGCGCATCGCCATGCCATCGATGATGCCCTGGGCTTCGGGGATCACGAGACCGGTGGCCTTGGCCGCGCCGGTGGTGGTCGGGATGATCGACATGGCCGCCGCGCGCGCCCGGCGCAGGTCGGAATGCGGCAGGTCCAGGATGCTCTGGTCGTTGGTGTAGGAGTGGACCGTGTTCATGAGCGCGCTCTCGAGCCCGAAGCGGTCCATGAGCACCTTGACGAGCGGCACCAGGCAGTTCGTCGTGCAGCTCGCGTTGCTGACGACGTCGTGCCGGGCGGGGTCGTAGCGGTCGTCGTTCACGCCCAGCACGATCGTGAGGTCCTCGCCCTTCGCGGGCGCCGTGATGACCACCTTGCGCGCGCCCGCATCGAGGTGCTTGGAGGCCGACGCCCTGTCCCGGAAGATCCCCGTGGCCTCGAACACCACGTCGACGCCCAGGTCGCCCCAGGGGAGCTCCGCCGGATCGCGCACGCTCAACACGCGCAGCTCGTCGCCGTCGACCACGAGGCCGTCGTCGGTGACCGAGACCTCGCCCGGGTACTTCCCGTGCACGGAGTCGTAGCGCAGGAGGTGTCCCAGCGTCGCCGGGTCGGTGAGATCGTTCACGGCGACGAAGTCCAGCGCGATGTCGTTCTTCTTCGCGGCCCGGAGGATGTTGCGGCCGATCCGGCCGAATCCGTTGATCGCGACACGCGTCGCCATATCCCTGCTCTCTCTCTAGTCGGAGCGGCGCGCGTCCAGCGCACGCGCGAAGGTTACCAGCGCCACCTCCGCCGCGCGCGCGTTCGCCAGCACGCGGGCGCATTCGCTCGCGGTGGCGCCGGTCGTCAGCACGTCGTCGACGAGGAGCACGCGCCCGCCGCGGATCCGGTCCATCGGGACCGCCAGCCGGAAGGCGCCGGCCACGTTAGCCCGGCGTGCGGACGGTTGCAAGGAGATCTGCGACCCCCGCGAGCCCGTGCGCGCGAGCGCCGGAACGCACTCCAGCCCGGCCCGCCGAGACAGCGCTTCGGAGAGCAGCGCGGCCTGATCGTAGCCGCGCGCGCGGCGGCGCCGGCGGGTGGTGGGGACGGGAACCAGCACGGGCTCCGCGGTGCGCGGTGCGCGCCCGCCCGCGCGCCAGTCCGGGCGCAGGACGCGCTCCATGATCTCGCCCAGCGGATCGGCCAGCGCCCGCCAGCCGCCGTACTTCAGCCGGTGGACGAGGCGGTCCGCGGGAGGGCGCAGCACGCACGCGGAGTCCGCGCGGACCAGCGCGGGGTCCCACTCGCGGCAGTCGACGCAGGCGCCCGGCTCCGGCGTGCGCCCGCTGAGGACCAGCGGCGCGGAGCAGCGCGCGCAGCGCGGCGAGGGAGGCGGCAGCAGGCGCGCCCGGCACCGGCCGCACACGAGCGGCTGATCGCGCCCGGGGATCACCGGGGCGTCGCACCCCAGGCAGACCGGCGAGAAGACGAGGTCGGCGAGCCCGCGCAGCCAGCCCATGACCGACGGTCGCGGCGCGCGCCGCGCGCGGCCATGCCGAACGGTGTCAGCTCGGCGCGAGGGCCTTCCGCATGGCCTCCAGCGGCGGGTCGGCCCGCCACCACAGCCGGAACGCCTCCGCCGCCTGCCGCAGGAGCATCTCACGGCCGTCCGCGTAGGCGATGCCGAGGCGCGCGGCGGCCCTCGCCAGGGCGGGCGCCGCCGACGCGTAGGTGAGGTCCAGGACCGCGCCCGTCCCCCCCAGCCGCGCCAGGTCCACCGGGGCGTCGTCGTCGGGGCGGAGCCCCAGCGACGTCGCGTTCACGACTAGGTCGAAGGGGCCGTCCCGGTACGGGTCGCCGGCGCGGACGGCGTCCCGCCCCACGGCCTCGACCAGCGCGCGCGCGCGTCCCGGCGTTCGGTTCGCGACCACGACCTCGGCCGCCGCGTCCGCGAGCCACGCGACGGCGGCGCGCGCCGCGCCGCCCGCGCCCAGGACCAGCGCCCGCCCGACGGTTTCCGGGTCGCCGAGGAGCGCGCCGGCAGCGGCCCCGAAGCCGGCCACGTCGGTGTTGTCGCCGCGCAGCGCGCCGTCCTCGAGCCAGAAGGTGTTGCACGCGCCGGTCGCGGCCGCGGCCGGGGCGGCGTCGTCGAGCGCGGCGAAGGCGGCCCGCTTGTGGGGCAGCGTCACGTTGCCGCCGCCGCCGGCCTCGGCCAGGCCCCGCATCAGCGACCCGACGCGGTCGCGCGAGCAGCGCAGCGCCACGTAGACCGCGTCCAGGCCGCGCTCCGCGAGCGCGGCGTTGTGGACCGCGGGCGACAGCGAATGCTCCACCGGGTCTCCGAGCAGCGCGAAGACGCGGGTCCAGGCTCCTATGGCGGGGGCTGCGGACACGGGCGGCCGGGCGGCGGTGCGCAGGCGGTCAGGGCGAGAGGATGGGCGCGAGGCCGTCGAGCGCGGCTTCGATCGCCTCCCGCAGGGTGTGGAACGTGTCCTCGTAGAGGACCTCGTCGCCGCCGAGCGGATCGGGGACCTGGCGGGCGGCGCCGCCGGGGGACAGGAACGCGGTCACCAGGTCGGCGCGCTCGGCGCCCCCGAGCTGGATGACCGCGTCCAGGTGGCTCTCGCTCATCGCCAGGATCAGGTCGGCCCACTCCACGCGCTCGCGCGACAGCTGCCGGGCGCGGTGGTCGGACAGGTCCACCCCGTGGGCCGCGGCTACCTGCCGCGCCTCCTCGGTGGCCGGCGCGCCGACCGCCGCCGCGACGCCCGCCGAGCTCACCGCCACGTGACTCCAGCCCCTCTCCCTCAGGCGGCTCCGGGCGATCCCCTCGGCGGTGGGGCTCCGGCACGTGTTGCCCGTGCACACGAAGAGGAGGTTGAAGGTTGTGCCCAGCGTGCCCTCCTCTCCGCCGCGGCGCGCGCGCGCCTCGAAGAGCGGCTCGACGGACGCGAGCGCGCGCCGCACGGCCTCCTCGGGAACGGCGCCCGCGCGCAGGATGCGCGGGCGTCCGCGGCAGTCCACGACCGTCGACGGCCGACCCGGCGCGAGGGCGCCGCCGTCCAGCACGAGCGCGGTCGGCCCCGGACGCTGCGCCAGCCACGCGAGCGCTTCGGCGCTCCTCGCCGGCGGCTCGCCGGGGAGGTTCGCGCTCGTGGACGTGATCGGGCCGCCCGCCGCCTCGAGGATGGCGCGCACGCCGGGATGGGGCGAAACGCGCACCGCGACGCCCCCGCGCGGGTCGCGCACGCCCGCCGGCCACCGTTCGTCCCGGTCGTCCAGGACGATCGTCAGCGGCCCCGGCCAGAACGCCTCGGCGAGCGACTCCGCGGCCGGGCTCCAGGCGAGCGCCGCGGTATCGGACCGGTCTCGAACCAGGAGCAGGAACGGCTTCCCGGGCGGGCGCCGCTTGAGCGCCGCGAGCCGCGCGAGGGCGTCCTCGCGGGGAAGTCCCCCCAGCCCGTACACCGTCTCGGTGGGATAGGCGAGCACGCCGCCCGCGTCCAGTTGCCTCCGGATCGCGTCCATGGCGCGCTCGCGCTCGGCGGGCGTCGCGAAGGGCACCGGGGCGGGCGACGATTCGTTCATCCCCCGCCCCCGTCCGCGAGCTCGTCCACGTACCCGAGCCGGGTCACGTCGAGCGGGTCGCCCGCGTCCGCGTCCCGCGGCGCGAACGCGGCGCGGAACCCGTGCCTCGCGGCCTCGGCCAGGCGCCTGTCGAGCCCCGCCACGGGCCGCACCTCGCCGGTCAGGCCCACCTCGCCGACGTAGATCGCCTCAAGCGCCAGGGGCCGGTTGCGGTGGCTGGACACGAGCGCCGCGCACACGGCCAGATCCGCCGCGGTATCCGACAGGCGCACCCCGCCGGTCACGTTGACGAAGACGTCCTGGCGCGCGAACGCGATGCCGGCGCGCTTCTCGAGCACCGCGAGCAGGAGCGCCAGCCGGCGGGGATCGAAGCCCGTGCTGACCCGCTGAGGCGACCCGAACGGGGAGTCGGTGCACAGCGCCTGCACCTCCACGAGCAGCGGGCGCGATCCCTCCAGAGCCACGGTGACGGCGGCGCCCGGCGCCGCGCGGCTGCGCTCGCCCAGCAGGAGCTCGGCGGGATCCTCCACGGCGGCGAGGCCCGCGGGCGTCATGCGGAAGAGGCCGATCTCGCGGGCGCTGCCGAAGCGGTTCTTCGCGGCGCGCAGGAGCCGGTGCTCGCCGCCGCGCACGCCCTCGAAGTACAGCACCACGTCCACGATGTGCTCCAGCGTGCGCGGGCCCGCCACGGTGCCGTCCTTGGTGACGTGGCCGACGAGCACCACCGCGGTGCCGGACGACTTCGCGTAGTGCTGGAGACGAGCGCCGCATTCCCTTACCTGGCTGATGTTTCCGGCGGCGCCGTCAACGTCCTCGGCCCGCATCGTCTGGACCGAGTCCACTACCACGACCGAGGGCTCCACCCGCGCCGCCTCGCCGATGATCCGGTCGACATCGGTCTCCGCCAGGAAGAGCACGTCGCTCGCTCCGGGCTCCAGGCGCGCCGCGCGCAGCCCCACCTGTTCGGCGGACTCCTCCCCGGAGACGTACAGGACGGGCCGGCCGGACGCCTCGAGGGCCCCCGCCGCCTGCAGGAGCAGGGTGCTCTTGCCGACGCCGGGCTCGCCGCCGATGAGCGAGACGGAGCCCGCGACCAGCCCGCCGCCCAGCACGAAGTCGAGTTCGGAGACGCCGGTCGGCCAGCGCGTCCGCGAGGAGCGCACGCCGTCCCCGAGCCGCACCGGGACCGACGCGGCGGCCGTCGGGCCGGGGCGGCCGCGCTTGCGGGAAGGCGTGTCGGCCGGAGCCTCGGCGAGCGTGTTCCAGGCGGCGCACGCGGGGCACTGCCCGGCCCAGCGGGCCGTCTCGTTGCCGCACTCGGTGCAGAAGAAGGAGGTCCTGGTCGCCGGCATGGCTCCAGCGCGCGGCGGAGGGCTAGCGCCCCGGGACGGGCCCGCGCGCCATCGACTCGAAGCGCGTGAACTCCTTCCGGAAGAACAGGTCGACGGAACCGGTGGGGCCGTTCCGCTGCTTGCTGATGATGAGCTCGGCGCGGCCCACGACGTCCTGGTCGCGCGCCTCCAGGTCGCCCAGGTAGTACTCCGGCCGGTACAGGAACATCACGAGGTCGGCGTCCTGCTCGATCGAGCCCGATTCGCGCAGGTCGGAGAGCTGCGGCCGATGGTCGGCGCGCTGCTCGGGCGCCCTGGAGAGCTGCGACAGCGCGATGATCGGCACGTGGATCTCCTTGGCGAGCGCCTTCAGGCCCCTGCTGATCGCGCTCACTTCCTGCTGCCGGTTCTCCGCGCTGGGGCCGTGCATGAGCTGGATGTAGTCCACCATGATCAGGCTCAGGTCCGGCACGTCCGCCTTCAGACGGCGCGCCTTGGCGCGCATCTCCAGCATCGACAGCGAGCCCGAGTCGTCGATCCAGAGCGGCGCGGCGTTCAGGTGGCCCGCGGCCTGGGCGAGGCGCACGTAGTCGTCGTCTTCGAGCCGGCCCCGCAGGAGGCGGCTAAGGTCCACGAGCCCCTCCGAGCAGAGCATGCGCTGCACGAGCTGCTCGCGGCTCATCTCCAGCGAGAAGATCGCCGCGGGGACCTGGTGGGAGATGGCCGCGTGCAGGCTCATCCCGATGGTCAGCGCCGTCTTGCCCATGCTGGGGCGCGCCGCGACGATGACCAGATCCCCCTTCTGGAAGCCGCCCGTCTTCTGATCCAGGTCGTAGAATCCGGTGGGGACGCCGGTGATCCCTCCCTTGGCCTCCTGCAGGCGCTCGATGCGCTCGAACACCCCGTAGAGCAGCTTCTTGATCCAGACGAAGCCCTCGCGGTCGTGCAACTGCGCGACCTGGAAGATCTTCTGCTCCGCCTCGTCCAGGAGCTGCTCGACAGTGCGCACGCCGGGCTCGTAGGCGTCGCGGATGATCTGGGTGGACGTGTCGATGAGGCGGCGCTGGATCGCGCGCTGGCGGATGATGCGCGCGTGGTAGTCGACGTTGGCGGCGGTGGGGACGGAGTCCAGCAGCTCGGCGAGATAGGCGAGACCGCCGATCGCGTCGAGCTCGTCGGTCTTCTTGAGCTCCTCGCTGACGGTGACCGGGTCGATCACCTCCCCGCGCTGGAAGAGGCGAGCCATCGCGCGGAAGATCCGGCGGTTGGCCTCGCGGTAGAACATCGATTCCTCGACGACCTCGACTGCCTTGGCCACGGCGTCGGTGTCGATCAGCATCCCGCCGAGGACGCTCGTCTCCGCTTCCGCCGCGTAGGGCGCCCTCCGCTCGGCGCGCGCCGCGGTTGCCGGCCCCAGGTCCTCGATTACCCTCATCGGACCCCTTCGTCTACCGTGCGTCGCAGCAACTGCAGATCCTCCCACGCGGTGGTGGTGAACTCCGGGCTCCGCAATAGAAACGCGGGATGGTACGTAGCGATCACCGGGACGCCCTCGTAGGCGCCGACGCGTCCGCGCAGCCGCCCGAGCGGCCGGTCGCTGCCCATCAGCCTCTGCGCGGCGAAGCGGCCCACGGCGAGCAGGGCGGCCGGCCCCACGGCGTCGATCTGGTCGCGCAGCCAGCCCGAGCAGGCCTCCACCTCATCGGCCAGCGGGTCGCGATTCCCGGGCGGCCGGCACTTGATGACGTTGCCGATGTACACCCGTTCGCGGGGCAGGCCCACGGCCGTGAGGAGCAGGTCCAGCAGCTTGCCGGCCGGGCCGACGAAGGGCAAGCCCGTGCGGTCCTCCTCCGCGCCGGGCGCCTCCCCCACCACCATCACCGCCGCGCCCGCGCGGCCGTCACCCCACACCACCTGGGTGCGGCCCTCGCTCAGACGGCAGCGCGTGCAGCCGGCCGCCCGCGCCGCCAGCGCGGCGAGCCGGCGGTCGCCCTCGGGATCCCGCGCCGTGCGCGCCCCGGCGGGCGGAGCCGCGACGGCCGGTCGTGTCGCGGCGGGCGGCGGCGGCGCGACGGCCGGTCGTGTCGCGGTCGCCGGCGGCGGCGCGACGGGCCGCGCGGAGCTCGCCAGCTCCGCGAGCGCGAGCGCCTCGGCGCCGGCCAGGCTTTCCAGGACGAGCGACGTCTCGCCGCGCTCGCGGAGCTGTCGCAGCACGGCGGCGAGAGCGGCGCCGGGTTGGCTCACCGAAGGAAGCGGGCGAACCGGTCGAGGATCGCCTCGGCGGTCTCGTCCTTGGACAGCACCGGCAGCTCCTCCTCGCGACCCTCCCGGTCGAGCAGCGTGACGCGGTTGGTGTCCGTCTCGAAGCCGCTGTCCGCGCCCACGACGTTGAGCGCGATCTGGTCCAGCGACTTGCGCGCGAGCTTGTCTCGCGCGGACGCCAGGCCGCCGTCGGTCTCCAGCGCGAACCCCAGCGTCGCGAGGCGCTCGGAGCGGTCCTGCAGCGTGCTCGCGAGGATGTCCGCGGTGGCCGTCAGCTCCAGGACGTCGGGGCGCTCCTCCTTGCCGAGCTTCTCGCTCGCCGGCGCGGCCGGACGGAAATCCGCCACCGCGGCGGCCATGATGAGCGCGTCGGCCGAGGGCAGCGCGGAGCGGACCGCGTCCAGCATCGCCCCGGCCGAGCGCGCCTCCAGCGACTCCGGGCCGGGCGGCGGCGCGACTTCGAGCGGGCCGTGGATGAGCGCGACGTCGGCGCCCCTCCGCCACGCCGCGGCGGCGAGCGCCACGCCCATGCGGCCGCTGGAGCGGTTCGACAGGTAGCGGACGGGGTCCAGGGCTTCCCGCGTTGGACCAGCGGTGACGACGACGCGCCTGCCGGCCCAGGGGCCGGGCGGCTCCAGCAGGCGGCCGACGTGCTGGACGATCACCGCGGGCTCCTCCATGCGTCCCGGCCCCTCACCCTCCCCGAACGCCAGCGGCCCCGTCGCGGGGCCGCAGAGCCTGTACCCCAGCGCCGAGCGGACGCGCTCGGCGTTGGCGAGCGTGGCCGGGTGGGACCACATGAGGTCGTTCATCGCGGGGCACAGGAGGACGGGCGCGCGGGTGGCCAGGAGGATGGCGCCCAGGAGGTCGTCGGAGCGGCCGTGCGCGGCGCGCGCGAGGAAGTCGGCGGTGGCGGGAGCGACGCAAACCGCGTCCGCCTCGCGCGCCAGCCCGATGTGTTGCAGCGCCGAGCCCGGAGCGAGCAGCGGTGCGCCGACGGGCCGGCCCGTGACGCCCTCGAACGACAGCGGGCCGACGAATTCGGTCGCGGAGGCCGTCATGACGACGTCCACTTCGGCGCCGAGCCCAGTGAGGTCCCGCGCGAGCTGCACGGATTTGTAGGCGGCGATGCCGCCGGTCACGCCGAGAACGACGCGACGGCCCCGCCAGGGGCGGCGCGGCCCCGGCGTCATCCAGCGGGTCGCTGAAGGAGGGCAACCCGTGGCGGTCGGGCCCTGTCGCGCGCGCGCCCGCTCGCCACCGGTCGGAAGGTCAGGCGCCCGGCTGCCGCCGGCGGTTGACGAGGCGGAACTCGATGTCCCCCGAGGACAGCGCCTCGAGGGCCCGGGTGGTGAGCTTCTTGGTGTGCCGGGTCAGCATCGCCTCGCGCGGAAGCGCGTTGAGCTCCCGCGTGTAGCGCGCGGCGACCAGCACGCCCAGGTACTTCGTGCCGGACGGCTCGGCGACGTCGTCAGGTGTGAACACCTGCATCTAGGACTCCTCCAGGATTGCGGCGATTTCCCGATCGATCGAGCTGAGGGCGCGCTCCAGCCCTGGCCGGCGATCCACGCGGAGTAGCTCCGCGTCCACGATCGCGCCCAGGGCGGCGACGCCCGCATCGAAGTCATCGTTCACGACAACATAATCGAATCGCGGGGCCGAGGGGAGTTCGGCCCGCGCGTTGATGAGGCGCCGGCGGCGCTCGACCCCCGCCTCGCTTCCGCGCCCCGCGAGGCGGTGCGCGAGCGCCTCCCCCGAGGGAGGGAGCACGAACACGAGCACGGCGTCGTCGAAGCTCGCGCGGATCGCGGCGGCGCCCTTGACGTCGATGTCCAGGACCACCACGCGCCCGTCGTCCAGCGCCTCCTGGATGGCGGAGCGCGTCGTGCCGTAGCGCTCGCCGTGCACGACGGCCCACTCGACGAACTCGCCGGCCTCGATCATGGCGTCGAACTCCGCGTCGCCGACGAAGTGGTAGTCGACGCCGTCCTTCTCATGAGGACGCCGTTCGCGCGTCGTCGCGGACACCGAGAAGACGAGGTCCCGGCGCGCCTGCAGCAGGGCCCGGGCGAGCGACGTCTTGCCGGCTCCGCTGGGCGCGGCCACGACCAGCGGAAAGGGCGTCGCGCCCGTCATTCCACGTTCTCCACCTGTTCGCGCAGGCGCTCGACCTCGTTCTTCATCTCGATCACCCGGTGGGAGATGTCCGTGTCGTTCGCCTTCGAACCGATGGTGTTGACCTCGCGGTGCATCTCCTGCACCAGGAACGCGAGACGCTTGCCCACGGGCTCGTCGGGGGGTGAGCGCACGGTCTCGCGCAGGCGTTCCACGTGGGCGCGCAGCCGCACGACCTCCTCGCCGACGTCCCACCGGTCGGCGATGTAGGCGACCTCCTGCGCGAGCCGGTCCGGGTCCACGTCCACTGCGCCCGCGAGCTCTTGGACGCGCTCGAGCAGGCGCCGACCCTCCGCGCGCAGCCGCTCGGGCGCGCGCGCCTCCACCTCCGCCAGGGCCTTCGAGATGGCGTCCGCGCGTTCCAGCAGATCGACTGCGAGCGCGGCGCCCTCGCTCTCGCGCATCGCGGTGACGGCGTCCGCGGCGGCGAGCAGCGCGGCCATCATGGCGTCGGCGGGCACGGCCGGCGCGTCGTCCCGCCCCACCGAGACGACGTCGCCGAGGCGCGCCAGCAGCGCGAGGTCGACGGCGCCTTCCAGGCCGAGCTCCGCCTTCAGCTCGGTGAGCGCGCGAGCGAGCGCCCGCGCGCGCGGCAGGTTCACCTCGACGGAGACCGCGTCCTCGTCGGAGTCGGGCTCGATGCGGACGCTCACGTTGGCGTGCCCGCGCCGCAGCCTCACGCGCAGGGTCTCGCGCACGAGGGCCTCGTGTTCTTCTATCGCGCGCGCAAGGCGCACGTTGGCGCTGAAGAATCGGTGATTGACGGTGCGCACCTCGAAGCGGATCCTGCCGCCCTCGATGGCCGCTTCGCCGGTGCCGAATCCCGTCATGCTGCGGATCACATCCGCCTCCCGGTCGCGATCAGTTGTAGAAGTCCCACCGGAGGCCGGTGATGACCCTCTGGCGTAGCAGGGGGCGGCCGGGGAAGACCTCCCCGTCCTCCAGCAGCATGTTCTCCCAGCGAAAGAAGAGGCGCACGCTCACGACACGGACGTTGAGCAGGAAGTCCAGGGTCTGCACGCCCGGGACCTCGACCAGGTCTGCGGCCGGAGGGGGCTCGTCCTCACCCGGCAGGGAGACGTGCGGCACGGGATAGAGCGCGGCGCCGCGCCTCGAGTGGAACAGGCCCGCGTAGATGTGCAGGTTGTCGCTTTCCAGGGGCAGGTGGTCGTACACGAGGCCCGCGCGCCAGGCGCGCACCGGAAGGTAGGGGCCGCTGTCGCCCTCGGACCAGTCCTCCAGCCACCCCTCGACGCGGAACGGCCAGCTCCCCGCGCTGAGCATTCCGGCGACCTCCCACCCCCGCACGTCGGTCCCGGGAAGCGGCGCGCCGCGGGGGTCGAACCCGAGGCCCAGCGTCACGACGGTGTCGGCCCGCGCGGTGACCCGCCCGGCGCCGACCCGGAGGGGGCCGAGCGTGAGCCTGCCGCCGACGCGGGTTCGGCGCGGCGAGGTCACCACGACGAGCGCCGAGTCCCCGGCGTCGGGCCCGGCGAACGGCACGCCGATGTCGCCGTCCCCGATCGCCCCGGTGAACTCCAGGCCTCCGACCACGCGCACCGCCGCGCGCGCGTCCCAGGAGGTCGCCGCGTCGGGGCCGTCCGACCAGCGATCGTGCGAGACCCCCGCCCCGAGCAGGAACCGGTCGGCCAGCGACACACCTCCGCGCAGTCCCAGTTCGAGCGCCGGCAGGGGTCCCTCGTCCCTCCAGCGAAGCTCCCCGCGCACGTAGGCCGGTCCCCGCAGGGCGCCCAGGCGCACCCCCGCCTGGAAGACTTCCGGCTGCGCGAACCGAGGCCCCGCGCCGCCCAGTCCCAGCGTGTCCGGTGGCATGGTGTCGGGAGACGCGGGATCTTCCTCGAGGGTGTCGGGGAGCTCGGCGGTGAACTCCGTCCGGCCCGCGAACGCCTCGACCACCACGCCGGGCGCCACGTCGGCCGAGAACAGGCCGACCACGTCGATCCGGCGCGAGTCGCCCTGCAGCGGGTGGTTGGCGTCCCGCCGGAGGTCGTCCAGCCGGGCCTGCAGCCGCAGCCCCCACCGCTCCCGCGTTACGCCCCAGTGCGCGAACGCGTTCAGCGCGACGGCTCCCTCGACGCCGCCGCGGCCGTCGGTCTCCACGCGCGACACGCCGAGCCCGAGGGGGCCCCAGAACACCTTCGGGAGGAGCGCGACGCCCGTGAACACCTCGGTGTCGAGGTCCCCGGTCGCCGCCTCGACGCGCGAGTACGGCCGCCGGTCGTCGGCGACGCGCGTGGTGAGGTGGATGCGCACGGCGTCCAGCGACCGCTCCACCCGGACCGACTCGAGGGACGCCAGCTCGATGCGGCCCAGGTCGACCGTGCCGGCGCCGAGCGGGTCCAGCCGGTAGCCGTCCCAGTAGACCTCGACGGCGCCCGCGGCCGCGCCCGCCGTGGTGACCGCCTCGGGAGCGCCGATGTAGCCGAAGCGCAGCGCGTGCAGGCCGGACACCCGCGCCAGCAGGTCGGACAGCGTCGAGGCCGTGGACGACAGGAGCGCGTCGCGGTCCCAGCGCGTTACGCCCTCGATCCAGCCGCTGTCGGGCGGCACGGGCAGGACCGGCATCGTGGGCACGGACAGCGTGTCGAGCTCCGGCCCCGGCTCCTGCGCGGGCAGCGAATCCCCGGCCTCGATGACGACCGTGTCGGCCGGCAAGGAGTCGCGGGGGATCGGTTCCTGCGCCGCGGCCGCGGCCGGCCCGAGCGCCGAAACCGCGGCCGCGATCCCCGCGACGCGCCGGCCGACCGCCGCGCCGCCGAGGCGAGCGCGGACCCGGGAGGCCACGCGGTCCCGGGGAGCTACCACCCGCGGGCGCGGGTCCGGACCCATTCCACGAGGAGCCGCGTCGGCCAGCCCGTGGCGCCCTTGCGCAGGTAGCTCGCGGCCGCCTCGCTGCGGTACGCGGTCCCGGCGATGTCCAGGTGGGCCCAGTGCGTGCGCGGCGCGAACTCGGCGAGGAAGCTGCCCGCGGTGATGGTGCCGGCGGGGCGCCCGCCCGAGTTCTTGATGTCGGCCACGTCGCTTTCGATCTGCTTGCGGTACTCGTCCCACAGCGGCAGCGGCCAGCACCGCTGCCCGGACCGTTCGCCGGCCGCCTGGAGTTCCCCGACGAGCTCTTCGTCGTTTCCCATGACAGCCGCCGCGTGGTGGCCGAGGCCGATCACGACCGCGCCGGTCAGGGTCGCGAGGTCCACGGTCGCGACCGGATCGAGCCCGCGCGCGTAGTCCAGCGCGTCCGCGAGGATCAATCGGCCCTCGGCGTCGGTGTTGACGATTTCGACGGTCTTGCCGGAGCGCATCGTGAGCACGTCCCCCGGCTTCAGCGCGCGGCCGGACGGCATGTTCTCGGCAGCGGGCACGAGCGCCACGACGTTGGCCTCCACGCCGAGCTCGCCGATCGCCCGCATGGCCCCGAGCACGGCGGCCGCGCCGGACATGTCGTACTTCATGTCCTCCATGTTCGCGGCGGGCTTGATCGAGATGCCCCCGGAATCGAACGTGACTCCCTTCCCGACCAGCACGATCGGCCGGTCCCCGCGCTTCCCTCCCGCGTGCCGCAGGACGATGAAGCGCGGCTCCTCGTCGCTCCCGCGCGCCACCGCGAGCAGCCCGCCCATGCGCTCCTGCTCGATCCGGTCGCGGTCGAACACCTCGCACGCTACCCCGACCTGGTCCGCCATCTCGGAGGCGCGGTCGGCGAGCACGGACGGCGTGGCCACGTTCCCGGGCAGGACCGCGAGCGCGCGCGCGAGGTTCTCGCCGGCCGCGAAGGCGCGCCCGTCGCGCACTCCCCGCTCCACCTCCTCCGGGTGCGTTCCGGAGAGCAGCAATAGCTCGGTGACGCGCGCGCGCGGGGCGTCCTCCTCCGCGGCGGTCTTCAGGTCCCGGTAGTCCCACGCCGCGAGGGCGAAGCCCTCGACCGCGGCGCGCGCGGCGTTCTCGGCGCCCATGTCCTCGCTGGTGTCGTCGAAGCCGGGGTCGAAGGCGAGCGAGCTCACGCCCATGGCTTCCGCGCGTCGGACCGCGGTGCCGACGACCTTGCGCAGCGACTCCATCGTGTAGTCCTCGGGCTTGCCGGCTCCGACGACCAGCACGCGCTCGGCCGCGATCTCGCCTGCGCGTGGGTAGAGCATGAGCGTCTCGCCGAGCTTGCCCCGGAAGTCGCCGGCGTCGCGCGCACGGGTGAGGGTGCCGCCCAGGCGCGCGTCCAGCTCGACGAACGCGCCCGCGGGCGCCTCCTCGCGCTGCAGCACGTGCACGACCAGCAGCGGCGACCGCGTGTCGCCGGGGCCCGCGTCGATGACCTTTACGGTGACGTCTGCCATGGGAGTTCTCGTTGACGGTCGAGGAGCTGTGTGAACGGGCGGTCTACATGCGGGCGACGATTTCCTCGGCGAAGCCCGATGTCGAGACGAGCGCCGCGCCCTCCATCTGCCGCTCCAGGTCGTACGTGACCCGGCGCGCCTTGATCGCGTCTTCGAGCCCTCGGACGACCGCCGCGGCGGCCTCCTTCCAGCCCAGGTGCTCCAGCATCATCACACCGCTCAGGATCAGCGAGCCCGGGTTCACCTTGTCCATGCCCGCGTACTTTGGCGCGGTTCCGTGGGTCGCCTCGAACAACGCGGCCTCGTCGCCCACGTTCGCGCCCGGGGCCATGCCCAGGCCGCCCACCTGGGCCGCGCACGCGTCGGACAGGTAGTCGCCGTTCAGGTTGGGAAGGGCGATCACCGAGTACTCGTCCGGGCGCAGCAGGACCTGCTGGAACATCGCGTCCGCGATCCTGTCCTTGATCACGATGCGGGCGTCGCCCGGTTCGGCCTCCTCCTCGGCCACGGTCTGGTCGTCGAAGCGCTCGCGGGCGACCTCGTACCCCCAGTCGCGGAAGGCTCCCTCGGTGAACTTCATGATGTTGCCCTTGTGGACGAGCGTCACGGAATCGCGGCCGCGTTCGATGGCGTACCGGATCGCCGCCGCGACGAGACGCTTGGTGGCGAACTCGCTGATCGGCTTCACGCCGATGCCGCTGCCCTCGCGAACCTCGGCCCCGAATCCCGCCAGGACCTCCCGGAGGCGCTCGGCCTCCGCGGACCCGGCGGCGTACTCGATGCCCGCGTATACGTCCTCGGTGTTCTCCCGGAAGAGCACCACGTTCAGCCGCTCGGGCTCGCGCACCGGCGAGGGCACGCCCTCGAAATACCGGACCGGGCGAATGCAGGCGTACAGGTCCAGCACGCGGCGCATGGTCACGTTCAGCGATCGTATCCCGCCGCCCACCGGGGTGGTCAGCGGGCCCTTGATCGCCACCCGGTGCTCGCGAATCGCCTCGACGGTCGCTTCGGGGAGCCACTCGCCGGTGTGCGCGTGCGCCTTGTCCCCGGCGAGGATCTCGGTCCACGCGATGCGTCGGCTGCCGCCGTACGTCTTCGCCACGGCGGCGTCCAGAACCGCGCGCCCGGCGCGCCAGATGTCCGGACCGATGCCGTCGCCCTCGATGAACGGAATGCGGGGATCGTCGGGGACCTCGAGGCCGGCGGCGCCCAGCCGTATGCGCGTGCCGTCAGCGGGGGCCGCCTCCGCGCTCACGAACGCTCGTCCAGCGGGCGAACGGTCTTGTCGAGGGGTCCCACGTACTCCGCCTTCGGGCGGATCAGCCGGTTGTCCGAGAGCTGCTCCAGTACGTTGGCGGTCCAGCCCGTCGCGCGCGAGATCGCGAAGATGTTGGTGAACTGGTCGATCGGGATCCCCAGCGTGTAGTAGACCGCCGCGCTGTAGAAATCGACGTTGGCGTAGATCTTCTTGCCGCGCGCGTCCATCTCCTCGCGCATGGTCCGGTTCACCGCGTCGGCGATCTCGAGCCACCGGCTCTCTCCGCGCTCGCGTCCCAGATCCTCGGCCAGGGCCTTGAGGATCGGCGCGCGCGGGTCCAGGGCGCGGTACACGCGATGGCCGAAGCCCATGATCCTCTCCTTGCGCTCCAGCGCGGCGCGCACGTGATCGCCGGCGGCCGCCGGGTCGCCGATCTCCTGCAGCATGCGCATGACCTCCTGATTCGCCCCTCCGTGCAGCGGGCCCTTCAGGGTCCCCACCGCGGACACGATCGCGGAGTACATGTCCGAGAGCGTCGCGATCGTCACGCGCGCCGAGAAGGTGGACGCGTTGAGCCCGTGGTCCGCGTGCAGGATCAGCGCGACGTCCATGATCCGGGCCTCGAGCTCGCCCGGCTCCTTGCCCGTCAGCATGCGCAGGAAGTCTTCGGCGAGTGGCCGGTCCGGGTCCGCCTCCACGATCGGCTCACCGGCGCGCAGACGCTCGAACGCGGCGCTGATGGAAGGGATCTGGCCCGTGATCCGCACGGCCTTGCGGCGATTCGCCGCCTCCGAGTCGTCCTCCGCGTCGGGGTCGAAGTTCCCGGCGGCGGAGAGAGCGGTCCGGAGCGCCGCCATGGGATGCGCGTCGTGCGGAATCAGGCGCAGGATCTCGATCACGCCGGGCGCGAGCGTCCGCGCCTCCCCCAGCTCCCGGCGCATCGCATCCAGCTGACCCCGATCCGGCAGCTCGCCGTGCCACAGCAGGTGGCACACCTCCTCGAAGGAAGTCTTCTCGGCGAGGTCGTCGATCTCGTAGCCCGCGTAGATGAGGCGGCCTTCCTCGCCCATGACCTTGCTCAGGGACGTCTGCGCGGCGACGACCCCCTCCAACCCCTGACTCGGCATGCGTTCCTCCGAACGAAAGCGCGCCGACGCGGCGCCGCGAAAGCGTCGGGTCGGCGGCGGAAAGTGTGCGCGTGAAGCTGGCGACCGGTGTGGGGCGGGCGCCGGGCGTGGAGGCGACCGGGCGCCTCCGCGCTCGCGAGTATACGCGCCCGCTCACGCGCGGGGCAAGCGCCGGATTGCGCGGACGGACGGGCTGATTTCGGCCCATCCGCCGGCCCGCAGGGAGCCGGGGCCGCGCTTGATGGCTCCCCGCATCCCGCCTACATTTCCAACATGCGCCGGCGCCGCCGCCGGCCCTTGCAAGCGCCGCGCCGCCTACTGTCTCTCCGCATGGCGGACCGAAGGCGAACGTTCCCGAAAGACCGGTTCGGTATCGCCCCGCCTACGGGCCGGGCGGGGCCGAACGAGACCATCCTCGGCACCCGAGCGAAGCGCCATGCCCGCTGCAAGCCGTTCCCGCAGGAGCCTCGCCGCCGTCCCGGCTGGCGAACACGTCGAGATCCGGGCCATTCTGTTCCGTGAGGTGCGCACCGCCTGCGAACTCGTCGGCGTGCGCGAAGGGGATGTCGTCCTGTGCCTCGAGTCGGGGCCAGCGCGCATCGTACTGGAGACGCAGACGGGTGCCATGGCGATCCTGAGTGCGCGTACGGCGAGGTTCGTGGCGGTCCGGGCACCGGCCCGAGCCACGGGCGCGGGTCGCGCCGACGCCCCCGCCGGGGCGGTCGCCGGGGCGGCCGGCCCGGGAGAAGGCTCGGCCGCCTGAAACCGCCGCCGCTGCGCCGCGCGGGCTGGAGCATGCTCCTGCGCGCGCTGGCGAGGGCGCCGCTCGCCGAGGTGAGCCGGCTGGTCGGCCGCGCGGCGGACGCGCGCGTTCCCCCGCCCCTGCGCGCGCCGCTGTACCGCGCGTTCGCCGCCGCCGTCGGCGCCGACCTGCGCGAGTGCCCGGCGCCCCTCTCTGAGTTCCCGACCTTCGACGCCTTCTTCACGCGCCGGCTCCCCGCCGGCGCTCGCCGCTGGCCGTCGGCGCCCGCGACCGCGGGGAGCCCGGTGGACGGTGTGGTCGGGCGTTTCGGCGTGGTCGAGCGCGGCGCCGCCCTTCAGGCGAAGGACCGGGCGTACGCGGTCGCGGACCTGCTGGGCTCGGCGGCCGCCGGGGCGCGCTTCCGCGGGGGCGCCTACCTCACGCTGTACCTCGCGCCGAGGCACTATCATCGGGTGCACGCGCCCGTCGGCGGACGGATCGCCGCCACCACCCATCTGTCCGGCCGCCTGCTCCCGGTGAATCCCCCCTCGGTGGCCACGGTGCACCGGCTGTTCGCGACGAACGAGCGCACGGTGTGCCTGCTGGAAACGGACGTGGGCGCGGCGGCGGTGGTCGCCGTGGGCGCCACCAACGTCGGCCGCATCGCGGTCCCCGCGGTGCCGGGCTGGGATCCCGCGCAGGCGGTAGACGTCGAGCGGGTGCACCACCCGCTGATCCCGATCGACCGTGGGGATGAGCTCATGGTCTTCCACCTGGGGTCGACCGTGATCGTGTTGTTCGAGGGCCGCCGCCTGATCGGGGGTCTCCGGCGCGGGGCGGAGATCCGCCTGGGCGATCCGATCGCGGAGCCGGCGTGAGCCTGAAATGGCGCATCGCCGTCGCGCTCGGCGACGCGGAGCCGGCCTGGTGCTGCGCGGCGGCACGCTGGTGAACGTGTTCTCCGGCAGTGGTACCCTGGCGGAGCCGTTCATGGCATTGTCCTTCCTGGCGCTGCCGGTCATCCCGACCCTGAAGCTGACCGATCACGGCCTCGTGGACGTGGCGCGGTTCCAGGTCGTCTCCTTATGGGCAGCGGAATGACATGAAGGAAGATAGGGTACTCTCTTTCGAGTTTCCCAACAGGACGACGTTGGACCGGGCGGCCGAGGATCCGTTGCCCTTCGACCTGCCGGTCCGCCAGTACCTGGTGGACGTCTTTCGGGACGTCTACATGGACACGCCCGCCGGAGACCTGCATCGGCGCGGCGCGCACGTCCGGCTGCGCGTCTACGACTCGGGCCGCCGGCTCCTCACCGCGGACGTGCGGGAACCCGCGGAGGACGGCAGCGTCCGCCGGCGCACCAGGGTCGCCGAGGTCGACAACGACGACCCGGCGACGCTCCTCGCCGGCGACACGAGACCCGCCGCGCTGATCCGCGCGCTCGTCGACCCCAAACTGCTGGAGGTGGCGTTCCAGCTGGAGACCGTGCGCCGGATCCGGCTCGCGGCGCCGCGCGACGGGGATGGCGACTCCGTCCGCTTCGCGTACGACGCCGTCACCCTGCGGCGCCGCGAGACGACCGCCGACATCTACCAGCTGGAGATCCGCGTCCCGGAGGATGAGTCCGGGCAGATGGCGGGCCTCGTGCAGGCGTTCGAGGAGCGGTACGGCGTCCGGCCGGTGCTCGGCGACCTCGCGCACCGCGCCCGCGACATGCTGGAGGACCTGGAGGTCGCGGCGCTCGAGCAGGCGATTCGGGGGGCGCGGGAGGTCGCGGTCGTTCCCTACCACGACGGCCGCGTCGCGATGCTCTCGACCGGCGAGGGACCGCGCGTGATGTGCGGTCTCGGGACGGGCGAGGAAGCCGCGCGCGCGCCTCTCAGGGCCGGCGTGGGCCACGGCGGGGGCGACCTCAAGCTGCTCGGGATCAGCTCCGGTTCGGGCACGCGCCCGACGCTGGAGGTGTGGCTGGCCGAGGGCCTGCACCCGCCGGAGGAACCGGCGCCCGACGGACCGATCTGGATCTCGATCGAGCACCTGTTCCGCATGGTCGGGGGCGGCACCCTCCGGCATCCCAGGACCCTCGCGGCGCTCAACGTCGTCGCGCGTTCGGGACTGCCCGCCCGGCCCGGCGAGGGGCCGGACGAACCCCCGGCGGGCATCCAGGCGCAGGGCGGCCGGGTGGCGACGGACCCGCCCTGGATCGACCGCCGTCCGAAGGCGGACAGCGCCGACATTCCGCCCGAGCACCTGCTCGACGACGACCTCATGCGCATGGCGTTCGACGCCCGCATGCTGACCGTCTGCGACGACCCCGACGTCCCGCTCCTGGAGCGCGTGCGCTTCCTCGCCATGTTCGGCGCGCGCCAGGACGAGTTCTTCATGCGCCGGGTCGCCAGGTACAAGGACCGCATCGCCGAGGAGAGCACGGCGCGCTCCGAGGACGAATCTGGCCCCATGGCCAAGCTGCACGCGATCGGGGTCCGCGCGCGCGAGCTGCTGACGCGCGCCTACGTCACCATGTGTGCGAGGCTGGTTCCCGCTCTCGCGGCCGAGGGGATCGACATCGTGCGCTGGGCCGATCTGGAGGACGAGGAGCGGGACTACCTGCGCGCGGGCCTGGGCAAGCAGGCCGAGGCGGTCATCACGCCGCTCGCCGCCGACGAGACCCACCCCTTCCCCCATATCCGCAATCTGCGCCCCGCGCTGGCCGTCGTGCTGAGGCTGCCGGAGAGCGCCAGCCAGCACTTCGTGGCGATCGAACTGCCGGGGGAGTTCCCGCGCTTCGTGCCGCTGCCCGGCGGAGCGCGGCTCATTCCCCTCGAGGAGGTCATCGTCGGTACGCTGCCGGAGCTGTACACCGGGTTCGAGGTCGGCGACGCGCACGTGTTCCGCGTGACCCGCAGCGCCGCCAACCAGGACCCCGACGAGGACGCCGCGATCGACGTGTTGCAGGCCATCGAGGAGAGCGTGGCCGCGCGCCCCTTCCGCCGCATCGTGCGCCTGGAGGTGGACCGTCACATGCCGGAATGGATGCGCGCGCACCTGCTTTCGCGGCTGCAGGCGGAGGATCGCGCGGCTCTCGCCTACCTGAGCGCCGATGACGTGTACGACGCCGACTGGCTGGTGGACCTAGCTGGGCTCGGCGAGCTGGCCGGGGTGCACCGGCCGGACCTGAAATTCCCTCCGAGCGAGCCGCGCGACCCGTTCGCGACCGCGCCGTCCTTGCTCCAGGAGATCTCGCAGGGAGACCGGCTGGTGCGCTTCCCCGACCACGGCTTCAAGCACACCGTCGGGCGCTTCCTGGAGGAGGCGGCCGACGATCCGCAGGTGGTCAATCTGCGCGCGACGCTGTACCGCACCGACAGCGCCTCGCCGGTCGTCGCGGCGCTCCGCCGGGCGCGGGCCAACGGCAAGGACGCGCTCGTCCTGGTGGAGCTCAAGGCGAGCTTCGACGAGCGCCGCAACATCGAGTGGGCGAAGACGCTGGAGCGGTCGGGCATCCACGTCGTCTTCAGCCCGCCGCGCTACAAGGTGCACGCGAAGCTCGCGATGGTCACCCGGCGGGAAGGCAGCGGCCTCGTACGCTACGCCTACATCGGGACGGGCAACCTCAACGCGGCCACCGCGGCCGCCTACGTGGACGTCGGGCTGTTCACGCGCCACGAGGGCATCACCGACGACGTCAACGCCGTGTTCAACCTGCTGTCCGGCTACTCCCCGCCCGGGGACTTCGACCATCTGCTGGTCGCCCCGTTCAACATGAGCGACAGGTTCCTGGAGCTCATCGCGCGCGAGGCCGAGCACGCCCGCTCGGGCCGCGGCGGGCTCATCCGCGCGCAGTGCAACGGCCTGACCGACCGCCGGATCGTGGGCGCGCTCTACGACGCGTCGCGCGCCGGCGCGCGCATAGAGCTCGCGGTGCGCGAAGTCGTGGGGCTGCGCCCCGGCCTGGAAGGCGTCTCTGAGAACATCCGCATCGTCGGGCGCGTCGGCCGCTACCTGCAGCACGCGCGCATCTTCCACTTCGGCAACGCGGGCGAGCCCGAGTACTTCATCGGCTCGGCCGACTGGCGGCCGCGCAACCTGCACCGCCGCATCGAGGTGGCGACGCCCGTCCTGGGCGAGGAGCACCAGCGCGCCCTGGACGGCATCCTGTCGGAGTACCTGGCCGACCCCGCCGCGTGGACGCTGCGCTCCGACGGCTCGTGGGAACGCGACGGGGAAGTGATATGACGCCGATCGACGCGTCGGGGATCGGTGAGCCGCCCCCGGAGGCCTGGACGGGCCCGCGTCCCTGGGTGGGCCGCGAGGCGTTGCTGCGGTCGCTCGCGGGCGCCCTGACCGAAGGGCTCGAGCGCGGAGGCGGCGTCGTGTTCCTGCAGGGCCCGCCGGGCTCCGGGCGCACGTCGCTGCTGCACCGCTCGGCGAACGCGGCGATGCACCGCGGGCGCGCCGCCAGCGCCGCCTACGGCGACGCCGCGGATCCGGCCGCGTCCGCCTGGGAGCAGATCGCCGGGCGCCTCACGCGCCGGGACCGCATCGGCAAGGTGGTCAAGCGATCGGCCGCCGGCTGGATCGGCCTGATCCCGCTCGTCGGCAACGTGCTGGAGGCGGCGATCGAAACGGGCCAGGCGCTGGCGGGCGAGGAGGACGACGACGCCGAGCGCGGCTCCACCGCGATCGGCCACGTGCGCATGCTGCTGGCGATGGGCGCCGATCGTCCGCGCATCGTCCTCCTGGACAACGTCGACGCGGGCGACAGCGAAGAATTCGCCGGCGCGTTCGCGCTCGTCCGGAGGCTTCGGGGCAACCCGATGGTGCTGGTCATGACGTCGGACGTGGACGCGGGTGGCCGTACGCGCGATCTCCTGCTGGAATCCGACCGCCTCGGCCTCGCGTCGCGCCACCGCATCCCGCCCTTTCCGCTCGAAGACGCGCTGACGGCGCTCCAGCGCTCCACGGGGTTCGCGCCCCCCGCCGCCTGGACGGAATGGTGGCGCGCCCGGCTCGACGGCACGCCCGGATCGCTGTGGCGCACGCTGGGCGCGGTGCGGGCCGCGGGCGGTCTCGTCTCGCGGCGGGGGCGCTGGGTCTGGGCGCCCGAGCCGCCGGAGCGCCTGGCGGCGGCGCCGCCCGCTCGCGCCGCCCGCCTGCCCGACGTGAGCGCGAGCGAGCGAAAGGTCCTGGCGGCAGCGGCGGGCGTCGGGGAGCGGTTCTCCGCTCCCGGTCTCGCCGAACGCCTCGGCGAGGGGGTCGAGACGGTGGAGGCCGGGCTCGAGGCGCTCGCGCGGCGCGGGCTGATCGATCTGGTCGACACGATCGAGGACGGGGCCGATCTGGTGGACGTCTTCGAGTTCGCGGACCCTCCGGGACGCGCCGCCTGGGAACATATGGCGCGGGATCCGTAACGACCCGGCGCCGCTTCGCCGATTCCCTTTGACAACGCCGCGATGTTGCGCCAGATTGTGTCTCGTTGGAAAGCTTCGGCCGGCTCCTACCAAAACCGCCGGCCGGCCGGTCGCCGGAGCACGCACACAGAGTCGGAACTTTTCGCAGGCCTGGCATTCACACATAGCGTGACTTTCCCCACGCGAGGAGGCGAAGTGCCCGTACACGCCAAGATCCGGTTGCCGTCGGGGCTGCTGGCCGCTGGAGCCGTGCTCGTTTTCGCAGCCTGCGCCGATTCCGGCGAGCAGGAGCCGGTCGGTCCGCAGTTCGTCAAACCCAACCAGGGCGTCGATTGCAGCGCCGATCCCGCGCTGCTCGGTACTTCCCCGCTCACGGTGAACGTGGTCGACGGCGGCACCGGAGGCCCGCTGACCACCGGGTTCGTCGCGGTGTTCGTCCACCCGGTGTGCGGCCCGATCCGGTTCGGAGCCGACACTGACCTCGACGGGAAGGTGATCTTCGCCGATCTGCAGGCGGTGAGCGGCTTCGTGCACGTGCGCGACGGCGTCACGCTAGCCGCGTCGGAGCTGGACTTCAGTCCGCCTCCGCTGGGTGAGAGCGAGCTGGACCTGTCGCAGGTGCCCGGTCACGCCGCCACGATGACGGGCAAACGGGGGGCGTCCCTGCCGGTCACGCTCGCCAACTACCAGCAGGCGCTCGGCGACCCGCCGGTCAACATCAAGAACAACGGGTCCAACGTGACCATCGTGATGCCTCAACAGCAGGCCATCCAGGTGAACCTGTTCAACCTGGACATCCCGCTGACCGACCTACCCGTTGCGGCGCTGCTTCGCTTCGGCGCCGCGGGCGCGTGCGCCGGCATCCCGTGGATCGCCGCCGACCCCGACCAACTCGCCCTGTGCGAGAGCGGCGGTGGCATCGCGTACCAGACCGGACTGGACAAGGAAACGGACGGCGCGTCCGCCTTCGTGATGGGCGATCCCGACGACCCGGACTGCGTGATCGAGGTCATCGGCAGGGGCGATGTCAGCCAGGAGCTCATCGCCGCGTCCGCACCCTGCTCGGACGCCGACGAGGACAACGTGCTGCGGCTGTTCCCGCGGCCCGCGCTGTGCGTGCTTCCACCGATGACGGGCGCCGGCTTCATCGAAGACGTACGCGGCACCGCCAAGGCGATCGACTACCAGAACGCCACCTTCGGGGCGACCGCGCTCAACTATCCCGGCGTGCCGGGAGACCAGGTGCCGGACCTGACCAAGGTCGCCATCTTCGGAGACTTCCTGCTGCTGCAGAGTCCGGCGAACGGCAAGTTCCAGTCGAAGCAGACGACCACGAACGGCGCGAACTCGGAGAACCTGTCCTTCACCGCGATCCGCCAGGGTGACGGAGACGTCGTCTGCGGGTTCCCCGACGCGCCCGCCAACGCCGTCATCTTCTGCGTCAGCGACGACGGCGTGCACGTCCAGTACGCGGTCATTCAGCGATCCCTGGACCCGAACCGCATCAAGTTCGAGTTCATGCTGAGCGAGCTGGGGGGTGACGCGATCCCTGACCCGGACCAGGCCGGCGGGGAGTCCTTCCAGACGGTGCCCGCGCCGCCCGCGGCTTGCACCTACGAATCCGACGGCACCCGGTTCAGCGTGAAGTTCTAGGGTACCTAGCCGGCGAGCGGAGCGCGGCCGGGCGGGCGGTCCGGCGCCGCGGTCCGGGCACCCCCGGGCGGGGCCTTCCTGAGGGGGGCCCCGCCCTCGTTCCTCGGGGCCGGACGGGCGGGACGCCCCTCGTGTTCGTAATATCGTCCACATGAGCGTCTTCGTCGGTCGCGAGAAGGAGTTGAGCACGCTGAACGGCGCGCTCGATGCGTCGCTGGGCGGGCGCGGCCGCGCCGTGTTCCTGTCGGCCGAGGCCGGCGCCGGCAAGAGCACCCTCGTGGACCATTTCCTCGGCCGCATCGGCGAGGACCATCCCGGGCTGCGCGTTCTGCGCGCCGGCTGCTCCGAGCAGTACGGCGGCGGCGAGCCCTATCAGCCTTTCGTCGAGGCGTTCCGGGCGCTCGTGGCGGGCGACGCGGCCGCCGGCCGGCCGCGCGGGCTGCGCGAGATCGCGAAGAAGATCGCGCCCTACTGGATCGCGGCGATCCCGGTCGCCGGCGAGTTCCTCGCGGCGTCGGTGCAGACGGCGAAGGAGCTCCGCCACTCCATGGGCGGCGCCGGCTCCGGCCCGGGCTCGAGCGCCCCCAGCGAGGAAGCGCTCTTCTTCCAGTACACGCAGCTCTTCTTCGCCGCCGCCGAGGCCGACCCGATCGTGCTGTTCATCGACGACCTGCACTGGGCGGACACGGCCAGCGTCTCGCTGCTCACCCACATGGCGCGCCGGGTGGCCGACCAGAGGATTCTCATCCTGGGCTCCTACCGGCCCGTGGACGTGGACGTCGCGCGGCACCCGATGCGAGACGCCCGGCGAGAGCTGGAGCGTTACGGAGTCGCGGAGGAAGTGGTCCTGGAGCCGCTGGGCACGGCCGCTCTGGCGGAGCTCGTCGCCGCCCGGGCCGGCGCCGCGCCGGACGCGGAGCTGCTCGCGTGGCTGGAGCAGCGCGCGGGCACCAACGCGCTCTTCTTCGAGGGGCTCCTGGAGTGGCTCGGAACGGAGGGGTTCCTGGAGATTCGCGGAGGCTCGACGATCCTGTCCCGCCGGCCCTCGGACGTCCAGATCCCCCGCTCCGCCGCCGCCACGATCGAGAAGCGGCTGGAACGGCTCGACGAGGACGAACGGCGCACGCTGGAGTACGCGAGCGTGGAGGGCGGAGAGTTCGCCTCGACGACGGTCGCGCGCCTGCTCGACGTGGACGAGCTGGACCTCGAGGAGCGGCTCGAGCCGCTGGCGCGTGTGCACCGTCTGATCCGGCTCGTGGACACGCGGGACATGCCGGACGGAGACCTCGCGAGCGTCTACGCCTTCAGCCACTCGCTCGTGCACGAGGTGCTGCACGATTCGATTCAGGGCAAGCGGCGCATACTGCTGCACCGCAAGATGGCCCAGATCCTGGAGGACGTGTTCGCGTCGGACCTGACCGGCGTCTCCGCCCGCCTCGCGGTCCACTTCGAGGAGGGGCGGGCCAAGGACCGCGCGTTCGAGTTCGCGGTGATGGCCGCCGAGCGCGCGGCTTCGCTGTACGCGCACTGGGACGCGATGGAGCAGCTGGAGCGCGCCATCCGCAGCGCCGAGCGGGACGCCGACATCGGGCGCGCGTGGGAGCTGCTCGGGCAGGAACGCTACGCGGTGGGAAGGTACGCGGAGGCCGAATCCGCGTTCAGCACGGCGCTCACCCACGTGAAGGCCGCCGCCGACGCGGTGGCCTCGCTGCGCGTCAAGCGGCGGCAGTTGCTCGCCGAGCGCGACCGCGGGGCCCGGCCCGCGCCGGAGATCGTGGCTTCGCTGCACGAGCTGCGCATGGAGGCGGCCGAACTCGAGGTCAACGACGAGCTGTGCGAGATCCTCTGGCAGCTCATCGTCCACCCCGCCACCACGGCCGCCCTGGACCTCAGCCTAGCGGAGGAGGCGCTGGCGCTCGCCGAGGAAGTCGGCGACCCCGCGTTCGTCGCTAAGGGACGAGGCGTCCTGGGGGTCGCGCTCACGATGGTCGGCCAGACGGACAAGGCGATCGAGCACACCCGGAAGGCGCGCGAGATCTACCAGGAGCTCGAGGACCGGGAGAAGGAGGCCAGCTGCCTCAACTCGCTGGGCATCACCTTCACGCTCCTGGGCGACCTGACCGCCGCCGACGCGCACCTGCGCGAAGCGATCGATATATTCGACGACATCGTAGATCCGTCGATGGGCGCCGCGGCGCGCCAGAACCTCGCGGTCGGGCTGATCCGACAGGGCCGGTTCGAGAGGGCCGAGACGCTGCTGCGGGAGGCGATCGACTTGGCCGAGCGCATGGACGCGCCGGCGCGCAGGTACGGGCCGCTGCAGAACCTCGCGGAGTGTTTCGAGATGCAGCGCGACTGGGCGCGAGCGGAGGGGTACTGGCGCGAGCTGCTGGAGGGCGCCGCGGCCGGCGGCTTCGCCCCGGAAGAGATCATCGCCTGGTGCGGCGTCGGTACGTGCAGACTCGCCGCCGGCGACGTCGACGGGGCGATGGACGCGGAGGCTAACGCGCGCCGGCTTCTCGGAGATGACAAGAACTGGGGAGAGCACCGCGAGGCCTTCCTGCTCCTGTCGGCCCGGCTCGCGGCCGCCGCGGGCGAGACCGCGGGCGCCGTCGACATCGTGCGCGTCGGCGAAGAGGAGCTCGAGGGGCTCGACATGTACGGCTGGGCCCGCTTCCGGCTGGAACGCGCGTCGATGCTCTCCGCCTCCGACCCGGCGCAGGCCGCCGAACTGGCCCGCGAGGCCCGCGCAGCGAGCGAAGGCCTGGGAGCCCTCGCGCTCCGCAACGCAGCCGACGAACTCCTCGCGACTTTGGAGGCATGATGCTGGCACGACGGACCGTGCTCGCGACCGCGCTCGGCGCGGTCGCCTCGCTGGCCTGTGGGACCGAGGGCGACGCGCCCGCGCGCGCGGATGTGGTGGTGGTCTGCACCGACGTGCCGCCGGCCTCCCTCAACCCGTTCGTGACGCCCGACCAGGTCGCGGTCGACCTGCTTCCCCTCCTGTACACCCCGCTCGTCCGCCGCGGCGACGACGGCATCGAGCCCGGCGCCGCCACGTCCTGGGAGTGGAGCGAAGACGCCACCCTGGTGACGTTCCGGCTGCGGGACGATCTGTCGTGGCACGACGGCGAACCGGTGACCGCCGGGGACGTCGTCTGGACCATCCGGACCGCGGCCGACCCGGAATTCGCGTACTGGGCGGGCGCCGACTTCCAGAGCCTGGCCAGCGTCGAGGCGACGGACGAGGGTACGGTCGTCGTCGCCTTCGATGCCCCCTACGTCGCCGGCCTCGAGCCTTTCAGCGTGCTGCCGATCCTTCCGGAGCACCTGCTCGGAGAGCAGCCCGCCGCGTCGTTCGCGCGGGCCTCCTACCACCGCGAGCCGGTCGGGAGCGGGCCGTACATGTTCGCGGGCCGCGCCGCCGACGGGTCGCTCACGTTCCGACGCGCCGACACCGGCGCAACCGCCCCGGGCGCGGGCGCGGGTCCCGAGCGCGTGCTCTTCCGGTTCATCCCGGAGACCGCCACGCAACTCATCGAGCTGGAGACCGGCGGCGCCGACCTGTGCCTGATGGGCGGGTCTGCGCTGGACGACGCCGAGGATTCCGCCAACCTGGAGGCCATGGCCGTGGGACCCGTCGGCGTACAGGTGATCCCCCTGTCGAACGATGTCGCTCCGTTCGACGACGTGCGCGTACGGCGCGCCTTCTCGGCGGCGCTCGACCGGCGGTCGCTCGCGTCGGTGCTGTCGCCCGTCGCCCGCCTGGCCGGCACCTTCATGCCGTCCGGCAACCCGTTCCGTGACCCCGAGCTGCTCCAGCCGGACGACGACCCCGAGCTCGCCGGCGCCCTGCTGGACAGCGCCGGCTGGATGCTGCGCGAAGGCTCCGCGATCCGCCGGGACGCAACCGGCGACGCCTTGGAGTTCACGGTGATCGCGCCGAACGGCGCCCAGAACATCATGACCGCGGTGCAGTCCCAGCTCCGGCGCGCCGGCATGGACGCCCGCCTCGAATTCATGGAGGGCGCGTCCTTCGTGGAGGCCATCCAGGATCCCGACAACCGCCCTGCGGCGATGGCGCTGATCTTCACGCCCGAGCGCGTGACCACCTTCGACCCGTTCGCGGAGCTCCATTCCGAGGGCTTCGCCAACCTGGCCGGCTACGCCAACCCGGAGGTCGATGCGCTGGTGGAGGCGCTCGGCCGCACCACCGACCCGGACGAGCGCGCCGCGCTCTACCACGGCCTCCAGCGCGAGATCGCCCGCGACGTCCCGACGGTGTACACGGTGTACATTCCGCGCGCCCTGGCGGTGGGGCCAGGGGTCGAGGGCGTGCGCGTCACGGCGGCCGGTCCGTTCGGGGCGATCCGGGATTGGGTCGTGCGCTAGCCGGTCGCTGGTTTTCGAGCGGGAATCCGCCGGGCCCGGACCCCCTGCGGCGATTCGGGCGTACTACGATGCGACCCCGCATCACCAAAGAACGACATGTACGCTCAGCGCGCGGTTTCGGCCTCGTTCGCCCTGCTCGCGGCATTCGCCGCGTCGGGGTGCGACATCTCGCTCACGGACCCCGATCGCCGGGTCACCGGCGATTACGACGCTCTCTGGCTCTGGTATTTCGAGGTGCCGAGCCTGGGGATCTTCGACGACGGCGGCTGTGAGGGCATCCTGGAAATCACCTCGCAGCGGGGCAGCGACTTCTCTGGCAGGCACCGGCTGACCTCCTTCGGGGCGTGCATGCCGGACCGGTCGGGCCGCGTCCGGGGCAACGTTTTCTCCGACGGGGACTTCGACATGGAGGTCGAGCTGGAGGACGGCCGCTTCGGCGTCTTCGAGGCCGAGCCGGGGTGCCGCTTCGTCCGGCGGGATCGACGGCTGGAGGGTCGTTTCCGCCGCGGTCAGATCGACGCGTTCGCGGGGGCCCACCTGCGCTGCTTCCTGGAGGGCGCGGACCGCGACGTGTTCGTGGAGCTGGACCTGCTGGCCGACGAGCGCCGGCGCTTCTGAGAGCAGGGGGGCCGATGGGGCGCGCGGGGGTCAGAGGCCCGGCGCGCCCGCCGGCTCAGCCGGCGCGCCGGCGGGTCGCGGCCAGTCGCTCCTCGGCGCGCTCCAGCGCGAGCTTCTCCGCCTCCTCCCGCGTGGCGCCCCTGCTGCGGGCCACGCGGGCTCCCGGGTCCACGTTGTCGATCGTGCAGAAGTAGGTGGCACCCAGACGGTAGGAGCACACGCGCACGGGCCACCCCGCCACGTCCAGTCGGCGCTCCGAGCGGTCCTCGGGGGTCAGGTTGCTCACCGCTCCACCGGCGCGCCGACGAGGTTGCCCCACTCCGTCCACGACCCGTCGTAGTTCCGCACGTCGTCGTACCCCAGCAGGTACTTGAGCACGAACCAGCTGTGGCTGGAACGCTCGCCGATGCGGCAGTACGTGATGACCGGCCGATCCGGGGTGATGCCGGCGCCCTCGTAGAGCTCTCGCAGCTCCGCCGCCGAGCGGAATGTCCCATCCTCGTTGACGGCCTTGCCCCACGGGATGTTCGCCGCGCCGGGAATGTGTCCGCCCCGCTGGCAGGTTTCCGGCAGCCCCGGGGGCGCCAGGATCTCGCCCGTGAATTCGGCCGGGCTGCGGACGTCGACCAGCCCCGCGGCGTGTGCTTCGACGGCCTCCTGCACGTCCGGAAGGAAGGACCGCATGGACCGGTCGGCCTCGGGGACCGGGTAGGATGTCCCCGAATGGGAGGCCGCCTCCGTGCTGAGCTCCCGTCCTTCGGCGATCCACTTGGCGCGCCCGCCGTCCATGATGCGGACGTCCTCGTGCCCGTACATCTTGAGCTGCCAGAACGCCCAGGCGGCGAACCAGTTGTTGTTGTCCCCGTACAGGACGATGGTCGTGTCGGGCGAGATCCCCGACTC
>DATKCH010000123.1:0-23031 GCA_035513295.1 Longimicrobiales bacterium
CTCATCACGACGTGGCGGCAGTCCGCCGTCTCCAGCACCGAAGCCAGCGCGTCCGTGGCGCCGCCCCGCCGGCACCAGTCGCTGCGCTTCCCGGCGTCCGGCAGCAGCCCCGTCTTGCCCCGCAGCTCGGGCGCTTCCTCGAACCAGCCCTGCGCGATCAGCTCGGGCACGTGGTAGTAGGCCGGGTACTGGCGCTCGTTGTAGGGCGGATCCAGGTACAGGAGGTCGAAGGGGCCCTGCTCGCGCAGCACCGCCACGGCGTCGCCCCGCCGCGCCCGCGCGCGCGGTCCGGACTGCGGGCGCGGGAGCCGGAGGGTAAGGGGCCTGAGCGCGTTGGCCTGCCATGACTTCATGTAGGCGGCGTAAACTCCGGCGGTGTTCGCCACCCGGTCGGCCGCCTCGATGAGCGCGGCCAGCAGTCCGTAGAACGTGGCGCGGTCGATCGCGGCGGCGCGTCGCCACTCGCCGAGCTCGCGGCGCATGGCCTCGATACGGCCCGCGTTCTCAGGCGTGAAGTACATGCGCCGGGGTCCGGCCCGTCCGGCCGGGCTGAAGTTCGCCCGAAAAAAGCCGTCCTCCGGGGGCAGTCCGGCGAGCCGCCGCAGCAGATCCGCCAGGCGGCCCCCCTGGCCGTTGGGCGCGTCCGCCACCACGTAAGCTTCGGCGAACACGCGCCCGTACTCCATGACGTCGGAGGCGACGACGCTGTGCCCGAGCCGCTTCAGCTCGCGCGCCACGGAGGCCGTCCCGGTAAACGGATCGACCGCGACACCCGGCCCGACGCCGCGTCGGCGGAGGGTGCGTCGGATGAACTCGAGGAGCCTGGTCTTGTTGCCGATGTAGCGCACGTCCGCGAATATAGACGACCGCCGCCGCGGGCGTCCATCGTCCGCGCCGCGGCCGTTTTTGTCGTTCCGGTTTGCGTTTCCGTCACGGCCGCCCGGGGCGCGCCGGGAGGAGCGGGCAGATGAACGGAAGTCGACGTCCGGCGATGATGCCACGCGAGCCGGCCGAGGCCTCCGACATGACCGAGGCGGACGCCTCCCGACGGGATGAGCGCGCGCCGGACCGCGAACCCCGGACCTACCACGTGCTGGCCGAAAAACCCACGGCCGAGGGCGCTCGGAACACCGAGCCGATGAAGCCCGAGCCCGGCGCGAATCCGGCGCCGGCGGCCGGCGAGGACATCGGTCCGTTCGACCCCGAGGACGGCGGCCCGGAGCAATCCGATCCGGGTCCGAAGCTCCGGCTCCGCGAGCACCTTTACCGGGGCGCCCTGGGGCTCGCCCGGCCGTTCGCCAGCACGGGGGCGGGCGCGGACGAGAAGATCCAGCGGGGCCTGGCCGGCCGGAAGCAGTCGGTCGAGGTCTTCGAGCGCTGGGCGGCCGAGCAGCGCGATCGGGACGTTCCGCTGGTCTGGGTGCACGCTCCCTCGGCCGGCGAGTCCCTCATGGCGAAGGCGATCATCACCGCGCTGCGCGCCCGGCGGCCGGACGTCCAGATCGCCTTCACCCACTTCTCCCCGTCCGCCGAGCGCCTCCTGGAGGACATCGGCGCCGACGTCACGGCGTACCTGCCCTGGGATGTCCGGGGGGACGTACGGCGCGCTCTGGACGCGCTCGCGCCCTCCGTGATCGCCTACGTACGCTCCGAGGTGTGGCCCGTGCTGGGGGCCGAGGCCAAGAGCAGGGGAATCCGGGTCGCACTCGTGAACGCGGCGCTCGCGCCCGACTCCTCGCGGCTGCGCCCGGCCGCGCGCTGGCTGCTCGGACCCGCCTACTCCCGTCTGGACCTGGTGGCGGCCGTCGCGCCCGAAGACGCAGCGCTGCACCGGCACCTGGGGGCGCTCCGCCAGCGCACCAGCGTGACCGGCGACGCGCGCTTCGATCAGGTGCTGGACCGGCTGCAGGCCGAGCTCCCGGCGGCCGCCGCGAAGTTGCGGGACCCCGACACGATGACGCTGGTCGCGGGCTCGACCTGGCCGGAGGACGAGGAGCACCTCCTGCCGGCGTACTTCCGCGCCGGCGCCGACGTGCGGCTCGTGATCGCTCCGCACGAGCCCACCGAGGAGCACCTCGTGGGCATCGAGGGCGCCCTCGACCGGCGTTACGTTCGGCACCGGCGTCTCTCGGAGGTGGTCCGGGACCGGCACCCGCTGCCGGCGGCGATCGTGGTCGATCAGCTCGGCGTCCTGGCCGACCTGTATCGCGTGGCCGACCTCGCGTTCGTCGGGGGCGGGTTCACCGACAGCGGCGTGCACTCCGTGGTCGAGCCGGCGGCCGTCGGGATCCCGGTCCTGATGGGGCCGCGCCACGGCAACGCGCGCGAGGCGGCCGAACTGATCGCGGCCGGCGGTGGCATCGAGGTCACCAACGCGGCCCAGCTGGAGGGCCGGCTGCGGACGCTGGCGCAGTACGAAACCGCGCGCCAGGCCGCGGGGGAGCGGGCGGCGGCATACGTGCGCACGCGCACCGGCGGCGCCGCCGCCAACGCCGCGGCGATCCTGGCGCTGATCTAGGGGTAACTGCAGGGTGAGAGAGGGCGGTCGTGGGGCCGGCGGAGCCCGCGTTGGCCGGCCCCACGACCCGCGGGTGGATGGGAAGGGAGGATCGAATCGGCGATGAGCATGGGTCCGCAGGGCATCCCGGAAATCACCCCGATGGAGCTCAAGGAGCGCCTGGCCCATGGCGAGGCGCTCCTGCTACTGGACGTACGCGAGCCGCACGAGTGGGATATCGGCAACCTCGGCGCGCACGGCGCGGTCCTCCGTCCCATGGACGACATCTTCGACTGGAAGGCCGAGATCGACCCGTCGGCGGAGATCGTCGTGTACTGCCGCACCGGGAGCCGGAGCGGGTGGATCGTTCGCGATCTGCTTCACTCGGGGTTCGAGAACGTGCGCAACCTGAAGGGTGGCATCAATGCGTGGTCCAGCGATGTCGATCCGTCGATTCCGCGCTACTGACATGCTCGCGAGCGCCTACGCGTTCTGGGGGCGGCTGCCGCCCGCGACGAGGATCGGCGGCGGCGTCCTCATCGCGTTGGCGGCGGGGGCGTTCGCCATGCTCGACCCCGAGCCCGCGGCCGCGCAGCGGGAGCGCGTCGTGCCCGCCGACACGCGCCACGTGGGGCTCCGCGTCCTCCCGCGCGAGGTCCTGGAAGCGGCGCGCGCTCCGGCGGCGGTCGCGCCTGCGCTGACGCTCATCCCGCGGCCCGCGCCCCCCATCGTCCCGCCCGGGGAGAGGGTCCCCAAGCCTCGCGCGGTGCGCGGCCTGTACGTGAACGGCTGGGTGGCCGGCTCCGCGTCGCGGATGGCGCGGCTGCTGGAACTCGCGGACACGACCGAGATCAACGCGTTCGTCGTGGACATCAAGGACGCGACGGGCTTCGTCGGCTATCGCACGAGCGTGCCGTTCGCCCGCGACGTGGGGGCTGACGCCGAGCCGCGCATCGGAGACATCCAGTCGCTGCTCGCCCGGCTCAAGCGGCACGGCATCTACCCGATCGCCCGGATCGTCGTGTTCAAGGACCCGATCGTGGCCCTCGCGCGTCCGGAGCTGGCGATCCAGGACTCGGTGGGCCGGCCCTGGGTGGACCAGCACGGCGACATCTGGGTCGACGCGTTCAACCGCGAGGTCTGGGACTACCACGTGGAGCTCGCGCGCGAGGCCGTGGAGTTGGGCTTCAGCGAGATCCAGTGGGACTACGTCCGCTTTCCCGACGCGCCCTGGAAGTACCTCCAGAGGGCGGTGCATCCCGCACGCGCGGATCGGACCAAGGCGGACGCCATCGCCGAGTTCCTCGCGTACGCGCGCGACGCGCTCGCCGACCTGGACGTTCCCATCACCGCGGACGTCTTCGGCCTCACCACGTCGGTCGTGGGAGACCTCGGTATCGGCCAGGAGTGGCTTCGGATGCAGACCGAGGTGGACGTCCTGCTGCCGATGATCTACCCGTCGCACTATCGACCGGGGACGTACGGATTCGCCAACCCCAACGGCAACCCGTACGGGGTCATGAAGAGGGCGCTGGAGGGGGCCCTGTCGCGCGCCCGCGGCGTGCATGGCGCCGCGTCGGTGCGGCCCTGGATCCAGGACTTCACGCTGGGCGCGCCCAGCTACGAGCCCGCCCACGTGCGCGCCCAGATCCAGGCCGCCTACGACCTGGGAATCGACGAATGGGTGCTGTGGAACCCCGGAGCCCGCTACACGGCCGAGGCTCTGGTCGGCCGGAGCGGACGCGAACCCGATTGGGAGATACCCGACGAGCAGCCGTCGGGGGACGCCACCGAGGACGGCGAGGACGGGACCCCCTAGCTCCGCGAGACCATCCCGGGCTTGTGGAAGAGGAAGCCCTGGACCAGGTGCACCCCCAGCTCCTTGACGGCCTCGAACTCCTCCTCACGCTCCACTCCCTCGGCCACCACCATGACCCCGTGCGAGTCCGCGAATTCCACCATCGTGCGAACCAAGTTCTGCTTGCGCGGGCTGGCGTCGATGCTCGTGATCAGGCCCATGTCGAGCTTGATGAAATCGGGGTCCAGGTTGGCGATCGATCCCAGGCCGGCGTAGCCGCTGCCGGCGTCGTCCACGGCCACCCGGAAGCCCTTTTCGCGGAACACGGCGAGGTGGTCGCGGAAGCGGGGATAGTCGAGAATCGCGGTCCGCTCCGTGATTTCCAGCACGATGCGCGAGGGATCGTCGATGCCCAGCGTCTTGGGATCGGCGTCGCGGAACGCCGGATCCGCGAAATCGTGCGCGTCGCAGTTGATGAACAGGGACAGCCCCTCAGCGAGCTCACCCATGATTCCCGACACCGCCCTCTCCCGCACGACGCGGCTCAGCTCCCACACGAGATTCGCCTCCTCGGCCACATCGAAGAGGACCTCGGGGGATCGCAGCTCGCGCTTCTGCCCGCGCGCGAGCGCCTCGTATCCGTATACTTCGCGCGTGTCGGCGCGCACGATCGGATGGTATACGATGAAGATGTCCTGCGAGGAGACCGTGGCCCGGAGTTCCCCGACCTTCCGCCGCCGCTCGCGCTCCTCCACGCTGCGCGCCGCGCCCGCGGCCTCGCGCAGCCCGCGGTACACGAGCCGCTCGGTGCGGATCTTCGGATTGGCGTACACCGTCGCGGAGCCCACGTAGATCCCGCACAGCGCCGCGATGTCCTCGCCGTGCGCCTCCTCGATCTTCTCCGCCAGGAACCGCTCCAGCCGACGGGACAGCTGGCCGAGGTGCATGTCCGCCTCGGCGCCGCGGCCCGCCAGATGCATGAACACCACGAAGTTGTTGTCGCCCGCGTGCGAGAGCATGAGCACGTGGTCGGCCCGCTGCTCCTCCTCGTATACCTGGCGGAGCGTGTTGGCGGTGGTCTGCATCACCTCATCGAGCTTCTGCCAGCCGTAGAGCTCCTCGATCTTCTCGTACCAGACGAAATTGATGTAGAGGATCGTGATCTCGCCGTGCTTGGCGAGCAGGTCCCGCGCGCGGTGCATGACCAGCGGCAGCGTGGGGAAACCGGTGAAACGGTCGTACAGGAGCTCGTCCTGGTTGGGTCTGTCGATGGGCCGGCCCGGCAGGATGCGGCGGGTGCTCCGGAGATGGGCCGCGGCGAGACGCAGCCGCAGCTCCTCGACATCGGGCGCCCGCGTCACCCGGTCGTCGGCGTACATCAGAAGGCGCTCATCGGCGGCCAGCTCGGGATCGCACGCGACGACGATCGCCGCCCCGGACTCCCGCTTCAGCGCTTCGACGAAGGCGGCGTCCTCGGGCCCGCCCACCTCGACGAAGACGATGTCCGAGCGCCTCCCAGCCCGCGCCGGTGTGCCGTTCCGGCGTTCGTGGTGGATGAGGTCCGCGCTGAGAAGGGCGGCCGCCTCGCGCGCGGCCTCACGCAGCTCCTCCGAGCGAAGTACCGTGATGATCCTCACGCGGCCGCCGTGAACTGCAGCTCGTGCAGGCGCGCGTACAGCCCGCCGCGTGCCAGCAACTCCGCGTGGCTGCCCGACTCCCGTAGCAGACCGTGGTGGAAGACCAGGATGCGGTCGGCGCCCTGCACCGTGGACAGTCGGTGCGCGATCACCAGCGCGGTACGCTCACGAAGCAACTCCTCGAGGGCGGCTTCGATGTTCTCCTCCAGTTCAGAATCGACCGAACTCGTGGCCTCGTCGAGGACGAGGACGAGGGGATCGAACGCGAGCGCACGCGCGAAGGACAGTAGCTGCCGCTCTCCGACCGAGAGCGAGGCGCCGCGCTCGGCCAGGGGTTGCTCCAGTCCGCCGGGAAGCCGATCGACGAAAGTATCGGCTCCGACCCGTCCGATCGAGTCCCGGATCGAATCGTCGTCCAGGTCCTCTCGCCCCAGGCCCACGTTGTAGCGGATGTCCCGGCTGAAGAGGTAGATGTCCTGGAGCACCAGTCCGATCCGTCCGCGCAGGTCCGCCAGGGCGACGTCGCGGATGGGTACCCCATCGAACAGGATTTCGCCCCGCTGGGGTTCGTAGAAGCGCATGAGGAGGCTGATGAGGGTCGTCTTGCCGGCTCCCGTGTGCCCCACGACCGCCACGCGCTCCCCCGGGGCGATGCGGAAGCTGACGTTCCGCAGCACCCAGTCCCACTCGTCTCCGGGTTCTTCGCCTCCGGCACCGCCCGGCGCCCCATCCAGCCCGTCCGGGCCCTCGCCGGGTGCGCGTGCGGGGCCCGCCGCCGGGTCATCGGTCCGCTTCTGGTAGGCGAACCACACGTCGCGGAACTCGATCTCGCCCCGCCCCGGCTCTGGGAGCGCACGCGGGCGGGGCGGATCGGCGATGCCCGCCGGGGTGTCCAGAAGCTTGAAGATCCGCTCGGAGGATGCCATGGCACCCTGGAGCATGTTGTACTTCTCCGAGAGATCCTGGATCGGACGGAAGAACCGCGCCGCGTACTGCAGGAAGGCCGCGAGCACGCCGACCGTGAGCGCGTCGTCGAGGACCCGGATGCCGCCGTAGCTGAGGATCAGCGCGACGGCCACCGCCGTGAGCACCTGGATGATCGGAAAGAACAGCGCGTAATAGGTGATTGATCGAAGGTGGGCGTCCAGGTAGTCCCGATCGATTTCGCGAAAACGCCGGATCGCGGCGCGCTCCTGGCCGAACAGGTGGAGCACCGTGATGCCGGTGATGCGCTCCTGCAGGTAGGCGTTGAGGCGCGCCAGGCGCACCCGGATCTCGCGATAGGTCGAGCGGATGCGGGAACGGAACAGGAACGCGACGGCGAACACGAACGGCAGCACGAGGAATGTCACGAGCGCCAGCCGCCAGTCGAGCGCCAGCATCGCGATGACGATGAACAGGAGCGTGAAGACGTCCCCGAACACTGTCACGATGCCGCTCGCGAACAGCTCGTTCAGGACCTCCACGTCGTTCGTGACGCGGGTGATCAGACGGCCGACCGGGTTGCGGTCGAAGTACTGCACGTGCAGGCGCTGGAGGTGCCCGAAGAGCTGCTTGCGCAGGTCGTACATGACGCTCTGGCCCAGCCAGGTGGTGAGCAGCGTCTGAGCGAACTCGAGCCCGAAGCTGACCAGCAGCGATCCCACGAATGCCACCGCCAGCAAGCCGAGCAGGCCCACGTCGGCCTCCGGGATTGCCCGGTCGAGCGCGACCTTCGTGAGCCACGGGCCGACCAGCTCGAGCGCCGCGCCGACCATGAGCATGATGATCGCGAGCGTGACCTTCCCCCAGTGCGGACGGAGGTAGGAGATCAGGCGCCGCATCAAGCGAGCGTCGTAGGCCTTGCCGAGCGCCTCCTCTTCGTGCGGAGTGGCCACAGGGTCGGGCAAACGGACTCCGGGGTTACCTCGGAAGGTGGCTTGTGCGTCCCGTTATACTCGGAGCGGAAGCCCCGTAGCGGAAGGGAGGAAGACGCCGATGCTGAACGCCAGGGACCTCGTGGTCGAGCACATCCGCCAGGAAGTGCGCGCGATGGGACTGCGGGAATTGACGACGGCCGCCGACGTGGACGCCGCGTTCGCCGGAGGGGAGACCACGCTGGTCGCGGTCAACTCGGTGTGCGGCTGCGCCGGCGGCATCATGCGCCCGGCGCTCCGGGATGCGCTGGCTCGCGGTCGGGCGCCCGCCGCGCTCACCACCGTCTTCGCGGGACAGGACGCGGAGGCCACGGCGCGCGTCCGCGAGTACCTCGAACCCCACCCACCGTCGTCACCGTCGCTGGCGCTCGTGCGTGGCCGCGAGACGCTGTGGTTGTTGTCCCGCTCGGCCATCGAAGGACGCTCCCACCCGGCGGTCGCCCAGGACATCGCGCGGGCGTTGCAGGAGCACTGCGGCTAGCACACGGGCGGGCCCTTCAGGACCTATCCTTCCGGGTCTTGCGCTCGGCCCGGCGCCGGCGCGAGGCCTGGCGCTTCGTCTCTCCGGCGCGCCGCACCGTCACGTCCACGCCCCCCATCAACGCGAAGCCCTGCACGCGGATCCTGGGCGCGTCGCCGACGTCCGGGTCCCCGCGCTCGTGGACCTGGTCGAGGCCGCCCATCAACGCGAACCCCTCGACGTCCACCGCGACGCCGGGAGGTACGACGATCTCCACGCCCCCCATGATGGCGATCGCCGTCACGGTGGTGACCCCGGGCGCCAGCGCCGCTTCGCGGAAATCCAGCTCCGCGCCGCCCCAGAAGGCGTAGGCGAAGAGGTGCCGGGAGGGCTCCCACTGCCCTTTCCGAGTGGCCCCGCTCATGATGGCGACCACGTACTGGCGGCGCTCGTCGCGGTGGGGGTCGGCCGGCCGGATGCGGAGCGTGGTCGACGGCTCGCGCCGGGTCGGTAGCGCCGCGGCCGGCGCGGGGAGCCGGGTGGGCAGGTCCGAAAGGAGCTGCTCCAGCTCGTCCTCCGTGCGCGCCTGGATGGCGCGCTCCACGCGGGCCTCGAACTCTTCCAGTCCGAGATGATCGTCCGCGAAGCCCTTGCCCAACGCCTCGATGGCGGCGTCGCGGCGAGCCCTCGCGACCGGTCGGACGGGTCTGGGTTCGGGTTGCTCGTTCACAGCGAAAAACGTATACCCCGGGCTCGACGGGTCGCCAGTGCGCCGTGTGGGCGATCCGAACCGAGTCGGGCCGTGCCTCGCCCGGCGGACATCGTTGACGCCGGCGCGGCGCGGCGTCTACAATCCGACCGCTTCCTCTCTCGCGGGCCTGGACGCAGTCCAAATGAACCGTTTCTTCGCTTTCCTCGGCACGATCGAGGGGCGCCTCTACGTGGCGCTCATCACGCTCGTGCTGGGCGCGGTCCTGGTCGCGCTCTTCGGCATGTCGTCGGTCGGCGAGCTGCGGGACGAGGTGGACGACGGCATAGCGGCGATCGCGAGCGGTGGGCGCGACAACACGCTGCTCTCAGTCACCGTCCACAAACAGATCGCCCAGGGCGAGCGCTACCTGGTCCAGCCGTCGGAGGAAACGCTCCGCGAATTCACCCTCCTGGGGGCGCAGGCGCACGCCGTCCGCGCCGCCTACGAGGGGCAGACGAAGACCAGCGACGAGCAGAAGAAGCGCCTCGCCCGGATCGAGGACCTGCACTCTCGCGTGGAGGTCCGCTACTCGCTGGCCCACGCGCAGGCCGACCTGGGCCGGATGGACGGCGCCGTGGAGACGCTGGCGCCCGCGCGCCAACTGGTCACGGACCTGGAGGGAGAGCTCCAGAGGCTGGCCGCCGGCCAGGCGGAGCGGGTCCGCGCCACCGCCGGCAGCCTCGGGCTCGCGGCCGAGACGCGCCAGGGCCGCATGCTGCTGGCGATGCTCGGGCTGCTGGTCGTGGGCGTGGTCCTCGTCCAGATCACGATACGCTCCGTTCAGGGCCCCTTGCGCCGCCTGTCCGATGCCGCCGACAAGCTGGGCTCCGGCGACATGACCGCCCGCGCCGACGGGCGCATGCCGGGCGAGCTGCGCCTCCTGGCCGACGCCTTCGGCGGGATGGCCGACGAGATCCGCACGATGGTCGGCGCGACCGTGTCCACGGCGCAGCAGATCCGCTCGTCCTCGTCGGACGTCGCGACGATCGCGCAGGAGGTCGCGTCGTCCAACGCGGAGGTGTCGACGGCGATGAGCGAGATCAGCGTGGGGGCCGGAGAACAGGTGGCCGGCCTGCGCAGCGCACTGGCCACGCTCGGCGGGATCGAAGGCGCGGCCGACACGCTCACCGAACGCTCGCGCCGCGCCGCCGAACTGGGAGAGCGCATCCGCGGACTCGCCACCAGCCGGCGCAACGACGTGGCGGACGCGTCGCGGGTGCTGCTCGACCTGCGCGAGGCCGTCGACCGCACGGCCCACCGGGTCGCCGAGCTGGAGAGGGCCTCGGAGCAGATCACCCAGTTCGTCGAGTCCATCCGCGGGATCGCCCAGCAGACCAACCTGCTGGCGTTGAACGCCGCCATCGAGGCCGCCCGCGCGGGCGATGAGGGCCGCGGCTTCGCGGTCGTCGCCGAAGAGGTGCGCACGCTGGCCGATCGCAGCGCGAGGGAGGCCGAGGCGATCTCGGACTCCGTCACCGAGGTGCGCGAAAAGATCGGTGAGGTCGTAGAATCGATGGGCGAGGGCGCGCGCAGGGTGGTGGGCGTGGAGGAGGTGTCGCGCTCGGCGGAGTCCGCCTTCGAGGACATCCTGGAGGCGGTGGCAGAGGTGGGCGAGGCGGCCTCCGCGGTGTCGGAGGTCGCCGACGCCAACCGGCGCGACCTGGAGCGCCTCGGACAGACCCTGAACGGCGTCGGAGCGACCGCGGAGCACCACGCGGCGAGCGCGGAGGAGGTGAGCGCCGCGGCGCAGCAGCAGGCGGCCGCGACCGAGGAGCTGAGCGCCGCGAGCGGGGAGCTGCTCGCCGCCGCGGAACGTCTCCAGGGAAGCGTGGACCGGTTCGTCGTGTGACGGCGCGTGGCCGCTGGGTGCCCGGGGGAACCCGGCGACCCGGCGGACCCGCGTGACACTTCCATGCCGGGCGCGCGTAGGGTCGGGAGTGCAAGACACGGCGCTCGCTGGCCGCACGGCGGCGCGGAGCGACGCCTTCTCCGATCACATCGAACGGGCGAGCAAGCTCATGGGAATTCTCTCCTGGATCGTCTTCGGCCTGATCGCCGGAGGCCTGGCCAAGATGATCATGCCGGGCAAGGATCCCGGCGGCTGCCTCGTCACGATCCTCATCGGGATCGTGGGCGCCGTCATCGGCGGGTTCATCGCCACGAGGCTGGGATACGGCGGCATCACCGGCTTCAATCTGGGATCGATGCTGCTGGCGGTCCTCGGCGCGGTGATCCTGTTGATCATGTACCGGATGATCGCCAGGAGGCGGTAGCCCGCGTCGCGTCCGGGCGATTTCCGCCCACGGCGGGGATGCCTCTACTCCCCTCCGCGCCGGCGGCGCAGCTCCGCAAGGATGTCCTCGGGGTGGATACCGGCGGCGAGCGCGGCCACGAGGAGGTGATAGAACAGGTCCGCGGCCTCGGCGCGGGCGGCTTCGGCGTCGTCGCGGGCGAGCGCCGTGGCCAGCTCGACCGCCTCCTCTCCCAGCTTTTTCAGGCGCAGGTTGGCGTCGGTGAGGAGGCGGGCCGTGTAGCTGCCTCCCGGTAGCGACTCGGTGCGAGCGCGCAGCGCGTCGGCCAGCTCCACCAGCAGCGGCGGCGCGCCAAAGCAGCTGCGGGCGCCCGTGTGGCATGCGGGCCCGGAGGGTCGCACGAGCGCCAGCACCGCGTCGGCGTCGCAGTCGGCGTGCAGGCTGACCACGCGCAGCTCGTTTCCGCTCGTCTCTCCCTTGCGCCACAGGCGTGCCCGGCTGCGCGAGTAGAACCACAGCGCTCCGTCGCGCTCGCTCCGCTCCAGCGCCTCGCGGTTCGCGTACGCCAGCAGCAACACCTCTCCGGTGTCCGCATGCTGCGCCACCACCGGCACCAGGCCCGCGCCCTTCGCGAAGTCGAGCCGTTCGAGGTCGATCATCGCCCCACCCCGAGCGTCCGGCGGGCGACCTCGGAGACCGCCGAGTTCGTGGACACCGCCGCTCCCCCGACGTGTGTCGCGGCGCCGCTCCAGTCGCTGAACACGCCGCCGGCCTCCTCGACGCAGGGTCGAAGCGCCGCGGCGTCCCAGGCGCTTGCGGCCGGGTCCACCATGACCTCAGCCCGCCCCGTGGCGACGAGGGCGTGGCCGTAGCAGTCTCCCCACGTGCGCGCCAGGCCCGCGCCGGCCCGCAGGCGGTCCCAGCCCGCGCGCCGATCCGGGTCGGCGATGGGCCGCCCGTCGGTCGTCAGAACCAGCGCTGCGTCCAGGGCGGAGACGTCCGAGACCGAGCAGCGCCGGCCGTTCCACCAGCATCCGACGCCGCGCGCGGCGTACACCACCTCCTCCCCCAGGGCCGGAAAGTGCATCACGCCGAGAACAGGCACCCCCCGCTCCTCGAGGGCCACCAGAACGCCGTACAGCGGCACACCGCGCGCGTAGGCCTTGGTGCCGTCGATCGGGTCCAGGATCCAGCGCCTTTTCGCCCGCGCACGGACCTCACCGAACTCCTCGCCCACGATCCCGTGGCCGGGGAAGCGCGCTTCTATGCGTTCGCGCATCAGCGCCTCCGCGGCGCGGTCCGCGTCGGTCACGGGCGTCCCGTCGGCCTTCCACTCGATCTCCGGGCCGGTCTGGAAGCCCGCGAGTGTGCGCCGCCCTGCGCGCCACGCCAGGTCCACCGCGAATTCGAGCAACGCTTCGAGTTCCGGTTGTCGGGTCACCACGATCCTCCCTGTGTCACACCGCGAGGCGCACGGGCAGGCCCGCCGACGCCAGCGCTTTCTTCACGTCGCCCACGGTGATCACGCCCTCGTGGAAGATGCCGGCGGCGAGCGCGGCGCTCGCCCGCGCGGTACGGAACGCGTCCAGGAAATGGCGCGCGCCGCCGGCGCCTCCGCTCGCGATCACCGGCACCGACACCCGGCGCGCGACGGCTCCGGTGAGATCAAGGTCGAAGCCTTCGCGCGTGCCGTCCCTGTCGATGCTCGTCAGGAGCAGCTCGCCGGCGCCCCTGTGCGCACACTCGACGCCCCACGCGACCGCTTCACGGCCCGTGGGCGTCCGTCCGCCGTGCGTGTAGACGCGATAGACGGGCCTGGTCCGAGGGTCGCCCGGCCGTGCCGGGGCCGAATCCCCGTCGCTCGCGGGGCCGGGACCCGGCTCGAGCCGGGCATCGATGCTGGCCACGACGCACTGGCTGCCGAAGCGGACTGCGGCCTCCTCCAGAAGCTCCGGCCGGCGCACGGCGGCGGTGTTGACCGCCACCTTGTCGGCGCCCGCGCGCAGCAGGCGCGCGATGTCGTCGGTCCGCGAGATCCCGCCGCCCACGGTCAGCGGGATGAACAGCCGCTCGGCTGTTCGCGTGATGGCGTCCAGCATGGCCCTGCGCCCCTGGGCCGAGGCGGACACGTCCAGGAACACGATCTCGTCGGCGCCCTCGGCCTCGTAGCGGACGGCCAGCTCGACGGGGTCGCCCATGTCGCGCAGGGCGCGGAACCGGACGCCCTTCACGACGCGGCCGGCGTCGACGTCAAGGCACACGATGACGCGGTCGAGAAGCATCAGTCCGACACGCTCAAGTCGATGCTCCCCTTGGTGCTGAAGACCACGCCGGTCGCGCGCGAGGCTTCCCGCACGCACAGCCCGACCGCCTTGATCGCGGCCTCGACGACGTGGTGCCGGTCCCGGCCCCGGAGCACGCGGACGTGCAGCGTGACCCCGCCGGCGTGCGCGAGCGAACGCAGGAAGTGCTCGTAGAGTCGGGACGGAAGCCGACCCTCGTAGTACGGCCTCCCGCCCGCGTCGAGGGCGGCCTGGACGAGCGCGTCGTCCATGGGCACGACGACATCCGCGTAGCGTCGGCACGCGTCGGGGAGAGCCCGGGCGAGGGCCACGCCGAGCGTGATGCCGACATCCTCGACCAGGTGGTGCCGGAGGTCCCCGGTCGCCTCGACGGAGAGGCGCGCGCCGGCGTAGCGCCCCAGCGTGACGAGCATGTGGTCCAGGAAGCGGTCGCCCGTGTCGGCGACGGGCGCGGTGTCGGCCGTGAGGTCCGGGGCGCCGTCCGAAAACGACAGGTCTACCGTGATGTCCGTCTCGGCGGTGCGTCGGGTGACGACGCTCATGCGGTTACTCCGGTTGAAGGATCGTCTCGCCCCAGGCTGCCGTCGTCGCGGCCGAACTCGCGCGCCAGGGCGTCCGGGTCGATCGCTCCGGTGTAGATCGCCATGCCGACGACCGCCCCCGCCGCACCCGCGTCGCGCAGCCGGCGCAGGTCGTCCAGGTCGCGGATGCCACCGGCGGCGAGCAGCGGGTGGCGGCAGCCCGCCGCGAGCCGGCGGAAGCGCTCGATGTCGGCTCCACCCATGCGCCCCTCGCGCTGCACGTCGGTGACCAGCACGCCGCCGATTGGAAGCGGCTGCAAGCGCGCCAGGAAGACGTCGACATCGACGCCGGCGTCCGCGGTCCAACCTTCCGTGGTCACGCGTTCCCCGCGCACGTCGGCGGCGACGACCACGCGCCCCGGTCGGCGCCGGGCGAGGGCCGTGAGCCAGCCGGCGTCCCGGGCCGCGCGCGTACCGATGACGACCCGCTCGGCGCCCAGATCCAGCAGCGCGCCGACGCGGTCGTCATTCCGGATGCCGCCCCCAACCTGCACGCGCCCACGCGGGGCGTGCGCCAGGATGTCATCCACGTCGCGGATCTGATCGCCCTTGCCCAGAGCCGCGTCCAGGTCGACGAGGTGAAGCCAGTCGAAGCCACGCTCGTGGAACGCGCGCGCCGTCTCGCCGGGGGAAGGGAGGCGGACGCGTTCCTCGTTCGGGCGCCCGCCGACCCACTGGACCGCGGCTCCTCCGCTCAGGTCGAGCGCCGGCAGCGCGATCACGCCGCGCCCGCCAGCGCGACGAAATTCCGCACCATGCGGAGCCCCTGCGCGCCGCTCTTCTCGGGATGGAACTGCACCCCCCAGGCGTTCCGGACGCGGACCGCCGCGGCCAGTCGGACGCCCAGGTATTCGCAGTCGGCGAGCACGGCGTCGTCGGAGTCGGGACACGCGACGAAGCTGTTGGCGAAGTACATGCATGGACTCTCGAGCCCCTCGAAGAGGGGATCCGGGACGCGCACGTTCACGGTGTTCCAGCCCATCTGCGGAACGCGCCTCGCCCGGATTCGCCGCGCGCTACCCGCGATCGCGCCGATGCCCGGTCGGGTCCCTTCCTCGCTCCCCTCGAGCAGGAGCTGGAGTCCAAGGCAGATACCCAGGCAGGGGTGGCCTTCCAGCAGCGCCGCCCGCAGGTCTGCGCGCGCCGGGGCCAGACCCTCGGCGGCGGCGTCGAAGGCGCCCACGCCCGGCAGCACCACGGCGTCTCCGGACAGCAGCTCGGTGGGGTCCGGCGTGACCCGCACTTCCGCTCCCTCGCGGCGCAGCGCCTTCGCCAGCGAGTGGAGGTTGCCGGCGCCGTAGTCGAACAGCACGGCCTTCAAGCCCGTCGCCCCGGCGTCGGGGGGGCGATCTCCCCGGCCTCGGCCGCCCCGCGGATTGCCCCCAGCGCGGCGGCGATCGCGCCCGGCGGCCCGACCGTGATGCGGACCGCTTCGCCCACGCCGCGCAGGTCCGGGAAGGCGCGCACGCCGACCCCGCGGCGGTGCAGTGCAGCGCCCGCCGCCGCGGCGTCGACCACGGGGACGAGCACGAAATTGGCGCGGCTGGGCAGCGGCGCGAATCCGAGCACGCCGAGCCCCGCCGCCAGCTCCGCGCGCGCCTCGATGGTCCGCGCCACGACGTCCCGGCGCCAGCCGTCGTCGTGCTCCAGGGCGGCGAGCGCGGCGCGCTCGGACGGCCCCGACACCTTGTAGGGCCCGCGCGATTTCTCGACCTCCGCGATCAGCGCCTCCGGCCCGATCGCGTAGCCCACGCGCGCGCCAGCCAGCCCCCACGCCTTCGAGAACGTGCGCAGGGACAGCGTGCGCGCCGACCCCGCCGCCCACGCCGTCCGGTCCTCGCCCGCAAAATCCGCGTACGCCTCGTCCAGCAGGACCACGCCGCCGGCCGCCCGGTCCAACTCGCTCACGAGGCCGGCGCTCGTCGACCCGCCCGTGGGGTTGTTCGGCCGGCACAGGTAGACGCACCCCGGATCTCCGGCGAGGAGTTCGCGCACATCGGGGTCGCCCGCGCCGGCAGGCACCGCCAACGGCCGCAGCGCGTTCATGCGCGCGAACACCGGCACCATGCCGAACGTGGGGTCGGGGTACGCGACCCCCGCGCCCGGCTCGCAGAACGCCCGCAGAGCCGAGTCCAGCACGTCGTCCGAGCCGCACCCGGTCGCGACGTTCCCGGGCTCGACGCCGTGATGGGCCGCGAGCGCCTCGCGCAGCGCGTCGGCGTAGACGGCCGGATAGCGGGTCGCGACGTCGGGGTCGAGCGATTCATACGCGCGCGCGGCCGACGGCGCGGGTCCGAAGCGGTTGGTATTGTCGCTCAGGTCGAGCGCGACCGGGCGTCGGCCGGGGTCGTACGGGAACAGTCTGCGGTAGGCTGGGCGCCGCCGAACGTCGGACCGCCGCTCCGTCCGGGCGGCCGACACGCCGCCGGCCTTACGCATCCTCGCCGCCGCGGCGTGCCCCGGGAGGCCCTCCGCGCCGGCCAGGGTCGCGGCCGGCGCGGCCAGCGCCGCGGCCCCCTCCAGGGTGAACTCCTGCCACGTCCACGGGCGCAGGAACGTCGCCGTGGAAAGCCCACCCATCGACCTGGCGAGCCCGCCGGTCGGCAGCGTGTGGTTCGCGCCCGACACGTAGTCCCCGAGCACGGCCGAGGACACCGGGCCCACGAACACCGTACCCGCGTTGCGCACGCGACACAGGACCGCGCCCGCGTCGGCCACCATCAGCGACAGGTGCTCGGGCGCGTACGTCGCGGAAAACGCCAGCGCTTCGCTGAGCGACTCCGCCACAAGGAGGGCTCCCCCGCCGGCCAGCGCGGCCGCCAGCACTTCGCGCCGCGGGTGGTCCGCGTACCGGCGCTCGAGCGCCGAGGCCACCGCTTCCGCGAGCGCGCCGTCCAGGGCCACCAACACGGCCGCGGAGTCCGGGTCGTGCTCGGCCTGTGCGATCAGCTCGGCGGCCACCGCGTCGGGGTCCGCCGTGCGGTCGGCGATCACCAGGATCTCGGAGGGGCCGGCGGGCGCGTCGGTGACGACGATCCCGGCGACCTGCCGCTTGGCCTCGGCGACGTAGGCGTTGCCCGGACCGACCACGCAGTCGGCCCGCGGCACCGACTCGGTGCCGAACGCCAGCGCCGCGACGGCGCCGGCGCCTCCCAGCGCGAATACCCGGTCCACGCCCGCGATCTCCGCGGCCCCGAGGACCACGGGCGCGGGTCGGCCGTCGGATCCGGGAGGCGAGCACAGCACCACCTCGGCGACCCCCGCGGCGCGCGCCGGCAGCGCGCACATTAGGACGCTGCTGGGATACAACGCGCGGCCGCCGGGCGCGTAGGCTCCAGCTCGCTCGAGCGGGTCGAAGCGGCGGCCAAGCCGGACGCCGGAGCCGGCGTCGACCACCACGGGCTCGGGGACGAGGGCGCGGTGGAACGACGAGATGCGCTCGGCCGCGAGCTCCAGCGCGGCGCGGACCTCGGGATCGAGGGCGTCGCGGGCGGCGCGCCGCCGCGCACGCGGAACCTCGAGCTCGGTCAGGCGCACGCCGTCGTAGCGCGCGGCGAGCCGCCCGAGCGCGGCGTCGCCATCGGCGCGGACGGAGTTGAGGATGCCCGCGACCACCGCCGCGACGGCGGGGTCCCGCGCCCGCCCGCGGTCCACCAGGCCGCGCAGCGTCGCGCCGTCGAGCCCGGCGATCGGCCCTCGCGCGGCGAGGCGCGGCCTGTCGCCCACAGCCTGGCCGCTCACGGCATCAGCCTCTCGATCCTGGTGACGAGGATGCCCTCGGCGCCGATCGCCTTGAGGTCGGCGATCACGCGGTAGATCCCGCGCGCGTCCACGACGGCGTGCGCGGCCACGTGGGCGCCTCCGTCCAGCACGTCGATGATCGTTGGTCCGGAAATTCCCGGCAGGATCCGCTTGACCCGGTCGAGCGCGTCGCGCGGGACGTTGGCCATCAAGTAGCGCTTGTCCCGCGCGCGCAGGACGCTCTCCAGCGCCCCGGACAGCTCCGCTAGGGCGCGCGCGCCGGCGCCGTCGGCGAGGAGGTCGCGCCCGGCCACCAGGACGGCGCTGGACTGGTAGATCGTGCCGATCTCGCGGAGGCCGTTCACGCGCAGCGTAGAGCCCGTGGACACGAGGTCGACGATCGCCTCGGCGACGCCCAGGTGCGGGGCGATCTCGGCTGCGCCCGATACCGGGACGATTTCGACGCGGCGTCCCGTCTCCTCGAAGTACCTCGCCGCTGAACGCGGGTAGCTCGTCGCGACGCGCAGCCCTTCCGGCAGGTCGGCGACCGCTTCGGCGTCGGCTTCGTCCGGCACCGCCACCGCCAGCCGGCAGCGTCCGAAGTCCAGCTCGAGGACCTGCTCGACGTCGCGGTCCGCCTCGACCACCCGGTCCAGGCCCGTGATCCCCACGTCCGCCGCGCCGTCCGCGACGAACTCCGGGATGTCCGCCGCGCGCACGAAGAGCGCGAGGAAGTCCCCGCCGAGCGACGCCTGCAGCGCGCGCTCGCCGCGGGCCTCGAACGCCAGGCCCGCGCGCTCGAGGAGCTCGCGCGTGCCGTCGGCCAGCCGACCCTTGTTGGGCAGTGCGATTCTGATCATGGGCAACAAAAAAGCCCGCTCTTTCGAACGGGCCGCTCCCTGCGAGGTGGTTTGCGCTACGCTACCGGATGCACCTCGCCGACGCGGCCCTGGAGCCGTGATGGTGGTGGTGCCGGTGTGCGGCGCGATCGCGAATCATGCCGGGGAAGCTAGCGCCGGAGCCCGCAAGGGGTCAAGCCGGCCTCTAGCCCGACGTCCCTAGCATCCGGCCCACGAATCGCGCCGCCTCCTCCTCGGCCCAGAACCGTGGCCGCCGCGGCGTGCCCTCGACGAATCCCACGTGCCCTCCGGTGTCCGCGAACGCGGGCACGATCCAGGGGTTCGCGTCGGCGGCGTGGACGGGCACGCGGTCCGGCGGCAGAAACGGATCGTCGAAGGAGTGGAGGAGGAGCGTCGGCACGCGGATCCGCGCCAGAAACGGGCCGCTGCTGGAGCGCGCGTAATAGTCCTCGGCGTCGGCGAAGCCGTGCAGGGGCGCGGTCGCGGCCTCGTCGAACTGACGCAAGGTGCGCGCGCGCAGCGTCACCGGAACATCCACGAGCTCCGAGAGCAGCGCCTCCTTGGCGCGCATCTTCCCCCGCAGCATGCGCAGGAAGTAGGCGTTGTAGACGCGGCCCATCGCGCCCTTCTCCAGCGCGGTCGCCCCGGCGGACAGGTCGTAGGGCACCGACACGACGGCGGCCGCGGCGAGGGCGGCGTCCCCGCCCCGCTCCCCCAGGTGCTTGAGCAGGACGTTTCCCCCCAGCGAGAAGCCGATGCCCGCGATCGGCCGGCCGGGGAAGGCGTCACGCAGGTGCGCGACCACCGCGGCCAGGTCGGTCGTCTCGCCGGAGTGGTACATGCGGGCGGCGCGGTTGGGCTCGCCGCTGCACGAGCGGAAGTTGAGCCCCACGGGGCGCACGCCGCGCCTCAGGAGCTCAGCGTAGGTATTGCGCATGTACAGGCGCTGCGCCGAGCCCTCGAGACCGTGCAGCACCACCGCGAGGGGCGCGGGCGGGCCCACGGCGCGCGGCTCGGGCCCCAGATCCAGGTCGACGAAGTCGCCGTCCGGGAGCGTCAGCCGCTCCCGCTCGAGCGGGACGCCCGGGTCGCGGCGCAGCAGCTTGCCCCCCACGGTCTGGGCGTGTGGGCCGCGCAGCCAGCGGGGCGCGTGGAAGGGCCGCGGGGTGAAGCCGACGGCCGGCCCGCGGGCGCGGGCCCGCGCGTCGTCCGTCCAGTCGGCGTCCCTGGCGGGGGTGGCGGCGTTCATGCCGGAAAGCTAACGCCCCGCGTCAACCGGCTCCCGCGCGGGTCAATTTGCGCCGCCCGCGCGCGTCCGTATCCTGCCGCATGATCGACGACGCCGCGCTGTCCCGACTGCGCGCCGACACGCCCGCCGCCGCGCGCGGCAGGATCCACCTGAACAACGCCGGCGCCGCCCTGGTCCCGCGACCCGTCCGCGCGGCCGTCGACGAGCACCTCGACCTGGAAGACACGATCGGCGGCTACGAGGCGGCCGACGCGAGCCGCGACCGGATCGACGCGGTCTACGCGAGCGTGGGACGGCTGCTGAACGCCGCCGCGGAGGACGTGGCGCTGGTGGAGAACGCGACCACCGCCGTGGCGCTCGTCCTGTCCGCGGTCGACCCGGGTCCCGGCGACGCCATCGTCACCACGCAGGACGACTACGCTTCGAACCAGATCATGTACCTGTCACTGGCGCGCCGGCGAGGCGTTCGGGTGGTGCGGGCGCCCGACCTTCCGGAGGGCGGCGTGGACCCCGCGGCGCTCGCCGAGGCGGTGCGCCGGGAGGCGCCCGTGCTCGTGTCGCTGACGTGGATCCCGACCAACTCGGGGCTCGTCCAGCCGGCAGCGGAGGTCGGCGCCATCTGCCGCGAGCGCGGGGTGCCCTACATGGTCGACGCCTGCCAGGCGGTCGGGCAGATGCCCATCGACGTCGGGGCCCTGGGCTGCGACTACCTCGCCGCGAGCGGGCGCAAGTTCCTGCGGGGCCCGCGCGGCACGGGCCTCCTGTACGTGTCGCCGGCCGCGCTGGAGAGGGGCGCGACGCCCCTGCTGCCGGACATGCGCGGCGCCACGTGGACCGACCCGAATGCGTACGCGCCGGCGTCCGGTGCGCGGCGGTTCGAGAACTGGGAGTACGCCCACGCGCTCTCGCTGGGCCTGGGCGCGGCGGTCGAGTACGCGCTGGCCATAGGACTGGCGGACATACAGGAGCGGGCCTGGGGCCTGGCGGCGGATCTGCGCGAGCGGCTCGCGCGCGTCCGGGGCGTGCGGGTGCTGGACCGCGGGCCGGAGCTGTGCGCGATCGTCACCGCGCGGATCGACGGCTTCGACGCCGAGGCGGTCGTGCAGGCGCTGCGCGCGGAAGGCATCAACACGAGCGCGGTGGTGCGGTCGGCCGCGGTGATCGACATGGATCGCAAGGGCGCGACGACGGCGTTGAGGATCTCGCCGCACTACTACAACACCTCCGCCGAAATCCGCGCGCTGACCCACGAGGTCGAAGCGCTGCTTGAGGAAGCGGGCGGGTAGCGCGGTGTCCGGGTTGGCGGACCGCCCCGTCCGCCTCAGCGGACGATGCGGTATCGCGCGAGGCCGCGCTCGTCACGGGCCACGTACCCGTCCGCGCCCGTGAAGGCGCCCGGGAACGGCGTGCCGGATGGCAGCGCGCCCAGGAACGAGCCGTCCGCGCCGAAGACCTCGACCGCCTGCGCCTCTCCCCGCGCCGCCCCCCGGAGCACCCAGACTTCTCCGCCCGGGGCGATCCGGAGGTCGGCGATCTCCGGGACCGTTTCGGCCCACCCCTGCGACGCCGCGACGGCGTCCCTGGTGGCGCTGCACACCGAAGCGCCGGCATCGAAGCGGACATCGTCGCCCACCTCACGCGCCGCCATCGCCTCGTCGACCGTGCGCGCCGGCACCTCCCTGGTCAGGGTACCGGCTGGCGCGCCGTCGCGGAACAGCTCGATGCGGTACTCGGGCCCGAAGGCCGCCGCGATGAGGCCGTCGCGCTCGTCCCACACGATCTGGCGCTCGAAGAGCCGCTGGCGGATGTGCGAGACGCCGCAGCCGTCATAGTCCACGACGGACGGCAACGGCCGCTCCAGCCGGCCCAGCACCTCCTCGCGCGACCCGACCACCATGGCCAGCCGGTAGAGGATGGTCCCGGCCTCCTGGCGCATCTCCCCGAACACCGCGACCGCGCCGAGGTCGCTCAACGCGACGCGGTTCCCCTGCGGGGGCTGGGGCAGCGCGACCCGGTGCTGGGCGCCTCCCGGACGGAGCACCACCATGCCCCGGCGGCCCCGGTCGAAGATGCCCAGCGTGCCGTCGGCTTCGGCCGTGAAATGGGTGGGCTGGCTGAGCGACAAGCCTCCATCGCGGGGATCGACCGCGGGCGTCCCCGACGAGTCGTAGACGAGAATGCGCGGCGGCGCGCCCGCGAGGAGGTACACCCGGCCGGCGTCGTCGGCGGCCGCCATCGGCGGGAGGGCGCCTTCGGCGAAGGCCGTCGCCGGGTACTCGAGCAGCCCCTCGCTCTCGACACGCAGGCCGGACGCCGAATCGGCGCCGGGAAGGCGGCACGACGCGAGCGCCAGCGCCGTCACCAGGACCCAGCGTTCAGGAATCACGCGTGTCATCGTCCCCGCCTCCCCGTCTTGCCGCTCCCCCGTCGTGGGCGCCACGTTCGGGGGGTGAAGGATCGCATCATCATCCGCAACGCCCGCCAGCACAACCTGAAGGGCATCGACCTGGAGCTGCCCCGGCGGGCGCTCATCGCGCTGACCGGGCCCAGCGGCTCCGGCAAGTCGTCGCTCGCCTTCGACACCATCTACGCCGAGGGCCAGCGGCGCTACGTCGAGTCGCTGTCGGCCTACGCCCGGCAGTTCCTCGGGCAGATGGACAAGCCCGACGTCGACTTCATCGAGGGCCTGTCACCGGCGATCTCGATCGACCAGAAGTCGGCCAGCCGCAACCCGCGCTCCACGGTCGGCACCATCACCGAGGTCTACGACTACCTCCGGTTGCTGTGGGCCCGCATCGGCGTGCCCCACTGCCCCGAGTGCGGTGCTCAGATCACGCGGCAGACCCCCCAGCAGATCGTCGACCGGATCCTCGAGCTCCCCGAAGGCACCCGCTTCCAGGTGCTGGCGCCGGTGGTGCGCGGCCGCAAGGGCACCTACGAGACGCTGTTAGCGGACCTTGCCGCGCAGGGCTACGCCCGCGCCCGC
>DATKCH010000124.1:0-42857 GCA_035513295.1 Longimicrobiales bacterium
GGCCGGGAGCGGGGCTGGCCGCCAACGACCCGCGCGCAGTTCGACGCCGGCTGCGGGCCGCGGGGTCACCTGGCGGTCGGGGACCCGCAGGAGGTCGTCGAAAAGATCCTGTTCCAGCACGAGGTCTTCGGGCATGAGCGCTTCCTCATGCAGACCGTGGGCACGGTCCCCCATGTGGACGCCCTGAAGGGCATCGAGCGGTTCGGGACGCAGGTCGCGCCGGCGGTGCGGAAGGCGCTGGAGGCGAAGTGATTCGCGTTCGGGAGTCGGTGAGGCCGTAGGCGAGCGCTCCTGTCCTGGGCCCCTTGCCCGCGGTCCGTCAATGCGCGAGTATATATGGCTGACTGCGTTCGATCCGCGGGCGCCGCCGGACGCCCGGCCACATCTTGCCTTCCGGGACCACCTCGAGAATCCTTGAGGACGACTTCTATGTTACTGCGCGCTCTTCCCATGCTGTTTGCGCTGTCCATCATTCCCGCAACCGCCGCGGCCCAGGTCAGTGAGATGGCCGCCGAAACCCCGCCCGCTGAAGCCCTTTGGCTCCTGGCGCCGGGCGACGTGAACGACGAGGCCGGGAGCGCGCTGCTCGCTGGCCAGCACGCCGTGGACATGGGCCGCGCGGTGGAGGCGCACGACCACTTCGTGCGCGCCGTCCAGGCCGACCCGGCTTCGGCCTTCGCGCACCTCTCCGCCGCCAACACCGCGCCCTCGTTGGAGGCGTTCCTGACGCACCTGAGGCACGCCGAGGACCGCGCCGACCAGGCCAGCGAAGCCGTGCGGCTGTTGATCGAGAGCGCGCGCATGGGCCTCACCAACGATACCCAGGGCCAGCTGGCGCTCGCCCGGCGCCTCACGGAGCTCGAGCCCGGCAACCCGAGGTCCTGGATGCAGGTCGCCGGCGCCCAGTCGACGGTCAACGACGAGGAAGCCGCGCGCGCGTCTTTGGACAGGGCCATCGAGGCCGCGCCAGGGTTCGCCCCGGCCTACCTCCAGCTCGTCAACTCCTACACGCTGAGTGAGCCGCGGGACCTCGCCAGGGCCGAGACGAACGCGCGCAGGGGTGTCGAGTTGGCGCCGGAACAGGCGATCGCATACGACCTTTTGGGCGACGTATTCCGGGCGCAGGATCGCCTCGACGAGGCGGCGGCAGCGTATACTCGCGCGGCGGAGCTGGGGTCGGAGAACGGCCTCGCCTACCAGCAGCGGGGGCACGTCAATTCGTTCCTGGGCAACTACGATCAGGCGCGCGCGGACTACGACGCCGCCATCGAGCAGGCCGATCCCAACGCCGCGACCACCTTCGCGGTGTACCGGGCGCTGGTGAGCGTACACGCCGGGGAGCCCCAGGCGGCGGTCGACGAGCTCAACGCGCTGGTCGGCCGAATCGACGGGATGGACGTGCCGAACGCGACGGGCAACAAACTCTTCGCGCTGAACACGGCCGGCCTGATCGCCTCACACCACGGTTTCTTCGCCGAGGCCGAGAGCGCGAACGAGCGCTGGGCAGAGCTGGCCCGCGCGCAGGCCGAGCAAATCGGCACGGCGGAGAACACCGCCGCGACGGAGTCCCAGATCGCCTTCATCGAGGGCATGCTCGCCGCACGGCGCGGCGACTATGACGCGGCGCGGGAGAAAGCGCACGAGTCGATGACTCTGGTGGAGGGCCAGCGCAATCCGCTCCGCGACCAGCCCGCGCACGAGCTGCTCGGGCTCGTCGCGCTGCTCCAGGAGGACTACCAAACGGCCGTCGCGGAGTACGAGCAGACCAGCCCGAACAATCTGTACGCATCGTACCACCACGCGCTCGCCCTGGAAGGGCTGGGGCGCGCGGACGAAGCGCGCGAGATCTTCGCTCGGGTGGCGGGCACGAACTTCAACGACCCCGGGCTCGCGATCGTGAAGATGGACGCCCGGAGGAAGGCTTCCTGAACCTGGCCGTTTGAGGTTCGACGCTCCGGATAGGACGAGGGCGCCGGCGGGGATCCGTCGGCGCCCTCGCCTCTTTCCGTCAACGCTCGCAGTCCGTCCGCAGCATGCGCCAGCTCGTGCGCGCGGTGCCGCCGTCGCGCCGCCCCTCGATGGTCGCCGTCAGCGCTCCGGCCTCGCGTCCGTCGTAGATGATCCTCTGCGGGAAGTCGTGCTCCGGGTTGGCCCAGACGACGTAGCCGTCCTGCAGCGTATCGGCCGCGAACGGCACGGACGCCTCCCCGTTCGGATAGGGCGTCAGCGTGCCCCCCCCGTCCTCAAGGGCGATCCGGTGGAACTCGAACTGAACCACCTTCCCGGCCTGCACGTAGCGAGACGTGCCGAGGATCAGGTTGCCGGTGGGAGCGGTGAACTGCTCGCGCAGCCCCTCGCCCGGCTCCGCCCAGCATCCCGCCAGGAAGGCCAGCGGCGACGGCGCCTGCGGCGCGCCCCGAATCGGGTCTCCCGAGGAGCCTCCCGCGGGCTCCTGCGCCCACGCGGCCGAGCACGCCGCGAGGAACGCGCACGGGAACAGCGCCGCGCGGGCGCCTGAGAGAGATCTGGCGGTCATTTCGGTGCCTGGGGTTCGGGGACGTGGCTCGACGCCTGCCAGGGGAATATGCGACGGCGGCGCCCGGCCTCCTTGTACGAACGCGACGAGGACCCTCATCCTGTCGGGCATGCGCTACGCCGAGCACCCGCCTCCTTCCGCCCTGGCGGATCACGTGCGCTGCGTGTGGACGCTGAGCGCCGACGCCGTGCCCGAGGGCGCGGCGCCTGAGCCGGTGATCCCCGATGGCTGCGCGGAGATCGTCCTGAACGTCGGCGACCCGTTCGCGCACGTCACGGGCACGGCGGAGGTGCTCCAGCCGCGCGCGCTCGTGATCGGCCAGATCACCGGGCCGTTGCTGCTGCGCCCGGCGGGCCGGACCCGCCTGGTCGGCATCAGGCTCCTTCCCTGGGCCGGCTCTGCGCTGCTGCACGCGAGCATGGCCGAGCTGCGCGACACCTGGGTGGACGCGGACGCCGTCCTGCCCGCGCTCCTCGAGCTGCGCGACCGGCTCGCGGATACGCACGAGGACGTCCGGGCAGCCGCCACGTTCGCGTTCCTTCATGCCCGGCTCCGGCCCGCCCGGGTGGATCCGCTGGCGCGCGCGATCGTGGAGGGCATCTGGACGCTGAAGAGGGCGTCGGCCCCGGCGCCGAAGACGGTCTCGTCACCGGAAGAGGCCGCGTCGGTCGAGTCCTTGGCGCGCTCGCTGTTCGTCTCGTGCAGGACGGTCCAGCGGGTGCTTCGGGATCGGGTGGGACTGGGCCCGCGAGCGCTCGGGCGCATCCTGCGCGTGCAGCGCGCGATCGCCCGCTTGCGGGCCGCGCCCGAGCCCGTGCTCGGCCGCGTGGCGCTCGAGTCCGGCTACTACGACCACGCCCACTTCTGCCGCGAGTTCCGGCGAATGACGAGCCTCTCGCCGTCCGAATTCCTGAGCCGCGAGCGCGCGCTCACGGAGGTGTTCCTGGAAGGCGGGGCGGGCTAGTCGGGTTGATCACCCCCCGATATCGACCGCGATCCCGCGCCACTTACCCTGGTTGAAGCGGATCACGCTGAGCGTGGAACGGGTGATGTGGCCGGCCAGGATCGCGAGCCAGATGTCGATGGGTTCGAGCGTCGAAAACCGCTGTACGAGCGCGCAGATTCCCAGCGGAACGACGATCTGCGAGACGATGGATATGTAGAGCGGGCTCTTGGTATCGCCCGTCCCCTGGAGGCCGCCGGTGTAGGTGAGCGCCACGGCGACGAACAACCCGGACAGGCTCAACACCCGCAGGAGCTGCGTGCCGATCTCCACGACCACCGGTTCGTCCATCCCGAACGCGGCCAGGAGTTGGCGCGGGAACACGAGGAACATCGCCCCGACGAGCGCGGCCCCGAGGACCCCGATGCGCGCCGCCTTGTGGACCGCGTCGGCGGCGCGCTCCGGCTGCTCCGCGCCCAGGTTCTGCCCGGCCACCGCGGCCGCCGCGCCCATGAGGCCCACGGTCGTCCAGGTGATCAGCGAGAAGAGCTGCGTGTAGGACACGGCGAAGGCGGCCTGCGCTTCGGCGCTCTGCGCGACGGACCCGATGAACGCGAGCAGGAAGACCCCGCCGACGTTCATCGCGATGCCCTGGATGCCCGTCGGGAGGCCGAACCGGAACAGCGCCCGGATGATGCCCCAGTCGGGCCCGTAGCCTCCGCCGCGCGGGAAGCGCACGACCCAGCCGCCGCCCCAGAGCCGGAACAACGCGTAGAGCCCGACGCCTCCCGAAGCGATCACCGTGCCCATCGCCGCTCCGGCCGTCCCGAACGCCGGGATCGGACCGAGGCCGCGGATCAGGATCACGTTCAGCACGATGTTCAGGACCGTAACGACGATCCCTAGCCGCAGCGGCGTCTTCGCGTCGCCCGCCGAGCGCAGCGCCCCTCCCAGCATGAAGAACACCAGCATGCCGCTGCTGAACAGGAACATGATGCGCAGGTAGGGCAACGCCTCCGCCTGCACCGTCGGCTCCGCGTTCACCAGGTCCAGCAGGGCCGGGGACAGCACGTAGCCGATCGGCGCGAGGATCAGGAACGCGATGCCGATCGCTGTGATGAACGCCTGGTAAACCGTCCGGTCCACCTTGTCCGAGTCTCCGGCGCCGGCGAAGCGCGCGACCAGCACGCTCATGCCGGTGAACAGCGAGGAGATGAAGACGATCACGACCAGGAACACCTGCCAGCTCACGCCGATCGCGGCGTTCCCGGTGAAGCCCACGTAGTTGCCGACCATGACGTGGTCGACGAGGCCCTGCAGCCCGCCGATGACGTTCTGCAGCATGGTGGGCCAGGCGATCTTCCAGACCGCCGGCAGCAGCGGACCCTCGACGATGGAGCGGTCGTAGCGCGGGGAGGGCGGGGGCGGCGGCGGGATCTCGGGGTCGACGCGCGACGCGTCTGCGCCGAACGGCGCCTCCGTGTCAGGCGGAGTCGCTCCGTCGCTCACTCGCTCGCTCCCGGCCGGCGGCGGCCGCCGGTCCCTCGTCCTGTCACTTGGCGATCAGCTCCGTGGGTCCGTTCTCGCTCCAGCGGGGAAACGTGCACGGTCGCGGCGGGAAGCACAAAGTGTCGGGCCAGCGGACCGGGGGGCCGGGCCCGGGCGTCGGAGTATTGTGGCGCGATCCCTGCACCGCAGCCAGGTTCGATCTCCACCACCCCCTTCCGAGGAGAACCCATGGAGCGCAAGGCGACCGCCGTCTGGACCGGCGGACTGAAGGACGGAAACGGCAGGCTTGCCACTGACAGCGGCGTGCTGTCCGAAACCCACTACTCTTTCGGCAAGCGGTTCGAGGACGAGCCCGGGACCAACCCGGAGGAGCTCATCGGCGCGGCGCACGCGGGTTGCTTCTCGATGGCGCTGGCCGGACAGATGGCCGCGGCGGGCGTGACCCCGACGAGCATCCGGACGACCGCGACGGTGTCGCTCGAGAAGCAGGAGTCGGGGTTCGCCATCACGGGCGTCCACCTGGGCGTGCGCGCGGAAGGCGACGGCGACGAGGAGGCCTTCCAGACCGCCGCCAGGAACGCCAAGGAGGGCTGTCCCGTGTCCAGGGCGCTGGCGGTGCCGATCACTATGGACGCGCAGCTCTCGGTGTCGGCGAGCTGAGCGCCGGCTCGTCACGCGAGCGTTGCGCGGCCGCCGCCCGGCCGAACCTTTGCCCGGCCACCGCCGGCCCCCTATCCTCACGCCTCGCATGAGTGTCCTCAGACCGGGAAGCGCCGATGTGGATCGTGCTGATCGTTCTCCTGCTGCTCGTCGGCGCCGGCGTCCTGCTGTACAACAGCATGGTCGGGCTGCGGATCCGCGCGGACAACGCGTGGGCCGACGTGGATGTACAGCTCAAGCGCCGCTATGAGCTGATTCCCAACCTCGTGGAGACGGTCAAGGGCTACGCGGGCCACGAACGGGAAACGCTCGAAGCCGTCATTCAGGCCCGCAATCGCGCCGTGGACGCGGAGACGCCCGAGCAGCAGGCGCAGGCGGAGGGGATGCTGACGGGCGCGCTGCGGCAGCTCTTCGCGCTCGCCGAGGCCTATCCCGAGCTGCGCGCGGTGGAAAGCTTCACGCGCCTTCAGGGTTCCCTGGAGGAGATCGAGGACGCGATCCAGAACGCCCGCCGCTACTACAACGCCGTGGTCCGGGACTACAACACGCGCATCCAGCAGATCCCCGGCAGTCTCCTGGCCGGACCGGCGGGGTTCGAGCCGCGCCACTTCTTCATCGTGGAGGAGGACGCCGAACGCTCAGTGCCGCGCGTCAGCTTCGAAGGCGAGGGCTGATCGCGGCGGGATCGCGGGCCATGCCGCGCTGCGTGCCCGTCGCCCCTCTTTCGCGGATGATGCCCTGTCGTCCGGGACTCGCGCTCCTCGCGCTGGTGGTCGGGGGGCTGGGCTGGCCGTCGCCGGCGCAACCCCAGGCCTCCCGATCCTGGCTGATCCAATCGTTCGACGTGGAGGTCGTCGTGCTGTCGGGCGGTGCCGTCGTCGTCACCGAAACGATCCGCCCGCGGTTCACGGGGTCCTACGAGGGGATCTACCGCACGATCCCGGTGCGCTACCGCTCCTGGGGCCAGTTCGGGCACACGCTGCTGCTCGACCTGGAGTCGATCACGGACGGCGCCGGCGCGCCGCTCCGCTACGAAACCAATCGCGAGGGCGACAGCCGCACCTTCAAGGTGTGGGTGCCCGGGGCGCGCGACGCGACCCGCACGGTGCGGATTCGATACCGCGCCGATCGCGCCCTCAAGCACTTCGACGAGCACGACGAGCTGTACTGGAACGTGACGGGGACCGAATGGCCGGTGCCCATCGAGGAGGCCGCCGTTCGCGTCGTCATGCCGGCCGCGGCGACCGGCATCCGGGCGCGCGCCTTCACCGGCCGTTTCGGCTCCACGGACGAGGCGGCCGAGATCCGCATGGCCGACAGGATCGTGGACGTCCGCACCACCCGCGGCCTCGGGTTCCGGGAGGGCCTGACGGTCGCGGTGGCGTGGGATCCCGGCGTCGTAGCGCGGCCGGGCGCCGCCGCGAACGTGATCTTCTTTCTCCGCAGCAACTGGCCGCTCTTCATGCCGCTGCTCGCCTTCGCGGGGATGTTCCTGCTCTGGCGCCGGCTCGGTAGGGACCCCAGGAGGCGCGCCATCGCCCCCGCCTACGAACCGCCCGAAGGGCTCACGCCCGGCGACGTGGGGATGCTGGTCGACCACCGGCCGGACATGCGGGACGTGACGGCCACGCTCGTGGACCTGGCCGTACGCGGGTTTCTGCTGATCCGGGAGCGGGAGCGGAAGATCCTGTTCGGCCTCGCCAACAGCACCGAATACACCTTCGAGATGGCCGCCCCGAAGGAGCGCTGGGACGAACTGGCCAGACATGAGCGGCTGCTGCTGGACGCCCTCTTCGAGAAAGGCGGCCGCCCCGAGGTGGAGATGTCGGAGCTGGAAGAGGAGTTCTACGCGGACCTCCCCGGCATCAAAAAGGCACTCTACGACCGCGCGCTCGCGAGGCGCGATTACCGGTGGCGGCCCGACCGCGTGTTCGGCGTGTTCGTGGCCGTCGGAATCCTCGTGGGACTGGGCCTGACCTTCCTCGGTCTGGCGCTGACCAGTCTGGGGCTCGTGGCGCCCGCAGCGGCGATTGTCGGAGGCGTGCTGACGGGCCTCGTTATCCTCGGCTTCGGCTTGTTCATGCCGGCCCGCACGGTGAGCGGCACCCGAACGCTGGAGCAGATCCTCGGGTTCGAGGAGTTCCTGAAGGCCGTAGACTCCGACCGTTTCCGGCGCATGATCACGGGGCCGGAGATGTTCGAGCGGTTTCTGCCCTACGCGATGGCGCTGCAGGTGGAAAAACGCTGGGCCCGGGCCTTCGAGAAGCTCTACGCCGAACCACCCCAGCCCGTCTGGTACGTCGGATCGCACGGCGGCTCGTTCGATACCATGGGGTTCACGAGCCGGCTCGGCCAGATGACCGGCCGCGCCGAGAGCGCGATGTCCTCCAGCCCCCGGAGCTCCGGCGGCTCCGGCTTCAGCGGCGGTGGCGGGTTCAGCGGGGGTGGCATGGGAGGGGGCGGCGGCGGAGCGTTCTGAGCGGAGCGCTCCCGTCTCACCGGGGCGCCCGTCAAGCCTTTCGCCGGGCCGCTCGAGCGCGCGGTCCTGCCTTCTCTGCGGCCCCAAACGCACGGAACCGGCCCGGGCAGAGCCCGGACCGGCCCGTTCGCGACCGGTCACCCGGTCACGCCTCCCCACCCCACCCCACCCCGGAAGAAATCCGGACGACCCCTACGTGCTTCGTCCCATCCGCCCAAGTGCGGCTGAAAACCCTGCACTCTCCCCGGTCAGGGGCCGCCCGGAATCACCTCACCTGTCGCAGCGCTCTCCTCGCGACCGCGCGTGCGGCATCGCGATCACTTTCACCGCCTCAACCCCCACCACGTCGAATCGCGGTATCGTCTCGGCCGCGGGGCGGTGACGCGCCTCCGCGAGCGACTGGTTCTCGCGGAGCCGAGCGGAGGCGCGTCGCCGACCCGCGGCGCGCGACGCTTACCCGCATTCGCTGTAACCGCACACCATGCACTTCACGCACCCCTCCGCGAAGAACAGCTCCGAGGCGCAGTCCGGGCACGTCCCGATGAAGGTCTCGCCCGGGTCGTAGGCGCCGAAGTCCACCTGCGCCTGCGCCGCGGCCGATTGCGCGCCGGTCGTGATCGTCTGGCTGATGGGCAGCTCCTGCTGGACGCCGGCGCGCTCCTGCTGGTAGAGCTCGATCGCCTGGGCGATGGCGTCCGGCACCGACAGCACCTTGTTGGGGCCGTAGCCGACCGCGCGGTCGCAGGAGATGCCGCGCAACTGCTGGTGCACCTCGGTCAGCCCGATGCCGCTGCGCAGCGCCAGCGAGATCAGCCGCCCGATCGCCTCCACGTCCGCCATCGCCGCGCCGCCCGCCTTGCCGAGCGTCGCGAAGAGCTCGAACGGCTTGCCGGTGTCGTCCTCGTTGATGGTCACGTAGATGTCGCCCAGCGGGCTGATCATCTTGCGCGTGATCCCGCGCAGGGCGGCGGGACGGGTGCGCTTGACCAGACGCTTCTGGCTGCGCGCATGCTCCCCGGTGAGGCCGTGCTCGAGCTCCTCGCGCTCCTGCTCGAGCCGGTGGATCCGCTCGCGCGCGTCGGCCAGGTCCTGGAGCAGCCCGGCCCGCCCTGCGTCGTCCTCCGCCGAGGTGCCGCTCACCTCCTTCGCCGTCTTGCCGGTCGACAGCACCTGCATCGGGCGCGAGCCGTCCCGGTACACGGTGACGCCCTTGCAGCCCAGCTCGTAGGCCTGCTGGTAGATCTCGCGCACCTCCTCCTGCGTCGCCTCCTCGGGGAAGTTGCAGGTCTTCGAGATCGCAGCGTCGACGTGGCCCTGGAAGGCGGCCTGCATGCGGATGTGCCACTCGGGCGTAACGTCGTGCGCGGTCACGAAGACGCGCTGGACGTCTTCGGGCACCTCGTCGAAGTGGATGTGCCCTTCCTCGGCGATCGCGCGCATCAGCTCCGCGGAGTACCAGCCCTCGCGCCTGGCGATGCGCACAAAGTCCTGGTTGACGTCGGGCATCAGCGCGCCCGCCTGGTTGCGCATGAACGCCACCGCGAACAGCGGCTCGATCCCGCCGGAGCAGTCGGCGATGATCGAGATGGTGCCCGTCGGCGCGACGGTGGTCAGGTTGCAGTTCCGGAGCCTCTTGAACGGGCGAAGCCGGCTCCCATCCGGGTGCCGCGCGCACGTTGCGTCAGGGCCCCAGATGCTCTCCTCCCACTCGGTGAACGCTCCCCGACCCTCGGCCAGTTTCTCCGACGCGTTGCGAGCCTCCTCGTTGATGAAGCCCATGACCATCTGCGCCAGGGACACCGCTTGCTCGCTGCTATAGGGAACTCCGACGCGCACGAGCAGATCCGCCCACCCCATCACGCCGAGCCCTATCCGGCGGATCCGGTGCGCGAGGTCGTGGATTTCCTGGAGCGGGTACTTGTTGGCGTCTATGACGTTGTCCAGGAAATGCGTCGCCATGTGTACGACGCGCCTCAGGCCGTCCCAGTCGATGCGGTCCTTCGGACCCGATCCCGCCCGAGCGTCGGTGATCGCGAACGCCCCCACGTTGATCGAGCCCAGGTTGCAGACGTCGTACGGGAACAGGACCTGTTCGCCGCACGGATTCGTCGCCTCGTACTGGCCGATCCCGGGTACCGGGTTGTCCAGGTTCGCCCGGTCGATGAAGAACACGCCCGGCTCCCCCGTGGACCACGCGCCCTCGACGATCATGTCGAAGACCTCGCGGGCGTTCTCGGTGCCCACGACCTCGCCCGTGCGCGGGCTGATCAGGTAGTAGTCCTCGCCCTCCTTCAGCGCCTCCATGAACGCGTCGGTCACGGCCACCGAGATGTTGAAGTTGGTGATCTTGGTGACGTCGCTCTTGCAGGTGATGAAGTCGCGGATGTCCGGATGGTCCACGCGCAGGATGCCCATGTTGGCGCCTCGTCGCGTGTTGTGGCTGACGAACCCGTTCGCGATGTAGGTGTTGTTGCCGGGCACGGAGAGGTCGAGGGTGAGCGACTCGCCCTCCTCTATCTCGGTCACCTGATCGTAGTACTGGTCGTGCGCGAGGAACCACATCAGCGGGCTGACGCGGACCTCCTCGCGGCTGTCCGCCAGCGTGACCAGCCGCGAGCGCGTGAGGCTGCGCGGCGCCGCGCCTCCGGCGCGCAGGGCCTCGCCCTGGTTCGGGATGACGTCGTTGCGCTCCCAGGCCTCCTCCCTGCGGTCCCGCAGCCGCGCGCGGCGCGCGTTGTCGAGCGTGCCGATGTCGTGCGCGAACACCTCCAGGCCGGCCTGGGTCGTCACACGCAGCCGGTGCAGGGGCAGCGTCCCGAACGCTCCCTCGCGCCGCTCCACCGTCGAGATCGCGCTCGGCACGCCCACCGCGAGCAGCAGGGCCTGGACGTCCTCCAGAAGGTCGCGGCTGACGGAGGACAGGCTCGGATAGCCGTCCTCGCTCACGGTGCCATCCGCGGTGAACAACCCCCGCAGAAATCCGCGCGCGAACGCGGCGCCCTTGCGGAACACGATCTCCGGCGCGCGCACGTCGCGGGCCGAAGGCTTCGGCACGCCGATCTGCTCCAGCCAGTCGACGAGCACGGTCGAGTTGTAGATGTAGTTCGTGCTGCCGTCGTCCGGCTTCCTCTGCGGAATGGGCCGCAGGCCGAACAGCCCTTCGCCCGCGCGGACGAGCCACTCCGCGATGTCGGGCTGGGCGTCCGCGACCGTCAGCACGAGGCGTCCGGTCGCTCCGCCCCGGTTGTACCGATTGATGGCTCCGTCGCCGATCGCGTAACCGATGAACTCGCCCAGCTCCGGGGTCGCCTCGTCCGGCACGTCGATCGACGTCGCGTTGAGGTGAGCCGTGCTCGCCGGGCCGGGCAGCCCGTAGTGGTCCGGCTCCAGCATGTGGCCCTTCTGGAGCACGACCCAGTCGCCCACGCTTAGCTCGTCCATCCGCCGCCACACGTATGCGCCGGACGCATCGATCACGCGCACGCGGTGCTGAAGGGTGGCCGCGAGCGAGTATCCGCTCGCCGTGCGGATGCGCCGGATCTCGGCCACGCCGTGGTTGTAGAACTCGTCCGACTCGCGGACCTCCTCGTCCGTCGCGACCCGCAGCGGCGTCGCGTGAGCGTGCCATGAATCGGGCGCCGCGTCCTCGGGCCCCAGCTCGCGGATCGGCACCACGCCGCGATCGGTGCCCACCCGGGTGTCCGGGACGACGCAGCCCCCCTGCTTGACGACCTCGGTCGACTGGTCGTACAGGCTCATGAACGACACGGGGCCGCTGGCCACGCCCATCGTGGAGCGCACGATGTCGTTGCTGGGACGCAGGCGGCTGAAGCTAAAACCAGTGCCACCACCCGACTGGTGGACCAGCGCCATCGCCCGCAACGTGTCGTAGATGCCGTTCCTGCCGTTGGACAGCGCGTCCTCGACGGGCAGCACGAAGCACGCTGACAGCTGGCCGAGGGGGCGTCCGGCGTTCATGAGCGTGGGCGAGTTGGGCTCGAACAGGCGCGCGGTCATGAGCCGGTAGAACTCCCGCGCGATCTGCTCGACGGCGCCCTCGCTCGCGCCGTACTTCCGGTCCTCCTCGGCGACCGTCCTGGCGACCCGCCAGAACATGGCTTCGGGATTCTCGGCCGGTTCGCCCGCTTCGTCCTTTTTCAGGTAGCGCCGAGCGAGAACGATGCGCGCGTTCTCAGACATCTCGGCGGATCCGAGGTCCTCGGGCGGGGTCTCGGCGGGCGCTGCGGCGTGGGGCATGGGCTTCCTCGGCTGGGCCGGGGGTCGGGGTCTTCCGTGTAAAAGAAACGCGCGAGACGCCACGCACAGGGGCGGCACGGGTCGGCTTGGCATCGCCCCCCGGTGAACCGGCGCCGGTCACCCCATATCTTGTGGGTCCTGCACGATAAGGCCCCTCTATCTTGTGGTCAAGGGGCTTCTTTGTACACACGAAGAGAGGGCTCAACGACGGGGCCGAACGGGGATATCCACCGTTTCCACAGGGCGTTTTCCCGCGCTATCCACGGAGTTGTGGGAAAGGGAAACGGCGTCCGGTGGTGCCGGCGCGCTACTGGCGAACCAGGCGACTCCTCAGAAACGCCTCCAGCCCCCTCACGTGCGCCGCGGCGACGCGATCGTGGACGTCGGCGTCGCGCAGCGCCGCCTCCTGGACGGGCACCATGAGGAACATCGCCTCGGTGAGAACGGCGGGCATCCAGGTCGGCCGCGCGAGCGCCAGGTCCCCCCAGATCGGTCCCAGGTCGCGCAGTCCGAGCTCGGCGACCAGCTCGCGCTGGAGCGCGCGCGCGAGGTCCAGCGACTGCCAGGTGTTGTAGAGCACGCTCGTGCCCGCGCTCTCGAACGGGTTCACGCCGTCCGGAAACGCGTTGTTGTGCACCGAGACGAGCACGTGCACGCCGGAGTCCAGCGCCATCACCGGGCGGGCGGCGAGGTCCAGGTCGTCTGGACCGGGGCGGATCTCGAGGACGCGCGCGCCCCGCTGGCGCAGGAGGTCGGCGAGCCGCCTGGAGATCCGCCGGTTGGCGTCGCCCTCGCGCAGCCCGGTGGGGCCGATCGCGCCCGTGTCGTCCCCGTGCCCGGCATCGACGCCGACGTAGAGGCCCCGCAGAGGGGCGTCCGCGTCCAGGGGTGGAGGCCGCCGCACCCGGAGCACGAGCGTCGCGGCGTCCTCCCAGCGCGAGTCCCAGCCCCAGGGAGGCCCCGGCGTCTCCACGCGGACGACGTAGCGCTCGTCGTCCCGCTGCTCCCACCAGACGCGCAGCACGTCCGGGTCGGCCGGCCCCTGGTAGGCCCAGTTGGTGCGCGTGCGCGCGCCGTAGACCGTGACGTCGAGGCCGCCGTCGCGCGCGTCCACGCGGAACGGCAGCCGCTCGGAGAGCGCGACGCGGATCTCCACCCAGCCGCCGTCGGGGGCGACGCGCACCGAGTAGGCGTCGCCCACCGCCTGGCCGGGCGCCGGGAGCGGCGCGGGCGCGTCGTCTCTCCGTCCTGCGCGCGTCGGCGCGCGGGGCGTCGCGGCCGCGTCCCTCGCGGAGCGCGGCGCCAGGTCGTCCGAGGCGACCCAGATCGACAGGTCGCTCGTCAGGCGGACGCGCGCCAGCCCGTCCCGCAGGCCCGTGACCCGCACGCGCGTCCCGTTCGGCAGGAACCAGTGAAGGGGCGTGCCCGGAGGCAGGGTCGCGCGCCCGATGGCGGCCGAATCGGGCCGTTCGGTCCGGACGTCCGCCACGTACGCGTACCCCGGCTCGATCACGCCCAGCGCGGGCAGCGGCGTGGCAAGGACGTCTCCGTTCACGACCGCCTCCAGGAACGCCTCGCCGGTCGACGAGTCGACCCCCGGCGGCGGGGCGCCCACGCCGCCGTACATCCCGGGCGGCGCGGCGGCCGGCAGCGGCGTTCCCGGCGCGTCCGGGCCGGCCCCCGCGACGAACGACGTCCGCACGGGAACCGTCGCTTCGTAGCGCACGATCGACCGCCCCGCGGTGGCCTGGGCGAAGCCGGCGCTGCCCACCGGCGCCGCCGCTTCGCGCATGGGGACCCGGTGTCCGTCCGGCAGCGCGATCGCCAGCTCCAGGCCGGACGGCGCGCGCGCGGTGAAGGTCATGGGCTCGCCGCGCTGGACCAGCGTGTAGGAGACCGGCGTGATGGCGGTGACGAGCGGGCGCTCCTCAGCCGCCTCGCCCCGGCGCGCCGCGGCCTCCCCGTCTTCGGCGGTCCCGGCTCCGTTCACGGGCCATTCGAGGCTGATAGGCGGGTCCCCGCCTGCCGAGCCGGCCTCGATCCGGTAGAGGCCGCTTTCGGGCACCGGCAGGTAGGCCAGGAACGCGCCGTTGGGCTCGACCGGGACGGTCGCGCCGTCGATCGTGAGCGTCGGGTCGCGTAGACTCACCGAGCCGAACACGAACGTGGAGTCGGTCGGTACGCTGGCGCCCCTCGGCGGGTACACGATGTCGATCGAGCGACCGTGGCTCGCGCGCGCGGGCACGGGTGGAAGCGTGCCATGGAGCGGCGCGAGCGGCCGCGCGCTCGCCGGAGCCGGATCCAGCGTCGGAGGGGGAGGCGGAGGGCCCGGCGCGCGCGCTCCGCAGCCGGCCGACCCGGCCCCCACCACGAGCGCAAGAGCGAGTCGCGCGCGGCGGGCGTTCATCGCTCCCCAGGCGCCAGCAGCGACCCCTTCACCTCCACCGCCTCCAGCCGGATGGTCTCGTTGGGCATGTCCACGCCGGCCTCCCGCAGCGTCTCGAAGACGCGCTCGCGCAGCTCGAAGCGCTTCTCCACGTGCTCGCGCTCGTCGCGTATCCAGGCCTGCAACTGCACCTCGATGTTGTAGTCGTTGAGCCGCGTCACCACCAGGTGGGGCGGGGGCTTTTCCTGGAAGCCTTCCTCCTCGCCTACCAGCGCGAGGAGCAGCTCGCGCACCCGGCCGATGTCCTCGTCGGGCCCGATGGTCACCTCGATGTCGAGCCGGAGGCTCGGGAAGTTGGTGTAGGAGGCGACCGTCGAGTTGACGATGTGGGAGTTCGGGACCGCCAGCATCTTGCCGTCCGCGGTGACGATGCGGGTGGAGCGCAGGGTGATGTTGTGGACCCGCCCGTAGTCGTCGCCGACCTCCACCAGATCGCCGATCACGAACGGCCGGTCCCAGAAGATGAGGAGTCCGGAGATCAGGTTGGACAACGCGTCGCGCGCGGCGAAGCCGATCGTTAGGCCGACGATTCCGAGGCTCGTGACCAGCGCCGCGGTGTTGATGCCGAGCGCCGAAAGCGCCTGGACGAGTCCGATCGTGAGGATCGAGAGCTGCAGCGCCGACTCGACGAAGCGCGCCGTGGTCCGGTCGGTGCCGGCGCGCGCCATCACGCTGGTGGCCACGCGGTCCACGATCTTCCAGATCAGGTAGAAGGCCAGGAAGGTGATCGTCGCCACCGCCAGGTTCGCGGTTAACCCGGCGACCTCCGACCCCAGCGTCTCGAGGTTGAATTCCTCGGCCAGGCGCAGCCGGATGCTCTCGAAGAAGTCAGACACGAGCCTTCACTCCACCGTCCCCGGGGTCCCGCAGGCGCGAAAGCCAGGCCCACCCCAGCACCGCCATCACCGCCATCGCGGCGAACACCCCCAACCGGAGCATGACCAGCCCGCCCACCGCGAACATGGCGCCGAACAGGATCAGCAGCGCCGCCAGGACGCGCTGCGCGTCCCGACCGAGGTCCTGCGCCGGGGACAGCCCCGTGCGCGCACGCTGGCGGCTCCAGCCCGGACCTCCGGGGCGCACGCGCCGGTAGAACTCGTCCAGCTTCTCGTCCGGCTCGGGCCGCGTCAGGAGCATCACCGGCACCCAGACGGCGACGGTCGCGAGCGACGTCACCATGAGCCGGATGCCGAAGTCCGCGATGCGCAGCGGCGGAACGCTTACGGTGGCTCCGAAGAGCGTCACGTCGACGCCCGTCCACACGGACGTCGCGAAGCCGACCAGGAACCCCGCCACCATCGCGGCGAGCTCCGCCCACGCGTTGATTCGCCACCAGAACCAGCGCAGGATCAGCACCAGGCCCGGCCCGGTGCCGATCGCGATGATCAGCCGGAAGACGGTCCCGATGTCCTGGCTGAAGAACGCGGCGGTCGCGCCCAGCGCGGTCACCAGCACCGACGCGACCCGCGCGAACAGGATCAGCTCCCGTTGGCCCGCCCGGGGGCGGAGGAAGCGCGCGTACAGGTCGTGCGTGATGTAGGACGCGCTCCAGTTGATGAGTGTGCTCACGGTGCTCATGAAGGCGGCCAGCAGGGACGCCACGACGACGCCCAGCAGCCCCGCGGGCAGGAAGTCCAGCATGAGCTTGGGATAGCCGAGCTCGCGGTCCTCCAGCTCCGGGTAGACCACGAGCGCGACCACCGCGACCACGATCCAGGGCCAGGTCCGGACGACGTAGTTGAGGATGTTGAAGAACCAGGCCGCGCGCTCCGCGTCGCGCTCGTCCCTGGCGGCCGCGAGCCGCTGGATGAACTCACCGCCGCCGTCCGAGCGGCGGAAGGCCCACCACTGCAGGACCATGTAGGCGACGAACGTCCACCCGCTGATCTGGGCGACGCTGGACCACCCCACGCCGAGGAATCCGCCCTCGCCGAAAGTGAGCGGGGTGAACGACAGCACGTCGAAGTCGGTGTTCTGCTGTGCGAGGCGGACCATTTCGTCCAGCCCCCCCACGTGGTTCACCGCGAACACCGCGACCAGGACCGCGCCCACGAGCCCTAGGAAGAACTGGAAGAAGTCGGTGGCCACGACGCCCCAGAGGCCGGCCAGCCCGGCGTAAGCGAGGACGAGCACGCTCACGGCGATCACGCTCCACAGCTTGCCGCTGTCCCCGAGCGTGAGCCCCAGGCCCGGGAAGATCTCGAGCGCGTCGATCACCTTGACCATCGCGAGCATCGCGTAGCCGATGCCGATGGACCCCACGACGACGGCGAACAGGAACCCCTTGGTGGCGCGCAGCGCGGCGGCGGGGGTGCCTGCGTAGCGGATCTCGGTGAGCTCGTTGTCGGTGACGATCTCGGCGCGGCGCCACATCTTCGCGAAGATGTAGATCAAGATCACGTGCGCGATCGCGAAGTTCCACCACTCCCAGTTGCCCGCGATGCCGCGATTGCCCACCAGGCCGGAGATGTAGAGGGGAGTGTCGATCGAGAACGTCGTCGCGGCCATGGACGTCCCCGCCAGCCACCACGGAAGCGCCCGCCCTCCGACGAAGAAATCCTCCATGCTGCCCGACGCGCGCCGCGCCAGCCACACCCCGAGCGCGAGCGTGACCACCATGTAGGCGGCGACGATGATCCAGTCGATGGTCGTCACGGGGCTCCTCGCGGTCGCGCGGCGACGTGCGCCGCCACGGCCTCCTGCATGATCGGTTCCCCGCCCCACGCGGCGAGCATCCGGCTCGCTTCGATGCCGCCGGCGAGGCGCGGGTGCGCGAACACCGCCACGAGGGCTTGCGGGTGGGCGTCGAGCGCCTGCGCCACGGCCGCGAGCGCTGCCTCCGACAGGCCCGGCCGTCCTTTCCACGCGCGGATGTCGGCGTACACGGCCACGACGTGCCGAGCGCCGTCCCCGCGGTCGGGCGCCACGGGGCGGCCGGCGGCGCGCGGGTCGGAGGCGTGCGAGACGCGCATTCCCGCGCGCCGCAGCGCCTCCGGGAACGCCGTCCGCGGCGGCGGCGGATGGGGGCCGCCGAGGTCGTCGTCGACGTCGTGCACGACCACCGTCGCGCCGGCCGGCAGCTCGACGCGCCCGGCCAGCTCGACCAGCGCGCGGCGGGCCACGGATGAGGCCCAGTCCCGGTCCTCCGGCCGTCCCCATTCGCCGCGGTCCGCGCGCGCCGCCCCGGCGGCGTCCGCCGCGGCGGCGATGCGCGCGACCGAGCGGCGCACGCGGCCGGCGTCCAGGACGCCCGCGACCAGCGCGGCCTCCACGGCCCGCAGCAGCGCCGCCGGATCCTCCGGGTAGAGCAGCGCGTCGCACCCGGCCGCGAGCGCACGCACGCCCGGGGCGTCCCCTCCCCCGCCGGCTCCCGCCCCGGTCAGCACGCCCTCCATGATCATGGCGTCCGTCACCACGATCCCGGCGAAACCCAGGCGCTCGCGGAGCAGGCCGCCGAGGATCGCGCGCGAGAGCGTGGCGGGGACGCCGGACGGGTCCCACGCCGGGTAGGCGACGTGCGCGCTCATGACGGACGCGACCCCGGCGCGGATCGCGGCCGCGAACGGCCGCAGGTCGTCCTCGAGAGCCCGGGGGGCCGCGTCCACCACCGGCAGCCCGGCGTGCGAGTCGGTGGTCGTCCGGCCGTGCCCGGGGAAATGCTTGGCGCACGCGAGGGCGCCCGTGGACTGGCAGCCCTCCACCCACGCGCGCACGTGCTCCGCGACCATCGCCGGGCGCGCGCCGAGCGCGCGCGTGCCGATGATCGGGTTGCGCGGCTCGACGTCCAGGTCGGCGACCGGCCCGTAGACCCAGTCGACCCCCAGCGCGAGCGCCTCGCGCCCGGTCAGCGCGCCGGCGCGGCGGGTCTCATCGAGGTCGTCCAGGTGCCCGATCGCCGCGAGCGGAGGCAGCGCGGTCGCGCCCCCGAACTGCTGGCCCGCACCGCGCTCGAGGTCCGCGCCGATCAGCAGCGGATGGGCCGAGCGGAGGCGCAGGTCGGCGATCAGGTCGCGGGCGGCCGCGGCCTCACCGCCGAATACGATGAAGCCGCCGACCCCCAGGTCGAGGGCGGCGGCCGCCGCATCCCGCGCGGGTCCGAAGCCGGCTTCGGCGTCCCAGCGGATCGCGGGGAAGAGGAGCCGGGCGGCGCCTTCGACCCTCACCCGCCCCTGGCCGGCTCGCGGCTCACGCGGCCGCGGGCCGCTCGGCGGATGGCACCGGAGGACTCACTCGGGAAGGTCGAACGGGTCCGGCAGGGCGAAGATCCCGATCGATTCGCCCTCCAGCGTGAATCGGCCGCCGGCGTCGCGCACGCGAACCCAGCGCACCGGGCTGTAGCCGCCTCGCACGGTCGAGTCGGTCGTCGTGGTGACGGTCCCCAGGACGCGCATCCCCGGCCCCCGCAGCTGCGCCTCGACGACGTCGTAGAGGACCTCGGCGGTGCCCCTTTCGCCGGGGCGCACGGGATCCTGTCCCTTGAAGTAGAGGATGCTGCCGCGCATGGGGTACGGCCGCGGCGCGATGCCCGGTCCGATCGTGCGCCGCTCTTCGGTCGCGAGGTCGAGCACGTGGATCTCGCGCCCGGCCTCGTAGACCGCCGCCGCGCCGTCCGCGCTGACGAACGCCGGGAGCACGCCCCCCACGACCTCTACGCGATCGTCCAGCGCCAGCACGCGCCCGTCCGGCAACTCCAGGCGCAGTTCGCCCTGCGCCGCCTCAATGTCCGGCCAGGTCCGCACGGGCCGGAACACCAGCCGCGCGCCGTCGTCGCCGACCTTCGAGAACTCCGCGAACATCGCGTCGCCGGTCGCCGACGGCGCGCCCCTCTGCTCCGCGAGCGCCAGCATCGAGCGCGCGATCGAGGCGAGCGGCTCCTCGGGATCGGCCTCGAGGAACTCGCGCAACGGCCCCGGCGCGTTGTCCGCCAGCGCTTCCAGGGCGCGCGCCCGCACGTCGAGGTTCTCGTCACGGAGCGCCTCACTCAGCAGGGCCACCACCCTCTCGTCGTAGCTGCGCGAGAGCTGCGTGCCCAGCCCGACCGCCGCGGCCGCGCGCACGTCGACCGAGGTATCCTCCAGGGCGACGGCAAAGGCGTCCAGCCGCCTGCCGCCGCCGTCGGCCAGCATAAGCAGCGCGTTGCCGCGCGCGTAGACCGGAGCGCGCTCGTCCTGCGCCAGGGCGGCCAGCATCCTCCGCAGGAGGTGCGTCTCGGGGCGCAGGAGCGCCACCTGGTCCGCGCGATCCGGCCGCACGAGCGCGGTGTCGAGCAACGCCACGGCCCGGGCGTAGGTGGAGTCGTCGGTACCGGCCCCGGGCGGGGCGACGAGCGCCGCTTCCGGGCCGTCGGCGGCCTGCGCGCTCAGCTCGGGCGCGGCGAAAGCCACCAGGGCGAGCGCGAGGATGCCGGTCGTTCGAAGGTGCAAGCGCATGTCGTCGTCTACATCCGGTTTCGATCGGAGCTCTGCGGGCGCCGCGCGCGTGCGGCGCGGCCGCCGGCGCGAGGCAACCTATGTACCCGTACCTCCGCCGCGGTTCCGCCCGCCCCCCTCGCCGGGAGTCAGCGAGCCCAGGACGCGCGGCCCGGCGGCGCCGGTGGCGCCGGGCTCGTTGGCCGGCAGGCCGCGCAGGTGCGCCCAGGCGAGGGCGGCGAACGCGATGGCTTCCTTCGCGTCGGGGTCGAGACCGATGCTGCGGGCGGAGCAGACGGCCAGGTTCGGGAGCCGCGCCGAGAGCCGTTCCATCAGGAAGGTGTTGCTCGCCCCTCCCCCGGCGACGATCACCTCGTCCACGCCGCGCGGCTCCAACCACCGCGTGATGGCGTCGGCGACGGTCGCCGCGGTCAGCTCGGTGAGCGTCGCGACCAGGTCGTCCCACTCCTCGGTTCGCATCGGCCCGACGCGTTCGATGAGCTCGCCCACGGTCGCCGGCCCGTAGCGCTCGCGCCCCGTCGTCTTGGGCGGCTCCGCGGCGAAGTAGGGGTCCTCCAGCATCAGGGAGAGCAGGTCCTCCATGACTCGGCCACGGCGGGCGCGGTCGCCCTGGCGGTCGAACCGTTCCGCCCCCTCCGTGGCGCGCTCCACAGCGGCATCGACCAGCGCGTTGCCTGGCCCCGTGTCGAAGGCCAGCAGGCGCCCGGCTCCTCCGGCCGGCACGTGCGTGGCGTTGGCGATTCCGCCGAGGTTCGCCAGCACCCGGGCGCGCTCGGGGTGGGCGAACAGGACGCGGTCCACCCAGGCGACCAGCGGGGCGCCGTGGCCACCGGCGGCCACGTCGCGCGAGCGAAAGTCGCTCACGACAGGGCACCCGGTCCGCTCGGCGATGGTGGCCGCGCAGCCGAGCTGGAGCGTGGCGCCGCGCTCCAGCTCGGGGGGGGCGTGCCACACCGTCTGCCCGTGACTTCCGATCGCGGCCAGCCGCGCGGGCGGCACCCCGGCGCTCTCGCACAGCGCGAGCGCGGCCTCGGCGAACCACTCCCCGAGGTCGGCGTGCAGGCGGGCGATCGCGGCGGCGTTTCCGGTCTCGATGGCGCCGGAGATGCGCGCCCGCCGCTCGTCCGTGTAGGGGGCGAAGCGGAACGCCTCGAGCTCCCACCGGGGGACGCCGCCGGGGGCCTCGCCCTCGAAGCGGACGAGGGCGGCGTCGATGCCGTCCAGGGATGTCCCGGACATGAGCCCCAGGACGCGCATCGGCGGCGCGGGCCGCGACGCCGCCGGGGTGCTGCCATCCGACGCTGGCCTGGAGGTCATGCGGCTCTGTTGCTGGACGTTCTGCGCCGCCGGTAGCTTGGGCGCGATCGGCCAAACTGTCGGAGTCCGCGCGCGGCGGCAACGGCGACGAAGGGGCTTCCCGGCCATTCCAGAGGATATCGACCGAGAGATGCGAGACCTGATCGAGCGGGCGCGGACCATAGGTCCCGACCTCATCGCCATGCGGCGCGACCTCCACAGGCATCCCGAGCTGAGCTTCCGCGAGGAGCGCACCGCGGCCGCCGCCGCGGAGGCGGTGTCGGCGGCCGGCTACCGGGTGTCTACCGGCGTGGGTCGGACCGGCGTCGTCGCCGAGCTGCGGAACGGACCCGGCCCCACGGTCGCGCTGCGCGCGGACATGGACGCGCTCCCGATCCAGGAGGAGGGCGACCACGACTACCGCTCCACGGTGCCCGGCGTCATGCACGCGTGCGGCCACGACGCGCACGTCAGCATGCTGGTGGGAGCGGCGCGCCTGCTCGCCGAGGCGACCGGGCGCGGGGACCTACCGGCGGGCACCGTGCGGCTGCTCTTCCAGCCCTCCGAGGAGGCCTCCGACGACGAGAACATGAGCGGCGCCATGCGAATGGTCGCCGACGGCGCCATGAAGGGCGTGGACGCGGTCTTCGGCCTGCACATCGGGGCGCACCTGGAGACGGGCGTCTTCCGGATCGGGGAGGGCCCTCAGTTCGGCGGCAGCGACACCTTCTTCGCGACGCTGAAGGGCACGGCGTCGCACGCGGCGCGGCCGCACTTCGGGATCGACGGCGTCGTGCTCGCGGCGCACTGGGTGCTCGCGTGCCAGCAGGGCGTGGCGCGCCGGATCGACCCGCTGCAAGCCGGCGTGCTGACGATCGGCACGGTGTCGGGAGGGGTGGCCGACAACGTCATCGCGGACACGGTGCGCTTCACCGGCACGGTCCGTTACTACACACCCGAAGTCCGCGCCCGGCTGCACGAGACGCTGCGCGCGGCGGGCGCCTCGGTGGCGGCGATGGGCGGGAAGGTCTCGCTGGACCTGCGGGCGGGCTACCCCCCGGTCGTCAACGACGGCCGGGCGACCGAGCTGGCGTCGGCCGCCGTGGCGGGCGCGCTCGGCGCCGAGCGCGTGGCGGGGGGCGAGCCCATGCTCGGCGCCGAAGACTTCGCGATCCTGGCCCGCGAGGCGCCGGGCTGCTTCTTCTGGCTGGGCGCGGCGCTCGATCCGCCGCGCGAGCACCACCACCCCCGCTTCGACATCGACGAGTCGGCGCTCCCGCTCGGGTCCGCGGCGCTCGCGGCGTGCGCGCTGAGCGCGCTCAAGGCGCTGGCGTGAGCGCAACGCGCGTCGCCGTCCTCGCCGCGCTCGCCCTCGCGGCGGCCACCTGCCGGCCGTCCGAGCCCACCCCTCGCGGCCCGCTGGCGCAGGTGGAGGCGGCGGTTCCCGAGGAATGGAAGCATCGCCCCCTGCGGGGCCTGGCGGCGCGCGCGGCGTCGGGCATGGTGGTCACCGACGACTCCCTCGCCGCGGCGGTGGGCGTGGACGTGCTGCGCCGCGGCGGGAACGCCGTGGACGCGGTGATCGCGACCGCCTTCGCCCTGGCGGTCACCTACCCGGAGGCCGGCAACGTCGGCGGCGGCGGCTTCCTGCTCACGCGCCTCGCCGAGGGCACCGTGACCGCGCTGGATTTCCGCGAGCGCGCCCCCGCGGCGGCCACCCGCGACATGTTCGTGGACAGCGCCGGGGAGGTCGGCGAATCGTCCCTCCTCGGGCCCCTGTCGGCGGGCGTGCCGGGCGTCGTCGCGGGTCTCGCGGCCGCGCACGAGCGGCACGGTTCGCTGCCGTGGGAGACCCTCGTGCAGCCGTCCGCGGCGCTCGCGCGCTACGGCTTCGTCGTGAGCGAGCGCTTCCACGACGTGATCGCCGCGCGCGCCGACGACCTGGGCCGCTTCGACGGAAGCCGGGCGCTGTTCCTGCCGGGCGGGCGCGCGCCCGCGGTGGGTTCGACGTTCCGGAACCCCGACCTCGCGCGCACGCTCGAGCGCGTGGCGCGCGCGGGCCGCGCCGGGTTCTACGAGGGCGAGACCGCGCGCCTGATCGCGGCCGAGATGGAGCGTACGGGCGGCCTCATCGGTCTCGAGGACCTGGCTTCCTACGAACCCGCCTGGCGCGAGCCCGTCGTCTTCGGCTACCGGGGCGCCCGGGTGGCGTCGATGCCGCCGGCCTCGTCGGGGGGGCTGACCCTCGCGCTCGTCGCCAACATCCTCGAGGGCTACGACCTGCGCGCGCTGGGGTGGCACAGTCCGGAGACGCTGCACCTCACCACGGAAGCCCTGCGGCGCGCCTTCGTCGACCGCAACCACTACCTCGGTGACACCGACTTCGTGGACGTGTCGCGGCGCCAGTTCGAGTCGGAGGAGTACGCCGCCCGGGCGCGCGCGTCGATCGCGGACCGGGCCGCGCCATCGCTCGACGTCCTGCCGGGGCTGGGCGCCGGCGGCGGGGAGCCAGATGTCCCGAGGGAGGAGCTGGAGACCGTCCACATCGGCGTCGTCGACGCCTTCGGCAACGCGGCCGCGCTGACGACCACGGTGAACTTCCTGTTCGGGTCCAAGGTCACGGTGACGGGCGCGGGATTCGTGCTGAACGACACCATGGACGACTTCGCCGCCCAGCCCGGCCGGCCCAACGCCTTCGGCCTGGTGCAGGGGGAAAACAACGCGATCCAGCCCGGCAAGCGGATGCTCTCGGCGATGACGCCGACCATCGCGAGCGACAGCGCGGGCGTCCTGCTGGTCACGGGCGCGCGCGGCGGGCCGAGCATCATCAGCGCCGTGTGGCAGGTCCTGTCGAACGTCGTCGACTACGGCCTGCCGATCGACGCCGCGGTCCGGGCGCCCCGCGTCCACCACCAGCACCTGCCCGATTCCCTGCTGTACGAGGAGACCGGGCTTGCGGACGGGATCCTGCGCGAGCTGCGCGCCCGAGGCCACGCCGTCGAGTCGACCGGCGGCGTCGGCAGCGCGCCCTCCATCCTGCGCGTGCCCGGCGGCTGGACCGGGCTGGCGGACCCCCGCACCGGCGGCGCGGCGCTGGGCTACTGATTCCCGGCGGACGAGCGGATCGCCCGGGCCCGCTCCGGAGCGGCGTGCGCCCGCATGGGATGCGGAAGGCCCGGGTCTCGCTGGAGGGCGAGAGCCCGGGCCCGGACGGGACCGCCCGGGGTTGGCGCCCAGGGCGCTGCCCCCCCTCTCCGTGGGCGGCCCGTCGCGTTCTCCGATGCGCCGGCGCCCGATCTTCCGGGCGCGGTCAGCGTGTCGCTACCGCAGCGCCAACCGAAGCGGCGCGTCCAGCCGGATCGCCATAGCCGACCCCGCGGGAAGCACCGCCTCCACGTCGCGGGTGCCGAGGGCGATCGCGGTGCCCGCCGCCGCGCCCGCCGCCGCGCCGATGACCGTCGACTTGGTGTCCCTGCCCAGGATCTGCCCCAGGATCGCGCCCGCCGCGGCGCCCGCGCCGACCTTGGCCGCGGTTCCGCGGGTGGCCGTGCGCTTGCGCCGCTCCGGGCGCGCGTCCACGACGGTCCCGCGCAGTTCGTACGTGCGCCCGGCGGCGGAAATGGTCTCGAAATCGAGCAGCAGCATCGAGGTCTCGCCGTCGGCCTCGGCGCCGTCTACCGCGAGCACGCGGCCGCGCACGAGCGCGCCGGCCGGGATCGCTACGCGTCCCGTCTCGTCGAGCAGCGGCTGCGTCGTGGTGGCGGTGAAGCCGTCGCCGGGCTCGTTCGAGGAAGTCGAGAGCTGCTGGTCCAGGCGGACCGGAACGACGCTCCCCGCCGGCACCACCCCGCCCGCCCGAGCGGCCGTCCCGGCCCCTCTGGCCCGGATCTCATCGAGCGTGAAGTTCACGCGCTCGGTCGAGCGCGGCGACGCCGGCGTCGGCTCCGCGGAGGCGACGGGGTCCGGCGACCGCTCGTCGACCGGCGCGACTTCCCAGTCCGGGTTCGCGTCGCCGATCTCCAGCTTCTCGCCTTCGCTCCCGATCCTTCCGGCACCGCGCGCCGTTTCCGCGCGCTCGGAAGCCGATTCCCTCGGACCGAGCGGATCGAGGTCCCCCTCATCGAATCCCGGCGCGATGTCCTCCAGGGAGGTCACCCCGTTGTCCGGCGCAGGGGCCACCTCGGTGGCGGGCTCGGCCGACCCCGACGTGCCGGGGGCCGGGCCCCGCTCGTCGCACGCCAGCGCCAGGGACCCCAGCGAAAGTGCCGCAACCACGGCGATCATCAGCTTCCTCATGCCATCCTCCCCGCGTCGACCGCCGGCTTGTAGACACCCCGGGTCGGCGGTACAATCGGGTTCCGCCCGCCCTCCACGAGGCGGGTCCTGACGGTACGTGGGGCAACCGACATGCCAACGTGAAGTCCCTGAAAACCCTCCTCCCGTACGTGCGCGTGTACCGCGCGTCGCTCGGGTTCGGGCTGGTACTCGTGATCGTCGCCAACGCCCTCCAGGCCGTGGGGCCGCGGCTCGTCGGTCTCGCGATCGACGCGATCGCGTCCGACCTGGAGGTGCGCACGATCCTGCTGTACGCGGGAGCGATCGTGGCGGTCGCGGTGCTGGGCGGCGCGGCCCGCTACGGCATGCGCGAGCTGTTGAACGGCCTCAGCCGGCGCGTGGAGGTCGACCTGCGGGACGATCTGTTCGCGCACTTCATGCGGCTGGACGCCTCCTTCTATGGGGACGAGCGCACCGGCGACCTCATGGCGCGCGCGACCAACGATACGGCGAACGTGCGCCAGGCGGTCGGGCCCGCGGTCATGTACATGGTGAACACGATAGCCGGGACGATTTTCGCGCTCGCCTTCATGCTGTCGATCAGCGCCCGGCTCACCGCCCTGTCGCTGATCCCGCTGGTCGTGCTGCCGCCCCTGGTCTTCCGCATGGCCTCGGTGCTCCATCGCCGCTACGAGGCCATCCAGGAGCAGTTCTCCACGCTGACGACGATGGTCCAGGAGAACCTGTCGGGCGCGCGCATCGTGCGCGCTTACGGCCGCGAGCGGGCGCAGGAAGCGGAGTTCGGGGCGCTCGCCGACGAATACCTCCGGCGCAACATGGCGCTCGCGCGCGTCAACGGGCTGTTCCGCCCCTCGATGTCGCTGCTGGCCGGGTTCGGCATGGTGCTGGTGCTGTGGCTGGGCGGCCGGATGGTGATGTCGGGCGCCATCACCGCAGGGGACTTCGTCGCGTTCTTCTCCTACCTCGGCATGCTCGTGTGGCCCATGATCGCGCTCGGCTGGGTGACGAGCCTGTTCCAGCGCGGCGCCGCGTCGATGGCCAGGATCAACGCGATCCTGCACACCGCCCCGCGCGTGACCGATCCGCCGAACCCGCTCTCGCTCGCCAGGGCGCGGGGCGAGCTCGAGTTCCGTGACGTGAGCTTCCGCTATCCGGGGACCGACCGGGACGTGCTGAGCGACGTGTCGTTCCGGGTCGAGGCGGGCCGGACCGTGGCGCTCGTCGGCCCGACCGGCGCGGGCAAGTCCACGGTGGTAGCCCTGCTCGCGCGGCTCTACGATCCGACCGGCGGCGCCGTGCTCGTCGACGGGATCGACGTTCGCGACCTGTCGCTGGCGCGGCTGCGCGCGGCGATCGGCGTGGTGCCGCAGGAGAGCTTCATGTTCTCCGACACCATCCGGGAGAACCTCAGGATCGGCGTGCCGGAGGGCGAGGACGGCGAGGCCAGGATCGAGGAGGCGGTGCGCATCTCGCAGCTTCAGGAGGCCATCGAGTCGTTCCCGGCGGGTCTCGACACCAGGCTGGGCGAGCGCGGCGTCAACCTGTCGGGCGGGCAGCGCCAGCGCGCGGCGCTCGCGCGGGCGCTCGCGCGCGACCCGGAGATTCTGGTGCTGGACGACGCCCTGAGCGCGGTGGATACGCATACCGAGGCGCGCATCCTGGAGGGCCTCGAGCGGGTTCTGCCCGACCGGACCGCCGTCATCGTGAGCCACCGCGTGACCGCCGTGAAGGACGCCGACGAGATCCTCGTGCTCGACGAAGGCCGGCTCGTCGAGAGGGGCACGCACGCACGGCTCCTGGGCCGGGCTGGCCTGTACGCCCGGCTGCTGCGGCGGCAGTTGCTCGAGGAGGCCGTCGAGGAGGACGCGGCCACGCTTGTCCCGGCGAAAGGGGCCGTCTAGCTTCCAGACAATGGTTCCGAGCGCCGTCGACATCCTCCTGGTGGAGGACGATTCCCTCCTGCGCCGCGCTTTCTCGCTGCTCCTACAGGACGCGGGGTACCGCGTCCGGGAAGCGGGAACCGCCGCCGCCGCCATCGCCGAGGCCCGCACCAGGGCGCCGGCGATGGTGCTGCTCGACATGGGCCTGCCCGACCGGCCGGGGCTCGAAGTCGTGCGCGAACTGCGCGCCATGCCGAGTACCGCGCGCGTGCCGATCGCCGCCCTCACCGGGCGTTTCGGCTACGAGGACGAGATGGCCTGCCGCGAGGCGGGCTGCACGCACTTCTTTCCCAAGCCCATCGAGCCGCGCGAGCTGATTCGGCGGCTTCCGGCGATCCTGGAGGCGCCGGCGGGCGGGGTCGCCTGATCGCCGACCGGCCGCGCGGCGGCGCCGATCGCCGCCGTGAACGGCGAAGCTGGTGGCGCCGCTTCACCGACCGCTTCTTCCGGCTGTACTACAGGGTCAAATACCTGCCTTTCGCCGCCGAACGGCGCAGGAGAGCGGAGACGACGCGCCGCGGGTTCGTCGCGATCCAGCTCGATGCCCTGGCCTACGACGACCTGGAGCGGGCCATTCGCCACGGCTACGCTCCGACCATCAAGCGACTGATCGAACGGGAGGGCTGGACGCTGCGCCGCTATCCGGCGGGGCTTCCCAGCGCCACGCCGGCGGCCCAGGCGGCGATCTTCCACGGGACCAAGGACGGCATCCCCGGATTCCGGTTCTACGAAAAGAGCGAAGACCGGATCCTGATCGGCTCCAAGCCCGCCGCGATGCAGTTCATCCGCGACCGGCTGCCCGATCACGGCATCCTGGACGGGGGCTCCAGCTACGTGAACCTGTTCGACGGCGGGGCCGCCCGCTCCGCCTTCACGCTGGCCGCCCGCGAACCGCAGCCGCTGCTCGCGAACCTCGGAGGTACGCGCGTCGCGCTGCTGCTCCTGCTCCATCCCGTGCGCACGCTACGGATGGTCCTGGTGAGCGCTCTGGAGTACCTGCGCGAGGAGCGCGACCGGCTCTTCAGCCAGCTGCGCGGTCGCTCCACCTGGTACTGGTGGTACCTGCCCCTGCTCCACATCGGCACCAACGTTGTGTTGCGCGAGCTGCAGACGCTCGCCGTGCTGCTGGACATCTACGTCGGGATTCCGGTCATCTACACCACCTACAACACGTACGACGAGTTCGCGCACCACTTCGGCCCGTCCTCCCGGACCGCCATGAAGAGCGTCCGCGCGCTGGACCGGCGGGTGCGCGAGATCGTGCGCATGACCCGCAGGAGCCCCGGCCGCCCGTACGACGTCTACATCCTGAGCGACCACGGGCAGACGCCCGCGGAGCCGTACCGGATGCTCTTCGGGGAGACCCTGGGAAAGACCGTGGAATCGGCCGCGAGCGAGGGCGTGGAGGTGCTCGCGGGGACGGGCGTGTACGCGCCGCCGCTCGAGACGCTGGAATTCCTGCTGCGCGAAGCGGAGGCGGTGACGGACGCTTCCTACAGCGAGATCACGCGCGCGGTCGGTCCCCGGCTGATCCGGTGGTTCCGGAAGCAGTACAGCGTCTTCCCGCTGGTCGCCGAAACCACCCGGATGGCCGACGACAGGGAGCTCGTGGTCACCTACTCCTCGTCCCTCGCGCACGTGTACTGGACCGACCCGCCGCGGCCCCTGGAGCTGACCGACATACAGTCCGACCCGGACCGACAGGCCCTGTACTACTTCCTGGTGGCGCACATGGGCATCGGCGTGGTGATCACGCGCTTTCAGGACGGCGCGCACGTGGAGAGCCGCGAGGGCCGCGCGGTGGTCGCGCCGGGCGGGGACTACGACGTCATCGCGGGCGAGGATCCGCTGCGGCCGTACGGCACCGACGTGGCGTCGCGGCTCGCCGTCGCTCACCTGGCCGGCCTGCGCAACTCGGGCGACATGATCCTCTTCGGCGCGTACGACCCGGAAACGGACGTGTGCGTCTGCTTCGACGACCAGGTCGGCGCCCACGGCGCGCTCGGCGGCCGCCAGTTCTGGCCGTTCTTCATGAGCGCGGAGGGAACGGTCCCGGAGGACCTCCAGCTGCACGACCCGCTCGACCTGCACCCGGTGTTCCGGCGCTACCCCTTGCCCGACCGCGATCCGCCGGCCGCCGGCTCGGGCGGGAGCCAGAGCCGGTAGGCGATCAGCTTGTAGAGCAGCTTCGCGACCAGGAAGTCGGGAGCGCGCACGCCTGGGATCGGCGCGAGCTCCACGATGTCGGCGGCGTGCACTCGGCGCCGCTCGCACACCCGCCGGAGCAGCTTCAGGACCGGGTACCACCCCATCCCCCCCGGCTCGGGCGTCCCGGTGGCCGGCACCAGCGAAGGGTCGAACCCGTCCACGTCCAGCGTGACGTAGACGTCCGGGCCTAGAGCGTCCACGGCGTCGTCGATCCAGCCGTCGCCGTCGTGGATGTGGTCGGCGAAGAACACGCGCACCGAGTCGCGCGCGTCGACCAGCGACTTCTCCTCCGCGGTGATGGCGCGCACGCCCACCGCGACGATGTCGACGCGCTCCGCCACGCGGTGCATCACCGACGCATGCGAGTGCGCGGTGCCCTCGTAGGACGGCCGCAGGTCGGCGTGCGCGTCGAGCTGGAGGACGCTCAGCCGCCGGCCCTCGGCTTCCAGCCGGTCGGCCCACGCCAGCACCGGCTCAGCGGTGATACCGTGCTCGCCGCCGAGCGCCACCACGAACCTCCCCGGCGCCGCGTCCAGCAGGGCGCGGTACGCGGCCGAGAGCTCGGCGAACGCCGCCTCGGGCCCCGCGCGGCTGAGCTCCAGCGGCGGCAGCGTGGCGATGCCGGGGGTCCATGGCTCGCGGTCCAGCTCCTGGTCGTACAGCTCGACGTACCGCGAGGCCTCGAGGATGGCGCGCGGACCCTCCCGGGCGCCTCCCCCGTAACTGGTCGTCGATTCGTAGGGGACCGGCAGGATGACGGCGCGCGCGGTCTGGAAGCGCGCCGCCTGTTCGTCCAGCCCCAGGAACGTGTGCGGCAGCTCCCACGCGAGGGCGCGCAGCGACGGTGGCAGTTCGGACACGGGCGAACGTTCCTCGGCTGTGGGCGTGGCGACGCCGCGGCCGCGCGCCGCGGGGTCCCTGCGGTTCGGCATTATGCCCGGAACGCGATCAGAGGTCGATCGGGCACGTCAGGCCTTCCCACTTGACCTCCGCGCCCCGTTCCTGGCATTCGGCGCACAGGCCGTAGGTCTGGATCCGGTACTTGACCGGCCGGAACCCGTGCGCGGTCGCGACGGCTTCCTGCACCCGCTCCAGTTGGGGATCCTCCACTTCGGTCACGCGGCCGCACTCCGTGCACACCAGATGCCCCCGGACGGGGCCCTGGCCGAACAGGTGCTCGTAGCGCTTGAAGCCCTCGCCGAAGTCGTGCTCCGCGACGAGCCCGCTCTTCACGAGCGTCTCCAGCGTCCGGTAGATCGTCGCCTTCCCGATGCGTTCGTCGCGCCCCCGGAGCCTGTCCTCGATCTCCTCGACCGACAGGTGGCCGGTGGAGGAGAACACGATCTCGGCGATCGATTCGCGCTGCTGGGTCACGGGGAGTCCCTGCTCGCGGAGGTAGCGGCGGAACAGGTTGACGAAGGCCCCGGTCGATGCGGGGCTGGCGGCGTGGGTCACGGCAGGATCTCCGAGGGCTGTTCGGTGGGCAGCGCGGAAAGCTCCGGCTCCTGAATCCTTTCGGCCGCCAGCGTGGCGCGCATTTCCGCCCAGCGCTCCGGATCGCCACCGATGTCGAAGGACGCGGGCGACCCGTCCACGGGATCCTCGCCCAGCCTGCGCACGACGCCGTCGAGCAGCCGCGGCACCCGGTCCCGGGGCACCTCGCCCTGCTCGGCGACCTCGACCCGGCTGGCCGGCGGACGCCGGCGCGAGGCGTCCTCCGGCGCATCCACGACGAGGCGCGCGGTCAGGAGCCTACGCCGCTCGTCCGTGTCGGCGTACGCCGAGACCACGATCAGCGCGGCCGGGACGCCGCGCACGTCTCGCGGAGGGAACGCCCATACCCGGTCCGCCGAAGCTGCCCCGGGGTGGCTCTCCAGCGGATCCAGCACCACCCGGTACGCGTCCCCCGCCTCGGCGCGCGCCTCGGCCGCGGGATCCAGCCCGCGCACGACCGGCCCGCCTCGCAGCTCGGCGCGCCCGCTCAAGCGGCCCCCGCTGTCGCGCCGGCGTCCGGCCGCGCGCGTCGCACGTGATCGCGCAGGACGTGCAGGAAGTCCTGCGCGTTGGTGATCACGCCGATCGCGTGGCGCGTGCCGCGGTCTCTGAGCTTGCTGACCAGGAACTCCGAGGAATCGACCGCGATCGTCGTGAGGGCGCGCAGCTCGCCCGCGCCGGTGGTGTGGTAGGAGGGCAGCATGTTGCCGAACGCGATGGAGTGCAGGGAGGTGGCGATCATCACCACCATGGTGGCCCGAACGGCGTGCTCGCGCATGGCCGCCTGCGCCTCCGAGACGTCCTGGATCACTTCCGGCAGCGGCCCGTCATCGCGGATGGACCCGCACAGGACGTAGGGCACGCCGCGCGTGACGCAAGCGTGCATGATGCCCTCCGTGAGGATGCCGCGGTCCACCGCCTCCGCCAGCGAGCCGGCGGCCCGGACCCTGTTGATGGCCCGCATGTGATACGCGTGCCCGCCGCGGACCGGGCGCCCCTTGTGGTCCATTCCGAGCGTCGTGCCCATCAGCGCCTGCTCGACGTCGTGGACCGCGATCGCGTTGCCTCCCAGGAGGGCCCCCACGAAGCCGTTGTGGACGAACCACTGCACCGCGTCGCGTCCGCGCGAGTGCAGGACCGCGGGGCCGAGCACCCAGACGATGTGGCCGCCGGCGTCGCGCTCGCGTACGAACGCCGCCGCCATATCCTCGTAGTCGACCGGCTTCTCCCGGCTGACCTCCGAGGTCATGAACTGGAACTCCCCGGATACCTCCTCCTCTTCCTCGCGGAAGCCGGTACCGTGGACGAGTATGCCTTCGCTGCCGTCCTCGGCCATGCCGAGCGCGACGGGATCGCCGCGGCGCACCAGGCGCCCTTCGCGTATCTGCAGCCGGCCACCGTCCAGGCGCACGATCGCGGCGTCCATGCGGGGCCTCTCCGGGAGGAGCCAGCGCCCCTCCACGCGCACGTACGTCGGCAGGTTGGTCGTTGAGAAATAGCCCTCCGGCAGCACGCCGTCCGCCGGCGCGGGCGCGAAGCGGGCGTCGGGCGCCGAAGCCAGCGGGTGCGCCGCGAAGTCCGGCGGCTCGTAGCGGGTGTGCATGCGGAAACCTACTCGAAACGGGCGGCGCCGCTCAAGGCGCGACCGGCCGCCAGCCGCGCCGGCGGGCCCCTCACCCGGCCGACAGTTCGCGCAGCGCCCGGCGCGCCGCGTCCAGCACGCGCTCCCGGGCCTCGGCGAGCGGGGCGCCGATCACGGCGCCCGCGGCCTTGGTGTGCCCGCCCCCGCCCAGCTCGCGCGCGATCCGGTTGACGTCCGCGCGGCCGTTGGAACGCAGGGACACCTTGGTGCTTCCGTCCGCCACGCCGCGCAGCAGGACGGCGATCTCGGTGCCCTTCACCATGCGGGCGTGCTCGGTCACGAGCTCGAAGTCCGACGCGGTCACGCCCAGCTCGCGCACGACCTCGTGGGGAATGCTGATCCACGTCAGGGGCAGCTCGGGATCGGTCTCCAGACGGGAGAGCGCCTCCTGCAGCAGCCGCATGCGCGCGACCGAGGCGGTGGCGTAGATCTCCCGGTAAAGCCGCTCGGGGTCCACGCCGCGCGCCAGCAGGTACGCGGCGATCTCGTGGGTGCGCGGCGAGGTGTTGGAAAAGCGGAAGGACCCGGTGTCGGTGAGCAGCGCGGCGTAGATGCCCTCCAGCACGCCCCGCGACCAGCTCACGTCCCTGCCCGCGCCGGCCGCGTGGGCGAGCAGGTCGAACACCAGCTCCCCGGTGGCCGCCGCCTCCGGGTCCACGACACCGGTCGCGTCCAGCGTCCGGGCCCCGGCGGGGTGGTGGTCGAGGATGCCGAGCTTCTTGCCGACGATCGCCTTCGCGACCCTGCCGATGCGGTCGGGCTCGCCGGTGTCCAGGATGACGACCAGGTCGGCCTCCCGGAGGGCGCCGTCGCCCGCCGCCGAGCCCGCATCGGCCACGACGGCGGGGTCTTCGAGCAGGAACGCGAAGTCGTCCGGAAAGGGCGTGGGGTTGACGATGGAGACCGGAATCCCGCGCTGCGCCAGCCAGGCCGCCAGCGCGGCTTCCGATCCGGCCCCGTCCCCATCCGCGTTCACGTGCGTGGTGAGCGCCACCCGGTCGGCGCGCTCGATCTCGGTGAGCAGCGCGTCGAGGCCAGCGCGGCGGGACGCCGGCACGCGCGCCGGGCTCGGGGCCGCACCCTCCCCCTCCGCCTTCGCTCGTGTCATCCCGCCCCCCCTCCCGAGTGGACCGCGCCCCGCGGGGCCCCGGGCAGGCGCTTGCGCAGTTTCGCCCACGTCGAAGCCGCGTGGACTGCCCAGGACGAGAAGCTACCGTGCAGGGTGGCGCGCCGCAGCGCCTCCAGGAAGGATGCCGGCTCCGGCTCGAATTCGGGCATCTCGACGAACGCCCGCGCGACCTCGCCCAGCGTGTGCGCGTCGGACCCCGCGCCGAGCGGCAGGCCGCGCTCTTCGGCCCACGCGGCGGCGCGGTCGTTCAGCCGCTGCAGGTGCAGCCGGGCGTTGAAGCCCTCCACCGCGTCCACGTGGCCTTCGATCACGGGAAGGATCCGGCCCCCGCCGCCCTTTCCGCCCGCGAACGGGTGCGGCACGTAGACGAGTCCGCCCTGGTCGTGGATGCGCGCGCAGGTCTCGAGCGCGGGGGTGCCCTCGGGGATGACCTCCGACAGGAACAGTCCGATGACGTCGACGCGCTCGGCGGTCTTCACCTCCTCGCCCACGATCACCCGGTCCGGAAACCTGGCGCGCAGCGCGAGCGCGGTCTCGATGCGGTTGTGGTCGGTGACGCAGATGCGGTCCATGCCCCTGCGCACGGCGGTTTCCACGACCGCGACCGGATCGCTCGAACAGTCGAAGGAGCGCGCGGTGTGGAGGTGCATGTCCACGCGCACCGTGCCCGCGGGCGTGGGCCGGCGGGAGGGAGGGCCGGGTGTCCGCTCCGGCGGGCCCGGTCCGGCCGTGCGCCGGCGCGGCTCAGGCACCCGCCCGCTCCCGGGCCGTCCGCGCGGCGGCCTCGATGGCGCGCCACGCTTCGGCCGCGCGCGTCCGCAGCTCCTGCAGGCTCGCGTCGTTGCGGATGACGCGGTCGGCGCGCGCGACCTTGTCCTCGGACGGCATCTGGGAGGCGATCCGCTGGAGCGCCTGGCGGGGCTCCATGCCGCGCAACTCGACGAGCCGCTCGAGGCGCGCGTCTTCGGGCGCGTCCACCACCACGACCTCGTCGAACCCGGTCTCGAGGCCGGTCTCGAACAGCAGCGGAATGTCGTGCACGACGATGGGGAGCGGCTCTCCGGCGCCGTCGGACGGGGCGCGCCTGGCGCCGTCTGGAGCGCCGCGCCTGGGGGCGTCCGCCTCGGCGAGCGCCTCGCGCTCGGCGAGCGGGCGCAGGCGGGCGACCTGCGGATGGACGATCGCCTCCAGCCGGCGCCGGCGCTCCGGGTCTGCGAACACGATGCGCGCGAGCGCGGCCCGGTCCAGGCTTCCATCGGCCACGAGCACGTCCTCTCCGAACTCCTCGGCGATCGTGCGCAGCGCATCGCTGCCGCGCTCCACGGCGCGGCGCGCGAGCGCGTCCGCGTCCACGACGGCGGCCCCGAGGTCACGCCAGACCGCGGCGACCTCGGACTTGCCCGCGGCGATGTTGCCGGTCAGCCCCACGCGGTACGGGGCCCGCGCGCTCGTTGCGCGCTTCACCGCGTCCCGTGACAATACGCCGCTCCGTGGGACACTCCCCGGCCGGGAGCGCGCGCGCGCACGATGGGGTCGAAAAAAACCAGCGATGAAACGGCGCGAGCGCCCCGCAACAACCGGCGGCGGCTGCACGCCGCGGTCGCCCTGGCCGCGCTGCTGCTCTTCCTGGTCGCGTGGACGCTCCTCCTGCGACGCGTCGGCGCCGTCGGGCTCGTGGAGCGCATCGGGGTGCGCAACGGGTACCTCCTGGTCTTCCTCATCGCCTCCGCCGGCGGCCTCTCCACGTTCACGTCGGTGGCGCTGTACACGACGGTGGCGACGCTCGCCGCGGGCGGCCTGCAGCCCGCCCTGCTCGGGCTCTTCGCCGGCACCGGTCTCACCATCGGCGACTCGCTGTTCTTCCTGGTCGGGCTAGAGGGGCGGAGGGCGTCCTCCGGCCGACTCAGGGAGCGGCTCGAGCGCATGTCGGCCTGGTTCGAACGGAGGCCCGAGTGGGCGCTGCGCCTGGCGGTATTCCTGTACGCCGGCCTCACGCCGTTCCCGAACGACGTCATGGTCATGACGGTCGCCGCCTCGGGCGTACGGTACCGCCTGATCCTGCCGTCCCTGCTGGCTGGGAACCTGGTCCTGGCCACCCTGACCGCGCTAGTCGGAGAAGGATTCTCCTGGGCCTGGTTCGGGTGACGGGCGCCGGGATCGGCGGATCGCGCGCCAGTCAGGCCGCCTTCCCCCCGTCGGCGACGGCCTACCGGTCGCGGCCCGCGGACTCGCGAATGTCGTCCTCGGTGCCGGGCCTCCGGTCCGGGCCCGGCGAGACCACCGTGATCGAATCGCGGCCCAGCAGCATGTAGTAGGGGGAGCCCCACTTGTCGAGCCCGGGCGTGCCGGAGATCGTGCGTCTCTGCACGTAGGCCTGGAAGTCCTGGGGACGCGGCAGCCCCTGGCCGGACGCTTCCCTCTTCTGGAGCTCCAGCGCGAGCGTGCGCGCCTCGTTGCGCACCGACCAGCGGAACACCTGGTCGCGTCCACGCGCCCACACCCGGCCGACGCTGCGGTCCAACAGGGCTTTGCCGGGCTCCAGGAGCGGCCCGGCCAGCTCCCGCACCGGCGGGATCGCCAGTACCGCGGCGAGCAGGACCAGGATCACGAGGACCGCGCGCAGGGAGATGACGCCGGCTTCGCGGCCCGTCGCCTCCCGCACGCGGTGGGACGCGCGCGCGTCCGGCGACCGGTCCCGGTCCTTCAACCGCCCGGCTCCGCCCGCGCCGCGCGCGCCTGCGCCTCGCTCCAGCGCAGGTATCGCAGGAGCGGTCCGGTGGGAACGTCCGCGTCCGGACCTCCGAAGGCGGTCTCCATGCGCCAGCGCACGTACTCGGGCGGCGGCAGGGGCAGGAACGGAGGCCGCGCCCACCAGCGGCGTCCGCGGAAACGCCACGCGGCCGCCGCCAGACGGACCCCCAGGCGCGGCCGCGCTATGGCGTGCGCCAGCAGCCGGGCAAACATGCGCGGGCGTGACACGGGTTTTCGACATCTCCGGTAGCGGGTCCCCGAGCCCTTGAAGGTGGGGGCCAAGTGGGGCGCTGTAAACGGTCTTCGGGGTGGACCGTCCCCGGCCCCGCGGGTATAATAGCGGCCCGCCGCGGGGCCCCGAGGTTGCCCGCGTGGCCGCGCCGCGGCCCGCGCGCGAGCCCCGCCCAGGAACCCTTTTCCGGATCCACATGGCCACCAAGGCTACGACGAGGGGAGCGAGCGCACCGGAGGCAGGGCTCGAAGGCGAGAAGCTGCTGAGCCTGTACCGGACGATGGTCGCCGCGCGCGCCACCGACGACAAGGAGATCCAGCTCAAGCGGCAGAACCGGATCTTCTTCCAGATCTCCGGAGCGGGGCACGAGGCCGTGCAGGTCGCGGTGGCCGACCACATGCGGCCCGGTTCGGACTGGTCCTACCTCTACTACCGCGATCGAGCCCTCTCCCTGGCCCTGGGGATGACGCCCTACGAGCACCTGCTGCAGGCGGTGGGGGCGGAGTCCGACCCCTCTTCCGGCGGCCGCCAGATGCCGTCCCACTGGGGCCACCGTCCGCTGCGGATCGTGAGCACGTCATCGCCCACGGGCACCCAGTTCCTGCAGGCCGTGGGGACCGCGGAAGCGGGCGCGCGCGCGCGGCGCGACGCGGACATGCGGGCCCTGCTCGAGGACTTCGAGGACGACGAGATCGTGCTGTGCACGACGGGCGAAGGACAGACCTCGGAGGGCGAGTTCTGGGAGGCCCTGAATTCGGCCTCCAACCTGCGCCTGCCCGTGCTCTTCCTGGTGGAGGACAACGGTTACGCGATCTCGGTTCCGGTGGAGGTCAACACCGCCGGCGGCAAGATCAGCGACCTCGTGCGCGCGTTCCCCGACCTGTACGTGGAGGAGTTCGACGGCTGCGACGTGGAAGCCAGCCACGAGGCCGCGGGCCGAGCCGTGGCACACTGCCGGGCGCACGAGGGTCCCGCGCTCCTGCACGCGCACGTGATCCGGCCCTACTCGCACTCGATGTCCGACGACGAGCGCATGTACAAGCCGCCGTCGCAGATCGAGCGGGAGTCGAGCCGCGATCCGCTCGCCCTGCTGCGGGCGCGCCTGATCGACGGCGGGATCGCCACGGAGGAGGATCTGGACGGCCTCGAGAAGGAGGTGCGCGAGGAGGTGCAGGACGCCGCCGATCGCGCCCTGGAGCAGCCGCAGCCGGCGCCGGAGACGGCGCTGGATTTCCTCTATTCCCCGGACGCGGACCCGACATCGGCCGACTTCGACACCGAGGACGAGCCGGATTACAGCGGCGACGAGACCACGATGGTGGATCTCATCAACATCGCGCTGCGCGAGGAGATGGAGCGCGACGCCCGCATCGTGGTGTTCGGCCAGGACGTGGCGGACGCCAGCCGGGAGGAGGTGCTGGAGGAGGTCAAGGGCAAGGGCGGGGTCTTCAAGTGCACCGCCGGCCTGCAGCGGCGGTTCGGGTCGAACCGGGTGTTCAACAGCCCGCTCGCGGAAGCCAACATCGTCGGGCGCGCGATCGGGATGGCGCTCAGGGGGCTCAAGCCCGTCGTCGAGATCCAGTTCTTCGACTACATCTGGCCCGCCTTCATGCAGCTCCGCAACGAGCTGGCCACGATGCGCTACCGCTCGGGCGGCAACTGGGACGCCCCCCTGGTCGTCCGCGTCGCGTACGGCGGCTACCTGAAGGGCGGCGCGATCTACCACTCGCAGACCGGCGAGACGCTGTTCACCCACACCCCCGGGCTACGCGTCGTGCTGCCGTCCAACGCCGAGGACGCCAACGGGCTGCTGCGCACGGCGATCCGCTGCGACGACCCCGTGATCTTCCTCGAGCACAAGCACCTCTATCGTCAGGTCCACAACAAGGGCCGCGACCCCGGCCCCGACTACATGGTCCCGTTCGGCAAGGCCAGCGTGGTGCGCGAGGGGACGGGCCTCACCGTGGTCGCGTGCGGCGCGCTCGTCAAACGGTCCATGGACGCGGCCAGGCGCGCGGCGGAGGGCGGCATCGACGTCGAGGTGATCGACCTGCGGAGCCTGAACCCGCTCGACATGGACACCATCGCCGCGTCGGTCCGCAAGACCAACAAGGTGATCGTCGCCTACGAGGACTCGCTGTCGTGGGGCATCGGCTCCGAAATTTCGGCGCGCGTCGCCGACGAGCTGTTCCCGTGGCTGGACGGGCCGGTCCGCCGGGTGGCCTCGCTGGACACCTGGGTCGCCTACGCCCCGGACCTGGAGTCCCGGATCCTTCCGGACGCCGACGACGTCTTCCTCGCGATCGAGGAGCTGGCGGCGTTCTAGCGTAGCGGCCCGCGCGCGTCACGGACCGGACGCTCGGGATGGCCGCGGCCGACGCCCGCCCGCGCCGACATGGTACCGCGACTCGCCGCCTTCCTGCGGGGCTACCTGCGCCCCGGCCCCGGCGTCGCGCTGTCCTCGGAAACCGCTTTTGCGGGCCCCGGCGGCCCCACGCCGGCCACGCTCCACCTGCCCAGCCGGCGCGGAGACCCGCGGCCGGGCTGGGTGGTCCTGCACGGGCTCACCCGCACGGGCCGCTCGCACCCCGGCCTGGTACGCTTCTCCCGCGCGCTCGCCGCGGCCGGTCACGCGGTCCTGGTGCCTGAGATCGTGGACTGGCGTGAGCTGCGCGTGCGGCCCGCGGTCGCCGTGCCGCTCATCTGCGCGGCCGTGCGCGCGCTGGACGAGCGGGGGGTTTCGGAGCCCGGCGGAGTGGGCCTGATCGGCTTCTCCTTCGGCGCGACGCAGGCCCTCATCGCCGCCGCGGACCCCGGTGCGCGCGCGCACCTGCGCGGCGTGGCGGCGTGGGGCGGCTACCGGGACCTCGGGCGCCTCTTCCAGTTCGGGCTGACGGGCCGGCACGAGCTCGACGGCCGCATGTGGGCGGCGGCGCCCGATCCCTACGGCGGCTGGGTGATGGGCTCCAACTACCTGACCCGCGTGCCCGGCTACGGGGGATGCGACGCGGCCGCGGCGGCGCTGCGGCAGCTCGCGGTCATCGCCGGCGACAGCGAGGTGTTCGCGGGGTCACCCGAGCTCGATCCCGTGAAGCGGCGCGTCGGCGCCGGATTGCGAGGGCCGGATCGGTCGGCGTTCGAGATCCTCGCGCCCCCCACCGGCGCCTGGTCCGCATCCGGCGAGCCGTCCGAGGAAGCCGCCGGCTTCGCGCTGGCGCTCGCGGCCGCGGCCCTGGAGTCCGAGCCGCTCCTGGATCCCGGACCGGCGCTGACCCGGCTCCGCGTCCCGACCATCATCGCGCACGGCAGGGACGACCGGCTCGTGCCCTTCACCGAGGCGGAGCGGCTGGCCCGCGCGTTGGGGCCGGGAGTCCTGCGGCGGGCGACCGTCACCGCGCTGTTCGCGCATTCGGGCGGCGCGACGCCCGGGCTCGGACCCGTCGGCCTCGCGCGCGAGAGCGCCCGCTTCCTGGCCCTGCTGGGGTCGATCCTGGAGCTCGCCCGGAGCGCCCCGGCGGGTCAGTCGAGCAGCCGCCCCAAGACGTAGCCGGCGAAGGTCGCCGCCGCGAGGGCGCCGACGGGGTGCTCCCGGACCGTCTCCTCAAGCGACTCGAGCGCTCCCGCGGAGTCCCGCGTCTCGGGCGCCGGGACGGGCGGGATGGAGCTCACGGGGATGGTTTCGCGCTTGCGCGCGCCGCGCCATGCCCTGGCCCGCCGGACCGCCGAGGCGGCGCGTCGCACGCCCGCGCTGGCGGTCTCTCCGGCGCGGCGCGCGCCCGCCGCGGCCGTCTCGCCGGCGCGCCGGCGCAACGTCGATGGGTCCTTCCTCTTCTTCATCCTGTGTAGCCCTTTCCGACTTTTCAGTGGTGCGAACATGGCCCCGGAGGCGCCTCCGCGCGAGCCGGGCAACCGCCGCCTTCGGCGGGATTCGCGAGCGGACGGCGGTCGGGATCGTCATCTCGCGCGGCGGCCGAATGTGCGCCCCGCGCCGCCGTCCGCTAGTGTGCCGGCGATCCGACCTGAGCGCCGGCCCTTCCCGCGGGGCGGCGCCCTTCGTTCGGACGCGGTCGTCCTCGATCCGAGCCGTCGCATGCGCATCGTCAGCCTTCTCGCCAGCGCCACCGAGATCGTCTGCGAGCTGGGACTCGCCGACCACCTCGTCGGCATCTCGCACGAGTGCGACTTCCCGGCGCACGTCCTGGACCGGCCCCGCGTCAGCCGGCCCCGCTTCGACCCGGAGGGCATGGACAGCGGCCGCATCGACCGGGCGGTGCGAGACGCCATGGCCGAGCACGGCAGCGTCTACGAGCTGGACGCCGACCGGCTGGAAGCGCTCGCGCCCGACCTGATCATCTCGCAGGCGGTGTGCGAAGTGTGCGCGGTGCCCACGCCCGGGGTGCGCGCGCTCGCGGCCGAGCGCGGGCTGGGCGCCGAAGTATTGAGCCTCGACGCGCACCGGCTCGAGGAGATCCTGGCTACGATCGAGGCGGTCGGCGAGGCAACGGGCAGCGAGGAACGCGCTGGCGCGCTCGTCGCGGGACTGCGCGCCCGACTCGACGCCGTGGCCGAAGCGGTCGCGGACCGCGAGCGGCCCACGCTGCTCGGAATCGAATGGCTGGACCCCGCCTTCGTGCCCGGCCACTGGGTCCCCGAGATGGTCGAACTCGCGGGAGCCAGCAACCTCGCCGGCGAGCGGGGCGCGCGCTCCGTCGAGGTCGAGTGGGGCACGCTGCGGGGGCTCGACCCCGACGCGCTCCTCGTCATGCCTTGTGGGTACGGGCTCGAGGCCGCGGTCGCGGACGCGGACCGGCACGCGGATCGGCTGGCGGCCGTGGCGCCGCGCGCCCTCGCGGACGGGCGTGCCTGGGTGGTGGACGCCTCGTCCTACTTCAACCGGTCCGGACCGCGCGTGGTGCGCGGCATCGAGATCCTGGCGGGGCTCCTCCACCCGGACGCGGTCCCCGCGCCCGGCGCCGAAGAGGCGCGGCGCTGGACGTTCCCCGATCGCTGAGGGGGCCGTGAGGGAAGGCCCTCGTCGCCCCCCGGACGCCGGGGCACCGGAGACGAGTGCCGCGCCCACGGTGCCGGACGCCGGCAGCGAGACGGCACCCGTCCCCTTCGTCGACGCGCTGCTCGGCTCCTACCTGCTGATCGGCGCGGCCGTCCTGCTCTTCCCGGGCCGTCCCGCGGCGTGGCCCGGGTGGCTCGCGCTGCACGTGGCGGGCGCGCTCCTGCTGCTCGCGCCGCCGCCGATCCGGCGCTGGCGGCGGCGGGTCGCAGCGCGAATGGGGCCGCCCGCGCGGATCCTGGCCGACTGGTACCCGCTGCTCCTCGTGCCGGCGTTCTACTTCGACCTGGCGATCCTCAACGTCGCGGTGCACGAGGGCCGCTACTTCGATGCGCTCGTGCAGGACTGGGACGCCGCGCTCTTCGGCGGCCAGCCGAGTCGCGAGCTGGCGGCGCGCTGGTCGCACCCGCTGCTCTCGGAGCTGATGCACGCGTCCTATCTGGCGTACTACGCGATCATCTACGTGCCCCCGATCGCGCTGTACGCGAGCGGCGAGCTGCGCGCCTTCCGCGAGCTGGTGCTCGCGATCATGATCACGTTCG
>DATKCH010000125.1:0-8342 GCA_035513295.1 Longimicrobiales bacterium
CCGTGAAGAGCTCACCCTCGCCGAGCGGATAGTGGATCGGGTGCGCGTTCGCGCCCAGGCGATCGCGGATCATGCCGACGACGTTCATGAAGTCGGCGCCGACGCGGTCCATCTTGTTGACGAACGCGATGCGCGGAACGCTGTAGCGATCGGCCTGCCGCCAGACCGTTTCCGATTGCGGCTCCACTCCGCCGACCGCGCAGAAGACCGCGACCGCCCCGTCCAGGACGCGCAGGCTGCGCTCCACTTCGACCGTGAAGTCGACGTGCCCCGGGGTGTCGATGATGTTGATGCGGAAATCGTCGTCCCCGCGCCTCCAGAACGCCGTCGTCGCGGCCGACGTGATGGTGATGCCGCGCTCCTGCTCCTGCTCCATCCAGTCCATCGTGGCCGCGCCTTCGTGCACCTCTCCCATCCGGTGCACGCGACCGGTGTAGTACAGGATGCGCTCCGTCGTCGTGGTCTTGCCGGCATCGATGTGGGCCATGATGCCGATATTGCGGAGCTTCTCGAGCGGCGTGATCCTCGCCATCGTCTCTATCTATTCCTTCGGGCGCGTCGCGGCGCTTACCAGCGATAATGCGCGAAGGCCTTGTTGGCCTCCGCCATCCGGTGCGTATCGTCCTTCTTCTTGATCGTGCTGCCCTCGTTGCGGCTGGCCGACAGGATCTCGGCCGCGAGCTTGTCGGTCATGGTCCGCTCGCCGCGCGAGCGGGCGAACCCCACCATCCACTTGATCGCCAGGGCCTGCCTGCGCTCCGGCCGTACCTCGATCGGAACCTGGTAGGTCGCGCCGCCCACGCGCCGGCTCTTCACCTCCAGCGTCGGCTTGGCGTTGGAGATGGCCTGGCGGAAGACGTTGATCGCGGGCTGGCCGCTCTTTTCTTCCACAATCTTCATGGCGTCGTAGAAGATCTTCTCGGCGATCGACTTCTTGCCGGCCACCATCAGGTCGTTGATGAACTTCGTGACCAGCGTCGACTCGTAGATGGGGTCGGCGGGGACCCTGCGCACCACCGCCTGGTTGCGTCGGCTCATCGATTACCTCGGCCTCTTGGCGCCGTACTTCGATCGTCCCTGACGTCGGTCGGAAACGCCGCTGGCGTCGAGGGTACCGCGGATGATGTGGTAACGCACTCCGGGCAGGTCCTTCACGCGCCCGCCACGGATCATCACGATCGAGTGCTCCTGCAGGTTGTGACCCTCGCCCGGGATGTAGGCCGTGACCTCGTATCCGTTGGTCAGGCGCACGCGGGCCACCTTCCGGAGCGCCGAGTTCGGCTTCTTCGGAGTGGTCGTGTAAACGCGCGTGCAAACCCCGCGCTTCTGGGGATTGCCCTGAAGCGCCGGCGCCTTGTCCTTCTTTGCGACCTTCTCGCGTCCCTTACGGACGAGCTGACTGATCGTCGGCATCCTGGTCTTGGCTGCGGGATTCTACCACGTCGTGATCCGGCGCCCGGCCCCGGTCCCGGGGAGTATGCCGGAAAAAAGAGGGGGCAGCCCTTGCCCCCGTCAGTCGGGCCCGGCGGCTCCGGTCGGAGCGCACCCGGTCCGGAAACCGGACAGACCGGGAAACTTATCCGCGCCCGCGAAGACTGTCAACCGCGAACGGCGGGCCTTTCCGGGGGGTTCGGGAGGACCGGGGAACGGGAGGGCGGAGGGGCCGAGTCGCCGTGGTTCGGAGGGTGATGAGGCCGGGCCGTCTCTACTAGTAGGTTGGCATCGTCGGGTCCACGTCCGCCGACCACGCGAGGATTCCGCCCTCCAGATTGTGCACCCTGCGAAACCCGGCGTCCAGCAGCCGCCGCACGGCACGCGCGCTGCGCGCCCCCGACCGGCAGTGGACGACGAGCGTGTCCGCGGTGCTCAGTTCTCCGAGTCGCTCGTCCAGGCTGCCGAGCGGGATCAGGGTCGCGCCCAGCGGACCGAGGTTGGCGATGTCCCACTCGTGGGGCTCGCGCACGTCCAGCACCCGGATCTCCTCTCCCGCGGCGAGCCGGTCGGCCAGCTCGCGCGCGGTCACGGACGGCGTTCCCTCCAGCACCTCCGCTTCGGCGCGCTCGGCATCGGGGATGCCGCAGAAATCCTGATAGTCGATCAGCGCCGTGACGGTCGGCTCGTCTCCGCAGACGGGGCACCCGGGGTCCCGTCGGAGCTTCAACTCGCGGAAGCGCATCTCGAGCGCGTCGACGAGCAGCAGCCTGCCCACCAGCGGCTCCCCCCGGCCGATGACCAGCTTGATCGCCTCCGCCGCCTGCAACGCCCCCACGATTCCCGGCAGCACGCCCAGCACGCCTCCCTCTGCGCAGCTGGGCACGAGGCCGGGCGGCGGCGGCTCCCGGAAGAGGCAGCGGTAGCACGGCCCGTTCTCCGCCCCGAAGACCGACACCTGCCCCTCGAAGCGGAAGATCGACCCGTAGACGTAGGGCTTCCCCAGCAATACGCAGGCGTCGTTGACGAGGTAGCGCGTGGGGAAGTTGTCGGTGCCGTCCACGACGAGGTCGTAGGGGTCGATGATGTCCAGGGCGTTCGACGAGTCCAGGCGAACCTCGTGGCCCTCGACGTCCACGTGCGGGTTGGCCTCGGCGATGCGCTCGCGCGCCGACTCCAGCTTGGAACGGCCGACGTCGTCGGTACCGTGAAGCAGTTGCCGCTGGAGGTTGGTCTCGTCGACGACGTCGAAGTCGACGATGCCGAGCGTGCCGACGCCTGCGGCGGCGAGGTAGAGCCCGACCGGAGATCCGAGCCCGCCCGCGCCGATCATGAGGATCCGGGCCGCGCGCAGCTTCCGCTGCCCTTCCATGCCGACCTCCGGCATGATGAGGTGCCGGCTGTAGCGCCGGATCTCCTCGTTGGACAGGACGCCGGAGGCGGCCGGATGCTCCGCGACCGCGGCCCCGCCGGCGGCGGCGCTCCCCCCGACTCCGCCCGACTCGCCGGGCCCGACCGACCCGCCCGCGATGCTGGGAAGGATCGTGATCAGGTCCCCCCGGCCGACCGGCGTCGCGGGCCCGTTGAGCCGGCGGACGTCCTCTTCGTTCAGGTAGGCGTTGACGAAATTGCGCAGCGTGCCGTCCTCCGCGTACAGGTGGCGGCGCAGCTCGGGATGCCGATCGACCAGCGCGTCCAGCGCCTCCCCTACGCTGGCGGCGGCTACCTCCACCTCGGCTTCGCCCGACGAGAAGGACCGCAGCGGGGTCGGGATGCGCACCCGCACGTCGTTCATGGGATTTCCGTTCCTCTGATTTCCTGTTCCTCGAACGCGGAGCGGTCGTCGCGCAGCCGCCACGCTCTGGGCGTACCCGCGGCGCCGCCCGCGACCGGCAGAATCACGTAGCTGTACCAGGGCCAGGCGTGCTCCCTGTCGAAGTCCGATGGCCGGGCCGGGTGGTCGGGGTGGGAGTGGTAGAACCCGATGACGTGGAGGCCCTCCGCCTCCGCCGCGCGCTCGATCGTCCGGATCGCCTCGGGGTCGATCAGGTACCGGCGCGCGCGCTCGTCCGCCCGCGTATTCTCGGCCGGGAGCGCGCGCACTACCGCGCGGCGCGCCCCGTCGACCCCCACGAGGACGCCGCAGCACTCGTCCGGATACGCCGCCGCGCCGTGACGGGCGATGACGGCGAGCGCGTCGGGAGCGAGGCCGAGCGCTGGCGCCCTGTCGGCGCCGGAATCGGCCCCCGCGCCGCAATCCCACGCCGCGCCGGCTCGCGGGCCGGCCGACGACCTCGGGCCTGCTCGCCCCGCGCGGCTCACGGGGACCTCCACCAGGAGTCCTCCAGGTACCTCGCGCCGCCCTCGGGCAGCAGGGTCACGATGACGTCAACCGCACGCGCGCGCGCGGCGACGCGCAGCGCCGCGACGACGTTGGCGCCGCCCGACGCGCCGCCCAGAAGGCCCTCTTCGCGCGCCAGGCGCACCGCCATCTCCTGGGCCTCCTCGGTCGTGACGGGCTCCAGCTCGTCTGCCAGCGATGCATCGTAAATGGGCGGAACCATCGCCGTCGCCATGTGCTTCGCGCCCTCGATCCCGTGCAGCGGCGAGTCCGGCTGCACCGCGGTGAGCCGCACTCCGGGGGCGCATTCCCGCAGTCGGCGGCCGGTTCCCGTGAAGGTACCGCCGGTGCCGAGCATCGCCACGAAATGGGTGACCCGGCCACCGGTCTGCCGCCAGATCTCGCGCCCCGTGGTCTCGTAGTGGGCCGCGACGTTGGCCGGGTTGGCGTACTGATCGGCGTAGAAGAAGCGGTCCGGGTGCGCCTCGGCGCGCCGCCGCGCCTCGCGAATCGCGCCATCCGAACCCTCTTCCGGGTCCGTCAGGACGACGCCGGCCCCGTACGCCTCCAGCAGCCGGCGCCGGTCCGCAGACGCGTTCGCCGGCAGACAGATCAGGCAGCTGTACCGGCGCCGCGCGCACAGCATCGCGTAAGCGACGCCGGTGTTGCCCGAGCTGGCGTCCAGAAGGGTACGCCCGGGACCGAGCAGGCCCGACCGCTCCGCCTCCGCGATGATCCGGCTGGCGGCGCGGTCCTTTACGCTGCCGCCCGGATTCGCGCCCTCCAGCTTGAGCGCAACGGTAGGCCCGCCGGGTGGCCCGAGCCGCTTCAGCGCGACCAGCGGAGTGCGACCGATCGCTCGCGCGAGCCCATCCTTCGCCCCGTGGGCGCTGCGCTCCCAGGCACCGTTAAGGGGTCGAGCCCTGGCGCCGTCCGGCGCACCGGCCGCGCGCCGAGCGTCGACCGCGGAGTGGCCCGATGCAGAGAGGCCGTGACCCGGGGGAGTCACGGCCTCTCTGGCAGCGGGGGTCCGTGCCGCCTTCATGGCGAACGGACCGCGCGCGCAGGCGGCCGCCTCCCCGAGCGGGAGCGGCGACAACAGCAGCAGCAACAGTCGTCTCGGCGCGTCTCAAACGTGCTCATGGAAGTCACGATAGCGCCTTGCAGACCGGGACTCAAGCCCCGGTTGCGACCGCCGTCACCAACGCGGCGACACTACCTTGACCTGTCATTGCTGCGCCTACTCCGCGCGCGCCATCTCCTCCTCCGCCGGGAACGCGCGGAAGAACGGTCCCTCCTCGGCGGCGGCGATCATTTCCTGCTCGGCGGTGCCCTCGGACTCGACCAGGAACTCGACGTCGGAATGGCGATAGATCCCGGTACCCGCCGGAATCAGATGGCCGATGATGATGTTCTCCTTGAGCCCCTGCAGGTCGTCCCGGGCGCCGCGCACGGCGGCGTCGGTCAGCACCTTCGTGGTCTCCTGGAAGGAGGCCGCGCTGATGAAGCTCTCGGTCGTCAGGCTGGCCTTGGTGATGCCCAGCAGCAGCGGCTCCGAGCGAGCCGGCTTCTCCTCGTCATCGAGCGCCAGGCGGTTGATCTCGCGGAACACCGCGCGGTCCACGTTCTCGCCCTCGAGCATCTGCGTGTCGCCCGGGTCCGTGATGCGCACCTTCTGCAGCATCTGTCGGACGATCACCCCGATGTGCTTGTCGTTGATCTTCACGCCCTGCAGTCGGTAGACCTCTTGGATCTCGTTCAGCAGGTATTCCTGCACCGCGCGCGGCCCCTTGATCTGCAGGATGTCGTGCGGGTTCACCGGCCCTTCGCTGAGCCTGTCCCCGGCGCGCACCAGGTCGCCCTCGTGCACCCGGAGGTGCTTGCCGACAGGCACGTCGTAGGTGCGCTCGTCGCCATCTTCCGGCACGACGATGATCTGCCGCTTGCCGCGCTTGATGTCGCCGAAGCGCACCGAACCGTCGATCTCCGTGACCACCGCCGGGTCCTTCGGGCGGCGCGCTTCGAACAGCTCCGCCACGCGCGGCAGGCCGCCCGTGATGTCGCGGGTCTTGTAAACCTCGCGGCTGATCTTGGCGAGCGTCGCGCCGGGCTCCACGGCCTCATCGTCGGCCACGGTGAGCTGTGCGCCCACCGGGACGATGAACTCGCGTAGCTTCTTCCCCTTGCCGTCGCGAATCTCGATCATCGGGTGGAGCTTCTTGTCCCGGTCCTCGATGATGACGAGCTGGCGCCGTCCGGTGGACTCGTCCAGCTCCTCGCGCACGGTCTCCTCCTCGACGATGTCGATGAAGTGGATCGTGCCCCTGTGGTCGGCGACGATGGGCTCCGAATACGGGTCCCAGCTGAAAAGCAGGTCGCCGGCCTCCACCTCGTCGCCCTCGTCCACCGCGAGGGTCGCGCCGTACGGGACGGAGAGCCGGCTGCGCACTCCGCCCTCCCTGGTCTTCATCACGATCTCGCCCTCGCGGCTGGTCACGACCCGCAGCTCGTCGGGGGTTTCCACGAAGGTGATCCGCTCGAACTCGGTGACGCCGTCGACCTTCGACTTGCGCTGAGTCTGCGCGGCGATACGCGCCGCCGTCCCGCCGATGTGGAAGGTTCGCAGCGTGAGCTGCGTGCCCGGCTCGCCGATCGACTGCGCCGCCAGGATCCCTACGGCCTCGCCGATGTCCACCACGTTCAGGGTGGCCAGGTTCCGGCCGTAGCACATCCGGCAGATGCCGCGCTTGGCCTCGCAGGTCAGCACGGAACGGATCTTCACGTTCTGGATGCCCGCGTCCTCGATGTCGGTGGCGGCGTCCTCGTCGATCAGCTCGCCCGCGCGCACCAGGATCTCCCCGTCGATGGGGTCGACGACCTCGTCGAGCGCCACGTTGCCGACGATGCGGTCGGCCAGCGGCTCGATGATGTCCTCGCCCTCCTTCAGCGCGGTCGTATCGATTCCGAGCACGGTCCCGCAGTCCTCCTCGGCCACCGTCACGTCCTGCGCGACGTCCACCAGGCGGCGCGTCAGGTAGCCCGCGTCCGCGGTCTTGAGCGCCGTGTCGGCCAAGCCCTTCCGCGCGCCGTGCGTGGAGATGAAGTACTCCAGCACCGTCAGGCCCTCGCGGAAGTTGGACTTGATCGGGCTCTCGATGATCTCGCCGATGCCGCCGGTCAGCTTCTTCTGCGGCTTCGCCATCAGCCCGCGCATGCCCGCCAGCTGGCGCATCTGGTCGCGGTTTCCGCGCGCGCCCGAGTTCATCATCATGAACACCGGGTTGAAGCCTCCGCGGCTGCGCTCCAGATGCCGGACCATCGCGTCCGCCACGTCGTTGTTGGCGTGGGTCCAGGTGTCGATGACCTTGTTGTAGCGCTCACCGAAGCTGATGACGCCCTTCTGGTAGGCGCGGTTGAAGCGGGCGACCTCCTCGTCCGCCTCGGCCAGGATCTCCACCTTCTCGGCGGGAATCTGCAGGTCCGCCAGACCGACCGAGATGCCGCCCATCGTGGAGTAGCGGAAGCCGAAGTTCTTGAGTGAATCCAGGAATTCCGTGGTCCGCCGCAGCCCCACGTCGCGGTACGCCTTCGCGATGATGTCGGCGAGCTCCCGCTTGCCCATCGTGGCGTTCCAGAAGCCCAGCTCCTCGGGCACGATCGAGTTGAAGATCACCCGGCCGATGGTCGTGCGGGCCCACTTGCCGCGGCGGTCCTCCTCGTCATCGCCGGCGTCCGCGGCGCGGCGCTCGACCCAGAACCAGCAGGGCGAATGGAATCCCGCGCCGCCCAGCTCGAGCGCGGCTTCGGCCTCGGCGAACACGCCGTAGCGCGGCGCGTCCGCGTAGACCTCGTCCAGCTCCTCGTCGGCCTGCGCGCGCTGGTCCTTGGAGAGCCGCGACGAACCCGCCCGTTCCTCCAGATCCTGCACGCGCATCTGCGCCTTGGTCAGGTAGTAGCAGCCGATCACCATGTCCTGCGTCGGGCTCGCGATCGGCCGCCCGTTCGACGGCAGCAGGATGTTGTTGGACGCGAGCATGAGCACGCGCGCCTCGATCTGCGCCTCGAAGCTGAGCGGCAGGTGCACCGCCATCTGGTCGCCGTCGAAGTCGGCGTTGAAGGCCGCGCACACGAGCGGGTGGATGCGGATCGCCTTGCCCTCCACGAGCACGGGCTCGAACGCCTGGATGCCCAGGCGGTGCAGCGTCGGCGCGCGGTTGAGCAGCACGGGGTGATCGCGGATGATGTCCTCGAGCACCTCGTAGACCTTGGGGTCCTCGCGCTCCACGATCTTCTTGGCGCGCTTGACCGTCTCGGCCTCGCCGCGCTTCTCCAGCTCGTGGATGATGAAGGGCTTGAAGAGCTCCACGGCCATCGCCTTGGGCAGGCCGCACTGATGGAGCTTGAGCTCCGGGCCCACCACGATGACGGAACGGCCCGAGTAGTCGACCCGCTTACCGAGCAGGTTCTGACGGAAGCGACCCTGCTTGCCTTTAATCATGTCTGCCAGAGACTTCAGCGGACGCTTGTTGGTGCCGGTAATGGCACGGCCACGGCGACCGTTATCCAGCAG
>DATKCH010000126.1:0-8559 GCA_035513295.1 Longimicrobiales bacterium
ACGACCGGAAACGCGCCGAAGGAAAGCGCCACCACCAGGCCCTCCTCTCCCTCGCACGCCGGCGCGTCAACGTGCTCTGGGCCATGCTTCGCGACCGCACCCCCTACCAGCTCAGGGAGCCCAGAACCATGGCAGCCTGAAATCCTTGACCGGCGCATTAGGCTGCTGCCTCCCGGCGCTCTTCGAGGGTCGCAGCGAGCCCTTCCGCCAACGTCGTCCGTGGCACGAAGCCGAGGTCGCGCGCGGCGGCGGATGTGTCGAAGGCGTTGTCGTTCTCGAAGAAGGCGATGCTCCGGCGCGAAAATGGCGGCTCCCGCCGGAACGCACCGCAGGCGATCTCGAGCCCGAGCCCGAGCGCGACCGCCAGCGGCCGCGGCAGCGCGCGCCGCGGGGGTGGGACGCCGAGCGCCAGCGCGCACTCGGTCACCAGCTCCCTGAGCCGGATTGGGGACGGCCCACCGATGATATACACCCGGCCCGCGCATTCCGCGGGCGCTTCGGCGGCGCGGGCGAACGCATCCACGACGTCGTCCACGAACACCGGATGACGCAGGTTCTCCCCCCGGCCCACGTAAAGGAAGCGCCCGGAGGCGATCGCGCGCAGGAGCTTCGCGGTGCGCGGGCAGCCGGGCCCGTACACCCACGCGGGGCGGAGCACGATCACGTCCTGGCCGCGCGCCTCCGCCGCTTCCAGCGCCGCGACCTCCCCCGCCAGCTTGCTCCGCTCATAAAGGCTGCCGGGCCGCTTGGGCGCCGCTTCGTCCGCGGGCGGGTCCTCCACGTGACCGAACACGCCGACGCTGCTGGCGTGCACGAGCCGCCGGACGCCGTGCCGGGCGCACGCGGTGACCAGGTCGCGCGTGGCGCGCACGTTGACCGCCTGGAATTCCTCCTCCGTCGCGCGCACCTGCAGGTGTACGCTCGCGAGGTGGTGGACGACCTCCACCCCCGGAAGCAGTTCGTCGAGCAGGGCGGTGTCGCGAATGTCGCCCACGCCGTGCGTCACGCCCGGCATCTCGAGGGGCTGGACGTCCAGGGAAGCCACGTCGTGGCCGCGCTCCCCGAGCGCTCGGCAGAGGTGGCGCCCTATGAACCCCGCCCCCCCCGTCACGAGCGCTCTCATGGCGCGCTTCCCTGCTTACGCACCGCGACCGCCACCGCGTAGCCGCCGGCCCCCGGCACGAGCGCGTCCAGGGCCGAAAACGCCCTGACCAGCGGATACACCGCGGCGTAGGCCCTGTAGGTCCTCTCCACCGCGCGGAGCTGTTCTTCGCTGGACGGCGCGATCGTGCCCTCGCGCACCTCCGGCTGGTGCTTGCGCCTCGCGAGAACCTTCACGTAGGCGAAATTGATGACCAGCTCGGCCAGCTCGGTGAAGAAGCGGGAGTAGGCGCCCCGGCCCACGACCTTCAGCCCGGCATCGGCCATCATGCGTTCGAGCTCCGCCGTCGTGTAGCCCTGCACGACGTGGCCGTAGTCGCGCGGGTGCATCCCGACCCACCGCTTGAGGCGCGCGACGGGCAGTCGCTCCTCTCCGTTCGGCGTCGTCACGATCGCCAGGCCGCCCGGCGCGAGAACGCGCGCGATTTCCCGGTCGAGCGAAGCGGTGTCGGGGATGTGCTCGTGCACGTCCGCGACGACCACGCGCTCGAACAGCGCGTCCGGGAACGGCAGCGCGTGGGCTTCGGCCGCGTGCACGGACTCGCCGAGAAAGGCCTCCATGGAGGGGATGCCCTCGGCCTCCAGCTCGGCCCACGCCCAGCGCCCGCCGAGCTCGCGGAGCTGGTGGTTGATGGCGCCGTTGTTGTCCCCCCCGGTGAGGAGGAGGCACCATTCGTCCGCCAGCGGCCCGAGCATTTCCGCGACCAGCTGCACCTTCTGCCGTTTCTTCAGCGACTTCCGGTACATGCGGAGTTGCCAGGGGATGGCGTAGCCGCGGGAGCGCCCGGCGTCGGCCGTCCCGGCCGGCTCGTGGTGGGTCGTCACCAGCTCAACTTCGCTCACCGGGACGCCTCCAGCGGCGTCCGGATGCGCGCGGCGCCCAGTCGGCCAAGGTGTTCCAGCGACATCTCGAGGACCGCCAACGGCCATATCCGGTGCGCGTGATTCCGCCTCCCTTGCACGTGTTCGCCGAGCAGCGCGCGGACCTCGCCCGCCTCGAACCAGCCCCGCTCGCGTATCCTCCGCTCCGAAAGCGCCTGCTCCACGGTCTCCCGGAGCGAGCCGCCGATCCAGTGCTTCAACGGGATGCTGAAGCCTTCTTTGCCGCGGCCGATCGTCGACGCGGGCAGGATGGGGGCCATGGCCCGGCGCAGGATCCATTTGCCCCGGCCGTGGCGCAGCTTCCACTCGCCGCCGACGCGCATCGCGAACTCGACGAACTCGTGGTCCAGGAACGGCACCCGGGTCTCCAGCGAGCTCGCCATCGAGGTGCGATCCACCTTCGTGAGGATGTCGTCCGGCAGATACCCGGTGACGTCCGCGTACAGCTGGCGCTGGAGGCCGCGGAAACCGCGCGCCGCGCCATCGGCGAGACGCCCGCGATAGTGGCCCAGCGGGTCCCTGCCTCCGAGGACGTCCAGCAGGGCGCCGGTGTAGAGCGCGCGCCGCTGCGCGAGGTCCTGGAACACCCACCAGCGGGCGTGCTCCAGATCGGCGGGCAGCCGCAGGCCCGCGGCGAACCGCTGTGCCTTGTTGACCGGCCCCTTTTTGGCCGACCCCGGCGGCAGCGCCTCCAGCAGCGCATCCGCCACCCTCCATGGCACGCCTCGCGTGACGTGCCGGAGACGCCGGGCCCAGCGCTGGGCCCGATAGGCGTCGTACCCCGCGAAGAGCTCATCGCCCCCATCGCCAGACAGCACGACGGTCACGTCGGCGCGCGCCACCCGGGACAACAGGAACGTCGCGAACGCCGAGACGTCGGCGAAGGGCTCGTCGAAATGGACGACCAGTTGCCGGGCCAGGTCCGCGGCGTCCGGGGTGACCTCGCGCTCGGTGTGAGCCGTTCCGAACCGCTCGGCGACGACGCGGGCGTGCGCGCGCTCGTCGTAGGAGCGATCGGCGAAGCCCATCGCGTAGGTGTTCACCGGACCGTCGGTGACCTCCGACAGGAACGCCACGATCGAGCTGGAGTCGATCCCACCGGACAGGAACGCGCCCACCGGCACGTCCGCGAGCCGGCGTCGCTCCACGGAGCGCGCCAGCAGGTCCCGCAGCTCGCGCTCCGCGCGGCGGGGTTCCACCCCGGCGGGGTCGGCGGTGAGCGCCCAGTAACGACGTTCGGCGTACGGCTCGTCCTGGCCGCAGGTGATGATGGTGGCCGGCGGGGGCTTGCGGACTCCCGCGACGATCGACCTCGGGGCCGGCACGTACTCGTACGTGAGGAAGTCGTCGACGGCCTCGGTGTCCCACTCGACCGGCACCCAGGGCGCCAGGACGACCGCCTTCAGCTCGGAGCCGAAGGTGAGCCCGTCCGGACCGAAGCGGACGTAGAGCGGCTTGATGCCGAGGCGGTCCCGCGCAAGCAGCATCCGGCGCGCGCGCCCGTCCCAGAGCGCGAACGCGAACATGCCGTTGAAGCGCTCCACGCACGCATCGCCCCATTGCTCGTAGGCGTGGACGATCGCCTCGGTGTCGCTCCGGCTGCGGAAACGGTGGCCGGCCGCCTCGAGTCGCGTCTGCAGCTCGCGGTGGTTGTAGATCTCGCCGTTGAAAACGACGCGCACGCTCCCGTCCTCGTTGGCCATCGGCTGATGGCCTCCCTCGGGGTCTATTACCCGCAGCCTGCGGTTGCCCAGGGCGACGGACCCCTCCGTCCACAGGCCGGTCTCGTCGGGACCCCGGTGACCGAGCGCAGCGGTCATCGTGGCCAGGACGCGCCTGTCCGCGGGGCGCCCGTCGGCGTGCCAGAAGCCCGCGATGCCGCACATGGGTCAGGCGGCCGCCGTGTTCGAAGCGGCGCGCACCGTGGCTCGCACGATGCGGTCGACGGACTCCATGTAGCGCCGCTCGCCGTAGCGGTGCTCCGCGACGACGCGGGCCGCCTCCGACAGCGAGCGGGCCCGCTCGGCGTCGAGCAGGACGCGCGCCAGGCCGGCCGCGATCGCCTTCGCATCCACCGCCACGAGCTCCGCCGTATCCCCGTCCAGAACCTGGGTGTGCGAGCGCACGTCGGTGGCGACGATCGGCCGCCCGGAGCGCAGGTACTGGTAGACCTTCAGAGGGGTGTTGGTGCCGCGGACGCGGCAGGTGACCAGCGCGTCCGCTATGGCGAGGTAGGAGAAGACCTCCTCGGGCGCCACCTGGCCCACGAACCGGAAGCGGTCCCCGACGCCAGCCCGCGCCGCGGAGCTCCGCAGCGCGCCGATCTGCTCGGGACGGCCGCCTACGATCACGAAGCGGGCGTCCGGCGCTCTTTCTAGGACCGCGGGGGCGGCCGCCACGAGGAGCTCCATCCCCTGATAGGACTCGAGGGTCCCCGTGTACACGACGAGGCGCGCCGCTCCGACCCCGAGCCGCTCGCGCAGCCCGGCGTTCTCACCGTCGGTGGGGGTGCGGACATCGAAGTCCATGGTGTTCTCGATCATCTCGAGCGGTCCCTCGTAACCGGTCGCCGCGACGTGCTCGGCCAGCTCCGGGCACACGGCGATCACTCCGTCCGCGCCGCTGAGCGTGAACCGTTCCACCGCGCCGAAGAGACCGGCTACGCCGGGGAGGTTCCAGCGTCCGAAGTTCGCGAACTGCTGTGGCAGGCTCGAATGCATGTCGTAGAGGTGAGGGACCCGCCTGCGGCGGCGAATCCACGCGCCCACGAGCCCCGCCTCTTCGTGCGTATGCACGACATCGAAGGGCTCCGCCAGCGCGAGCCGGCGGGCGGCCGCGAACACCGGTATGTCCAGAACCAGCTTGGCGATCGATGGGCCGATGGCCACGTCGTGGACGGCCGGCGGGCGGGCGGTCCGATGAATCGAGAGCCCCTCGATCGCGGGACTGTCCCCGAACGGATAGGTCACGAGGTCCACCCGGTGGCCCAGCCGCGTCAGGGCGCGGATCCGGTGGAGGACGCTGAAGGGCGTCCCCCGCGGCCGGAAGAAGGGCTGCGGGGCCACCATCAGGATACGCATCGATGCGATCTCGCGTTGCGGCACGCCTACAGTCTGTCAGGGACGTCCAACAAGCGCTCCGCTTCCCGCGCGGCGCGCTTCAGGAGGGGGTCGCGCGGACGCGTCCGGTCCACCGGCGGACTTCCCGGCGTCGCGACGGCGGCGGTCCGGGAAAGGCGGTCGCCCACATCGCTCCCCCGCGGTTAGTACTGCAAATTACGGGACGCGGTCCCCGCGGTTGGCGACCTGGACGGTCTTGCGGCGCGAGCGGCGGGGTCCTCACGGGGCGGCACGCGGAGTGCATGCGGTTCCCGCACGCCCACGCACACGCACGGAACCGGCGTGCATTCGCCACGTCGGCGCTCGAACTCCGGCCACCCACGCGGGGGATCGCCGGAAGCCGGCTCGGGATCGCCGGCGAGCACCGACACGGCCGTTTACGCGCGCCTGGAGCGACCTATAGAGCACCATTTTACGGTAGACGTCGAAGAATATTTCCAGGTCAGCGCCCTCGAGCCCTACGTGGAGCGCGCGTCCTGGGAGACCCGGGAGAGTCGCGTCGACGTGGGCGTGGATCCCCTCCTGGAGATGCTCGGGGAAGCGGATGCTCGGGGCACGTTCTTCGTGCTGGGCTGGATAGCGGAACGCCATCCCGAGCTCGTCCGACGGATCGCGGCCGCGGGCCACGAGGTCGCGTCGCACGGATTCGACCATCGGCGGGTTTCCGCCCTGTCTCCGGACCGGTTCCGAGCCTCCATCCGTCGGGCGAAGGCGATCCTTGAGGACATCTCTGGCGCGGGCGTCGTGGGCTACAGGGCGCCGACGTTTTCGATCGTGCCCGGCTTGGAATGGGCGCTCGACATCCTGATCGAGGAGGGCCACCGCTACGATTCGAGCCTGTTTCCGGTACCACGCCCCGGCTACGGTTACAGTCCTTCGTCTCCCCGCGATCCGCACTGGCTGGAGCGCCCGTCCGGACGGCTGGTGGAGGTGCCGCCCGCCACCCTGCGGCGGCTGGGCACGAACCTGCCCGCCGCCGGAGGCGCCTACCTGCGACTCTTCCCGTACGCGCTGACCCGATTGGCGCTGGTGGAGGCGGCGCGTCGTGGCGTGCCTGGGACCCTGTACGTGCATCCGTGGGAGTTGGACGAGGACCAGCCGAGGTTGCCCGTGCCCCTGTGGGTCAGGCTGCGCCACTACGGGGGGCTGCGGCGGGTGCGAACCCGGATCGGTCGTGTCCTGCGCGAGTTCCGGTTCCGGCCGATCGCGGCGACGGTCGCGGAGATGGAGTCGGCGTGAGGGTGGCCGAGTTCGGCGGAGACGCCGAAGCCTGGGATCGGTTCGTTGACGCGGCTCCCGGCGGAACGTTCTGTCACCTGCACGCGTGGCGGGACGTGCTCGCGGAGGGACTCGGGCACGACCTGAGACTGCTGGCCGCGGAAGTCGACGGCCGCCTCGACGGCGTCCTGCCGCTGGCCCGCGTGCGCGGTCCCCTGGGCTCGTTCATCGTCTCCGTTCCCTTCCTCAGCTACGGAGGGCCGATCGGCACGCCGGACGCGGTCCGCGCGCTGGTCGCCTACGCCGTGGACCGGGGCCGAAGGGAAGGCGTGGATCTCGTGGAGCTCCGCTGCCGGTCGAGGACCTGGTCGCCCGGGGCGACACCGCGCGCCGGGCCGGCGCACCCCGATTCGGAGATGGGACCCGCGTCCGAAGTCGCGACGTCCCTTCCGGAAGGCGTGCGCGTCAGCGACCGTCGCGTCGCCGTGGTGCTGTCGCTGCCCGGCGACGCCGACGCGCTCTGGCAGGGGTTGCGCCCGAAGGTCCGCAGCCAGGTCCGCCGTCCGATGAAGGAGGGCATGGAGGTCCGCTTCGGCGGCGACCTGCTCGAGGACTTCTACGCGGTGTTCGCGCGGAACATGCGAGACCTCGGAACGCCGGCGCTCCCGCTCGCGTTCTTCCGCGCGCTCGTGGACCGGTTTCCGCGGTTCGCACGGATCGGCGTGGTCTATCACGAGGGCGATCCGGCGGCCGCCGGCTTCGGCTTCCTGTGGCGTGGCGAAATCGAGATGACGTGGGCCTCCTCGCTACGGCGCCTGAATCGACTCGCGCCGAACATGCTCCTGTACTGGGAGTTCCTGCGCCACGCCAGCGAAGCCGGCGCCGCGGCGTTCAACTTCGGACGCTGCCCGCCGGGCGGCGGCACGCATCGCTTCAAGCTCCAGTGGGGGGGCGTCGATCTGCCCCTGCCGTGGCTCCAGTGGACCGATGGGGACGTCGGAGGTACGCCGTCCCCGGCTTCGGGCGGGTACGCCCTGGCGACGCGCCTGTGGTCCCGCCTCCCGATGCCCGTCGCGAACCTCGTCGGCCCCCGGATCGCGAGGACCATCCCGTGATCGGGCGGCGCGTTCCCCCGGCGCACGCGCCCGTGCGGCCGCTCGCGTGGCTCCCGTCTGGCCGCGGCCGGCCGCGCCCGCGCCTGGCGGAGCGTCTGCGCTCCCGCCTCGACGCCGAGGAGGTCATCCTGGTGGGCTCCGGCACCGAGGCGCTCCGGCTGGCGGTGCGCGCGGCGTTTCGCCTGGGGCCCGGAAAGCCGGGGCGGGGCTCGACCGGCGCGGGGGTCGTGGCGATGCCGGCCTTCACCTGCTACGACGTGGCGGCCGCGGTGCTGGCCGAGACGCCGCGGGTCACCTGCTTCGATGTGGATCCCGCCAGGTTGGCGCCGGACCCTTCATCCCTCGCGCGCGTGCTCGAGGCCGGGGCGGACGTCCTGATCGTGAGTCCGCTGTACGGCGTACCCATCCCCTGGGAACCGGTCGCGGCAGCGGCCGCCGCCGCGGGAGTGGTCGTCATCGAGGACGCCGCCCAGGGTCACGGCGCTTCCTGGCGCGGACGCCCGCTGGGCGGGCTGGGCGTTCTGTCGGTCGTGAGCTTCGCCCGGGGCAAAGGTTGGACGGGTGGCGGGGGTGGCGCCGTGCTCGCGCGAGCGGGGGCCGGGGCCGCGCTGCGTTCTCTCGCCCGGGATGTCGACGACGCGAGCCTGGCGCGCGGGGCCCTGGTGACGCTGGGCGCGCTGGCACAGTGGTCGTTCGGACGACCGGCGCTGTACGGCGTCCCGGCGGCGTTTCCGTGGTCGGGGCTCGGGGAGACGATCTACCGCGTCGCCCCCGATCCCGCGTCGATGCCGGAGTCCGCGGCGCGAATCGCGCTCGCATCTGAGGAGTCCGCCGACCGGGAGGCCGCGGTTCGGCGTCGTCGCGGGGCCTGGCTCCGGCGGCGCCTCGATCCGGGGATCGTCCCGCAGAGTCCGCCCGACGGAGTCGCCGGGGAACTGCGCCTGCCGGTGAGGGTCTCCGTGGGCGCACGGGGGCTCGGCCCCGAGGCGCTCCGTCTCGGCGTGTCGCCGAGCTACCCGGCAACGCTGCCATCCCTGCCGGCCGTTCTGCCTGCGCTTGCCGGT
>DATKCH010000127.1:0-72526 GCA_035513295.1 Longimicrobiales bacterium
CCCCCTCACCTGACCGTGGTAGGCATCGGAGCGTCGGCAGGTGGGTTGGCCGCGCTGAAGACCCTTTTTGCCCGGATTCCCGCCGACAGCGGGGCGGCATGGGTCGTGGTGATGCACCTGTCTCCGACGCACGAGAGCCACCTCTCGGAGCTTCTCCAGCCGCACGTGGGGGTCCCCGTACGACAGGTCACGGAAACGACCGCGCTCGAACCGGACCAGATCTACGTGATGCCGCCGAACGCGAATCTGAACGCCATCGACACCCACGTTCGGCTGTCGGAGCTGGAGGCACGGGCGGCGCACCGCGGACCGGTGGACCACTTCTTCCGCACCCTCGCCCGCACGCACCACGGCCACTCGGTGGGCGTGATCCTCACGGGCACGGGCTCGGATGGCGCGCAGGGCATCCGCGAGATCAAGGCCAAGGGCGGAATAACGCTGGTGCAGGACCCGGAGGAGGCCGAGTACGACGGCATGCCGCGGAGCGCCATCGCGACGGGCGAGGTGGACGCCGTGCTCCCGGTCGCGGAGATCCCAGGGGCCGTACTGCGCTTCATCCGTACGGAGCCGCGGGTGCCGGTGGGGGAGGACGAATCGACCGGCGACGGGAACCACCGGCAACTGATGCAGAAGGTGTTCGCCCTGATCCGGGCCCGAACGGGGCGCGACTTCAGCCGCTACAAGCGTCCGACCGTGCTGCGACGCATCTCCCGCCGGATGCAACTCCTTCAGGTCGAGGAGCTGGAGGCGTACATGGAACTCCTGGGTACGGACCCGGCCGAAGTCGATGCCCTCGCCGACGATATTCTCATCACCGTGACCAGCTTCTTCCGGGACCCGGAGGTCTTCGAGGCGCTGGCCGGGCAGGTCGTGCCGCGGCTCTTCAAGGGGAAGGGCCCCGAGGACAGCGTCCGGGTGTGGAGCGTGGGCTGTGCCACGGGCGAGGAGGCCTTTTCGCTGGCCATCCTGCTCCTCGAGGAGGCTACGCGCCACTCTGCGCCGCCCCGGATTCAGGTGTTCGCCACCGACCTGCACCAACAATCCCTGGCACGGGCGCGCGACGCGTTCTACGCCGGAGACATGGAAGCCGACGTGAGCCCGGAGCGGCTGCAGCAGTTCTTCCAGGCCGAAAACGGCGGATACCGGGTCCGGCAGAATGTGCGCGAGCTGGTCCTGTTCTCGCAGCATGACCTGCTCGGCGACCCGCCCTTCTCGAAGCTCGACCTGATCGCGTGCCGCAACCTCCTGATCTACCTCGAGCGAGATCTCCAGCGGGAGGTCCTGGCGCTCTTCCATTACTCCCTCACCGCCGAAGGGATTCTCGTCCTCGGCACCTCGGAGGCAGTGGAAACGTCGAAGCTCTTCCGGGTCGAGGACAAGAAGCACCGCGTGTACCGGCGTCGTGCCGTGACCGCTGCGGAGGCCCGCATCCCCGTGTTCCCGCTGTCCCGGACCAGGCATCCGGCCATCGTCGAGACGGAGCACGTGCAGGGAGGCATCGCCTCCGGCGTGCTTCACGAGCGGATGGTGGAGCGCTACGCGCCGCCCAGCCTGCTGGTGAGCCCGGACGATACGGTCATCCATTTTTCGGAGCACGCGGGGCGCTACCTGGTTCACCCTGGCGGCGAGCCCACCGTCAGCGTCTTCAAGATCGTTCGAGAGGAGCTCCGCACGGAGCTGCGGGTGGCGCTCCGCGCCGCGCGGCAGCAGGGAGGACCAGGGGTGGAATCGAAGCCGATTCCGATGCTGTTGGACGGCGACACCGAGACCGTCGTGCTCCACGTGCGGCTGGCGCCTACATTCGAGGCGGACGGATGCGCGCTGATCATTTTCGACGAGCGGGCGTCGCCGGAGGCGCCGGGGGAACCAGGTCCGGGCGCGAGGCGGGGGGAGCGGATGGGGGATGGAGGGCAGGTCGGCGAGCTCGAGGCCGAGCTGGCCGTCGCCGGGCGGCGGCTGGAGACCACCATCGAGGACTACGAAGCGACCCAGGAAGAGCTCAGGGCGTTGAACGAGGAGCTCCAGTCGTCGAACGAAGAGCTCCGTACGACCATGGAGGAGCTGGAGACCAGCAAGGAAGAACTCCAGAGCATCAACGAAGAGCTCCAGGCGCTCAACCAGGAAAACCGCCACAGGGTGGAGGAGCTGGCCCAGCTCTCCGGCGACCTCCAGAACCTCCTGGTCGCCACGGACATCGCCATTCTCTTCCTCGACCGGGAACTCCGGATCGTGCGCTTCACGCCGAAACTGGCGGAGCTCTTCAACGTGCGGCCGGCGGATCATGGCCGCCCCATCTCGGATGTCACGCACCGTCTCGGCTACGATGATCTCAAGGACGATGCGCGGACCGTCCTCGAGCGGATTCCCGCCGTCGAGCGGGAGGTCCAGGACGAGATGGGCCGTTGGTATCTCACGCGCGTGTTGCCCTACCGGATACCGGACGACCGGATCGAGGGCGTGGTCGTCAATTTCATCGACATCAGCGATCGTAAGCGGATGGAGGAGGAACTGCGGAACGCCAAGATTTTCGCCGAGAACATCGTCGAAACCATACGCGAGCCGCTCCTCGTCCTCACCGCGGACCTCCGCGTGCTTTCGGCGAACCAGGCGTTCTACGAGCATTTCAGGGTGAAGCCCGAGGGCACGATCAACCGGAGCGTGTACGAGCTCGGCAACAGCCAGTGGGATATCCCCCAGCTACGACGACTCCTGGAGGACGTGCTGCCTGAGAGCAAGGTCGTCAACGACTTCGAGATGGACCATGAATTCGAGGAAATCGGGCGTCGGGTGATGCTGGTCAATGCCCGGAAGATCGACCACGTCAAGTTCGTCCTGGTGAGCATCCGCGACATCACCGAGCGCAAACTCGGCGAGCTGGAGCTGCGCGCGGCCAAGGACGCGGCGGAGCGGGCCAATAAGGTCAAGGGCCAGTTTCTCTCCACCATGAGCCACGAGCTCCGAACGCCGCTCAACGCCGTGATAGGGTTTGCCGAGCTCGTGGAAACCGCGGCCGTCGGCCCCACCAACACAAAGCAGAAGGAACACCTGGAGCGCATCAAGAAAAGCGCCTGGCACCTGGTCGACATGCTCGACGAGATTCTTGCGTTTTCGCGGTCCGAGGCCGGACAAGAGAAGGTGACCATGGCGGAGGCGGATCTTACCGAGGTCGTGCGAGACGTGCTGGCCACGCTCGATGCCTCGAGGATCGCCCCCGATCTCGAGCTTCACCTGTACGGAGCGGAGGAAACGGTTTCGGCCACCACCGACCCGGGCAAGGTGCGGCAGATCATCAGCAATCTCGTCGGAAACGCCCTCAAATACGCTGACGGCCCCGTGGACGTGGAGCTGGAGGCGAGCCAACAGTGGGTGGATTTCCACGTCCGGGACCGTGGTCCAGGGATCCCGCCCGATCAGCTCGAGCGGATCTTCGATCCGTTCGTCCGGCTCGACACCACGCCCAACCGCTCTCGAGGCGGCACAGGCCTCGGCCTCTCCATAGCCCGCCACTTCGCCCGGCTCCTCGGCGGGGAGGTCAGCGTCGAGAGTGTCATGGGAGAAGGCAGTTCTTTCATGCTGCGGATGCCCCGGTATCCTCGTGACCCGAACGCGCGGGAACCGGAGACCACGGTTGACGCCGCCCCGACTCGCTCTCCGGAGTGACGTGTGCGCCCGGCAAGAGACACCGCGACGAGCACCTGGAGCGACAGCCGAGGCCGGAGGGCGTGATCCCGGTCCCCCGGTTGCGCGGCGTAGGATTCACAATGACTTCAGATACTCGATGAGGTCACTCCTCTGCTGCGGCGTTAGATTCAGCGCGAGAACCTCACCATAGTGGTCCACGACCGCTTCCAGAGTTTCCGCGCTCCCATCATGGAAGTAGGGGCCCTGCATGAGCGGCGGCTGCCAGAGCCCTCGGAGGGGAGTCGTGCGGTAGCGCTTCGTTATGCTTCGGTCCGCGTACGCTGGGTCCTGGCCGACTTCTGCGGGGAGGTGCAGAACGCCCTCGTTGATGTCCGTAAAAGCCGACCCGGGAATATGGCAATCTGCGCAGCGACCAGCATCGTTGAATACGCTTCTTCCACGCGTGGCGGCCGCCGCATCGAAGCTGGCCACGTTGGCCGGGGGTGCATCAAGGCTGTGTTGGTATTCACGCAATGCCGGGAGCTTCGGCGTGACCAGGTCGGGCGTGTTCACGATTTCGATGCCGAGCCGGGGGTCGATGAAGGTGCCCTTCCCGTGCATCTGCATAACGGCCACATAGCTGTTCCAGTAGGAGATGGTGTCGTCCCCCGTGTAGATCTCCTTCGCGACCCGCCTCAGGCCGAACGCCGCCGGGATCACCACCGGGTGGTTTAGACCGTCGAGATTGAACCTCGCGTCGTATTTCCCCGGACCCCACGAGTTGAACACTGCCTTCTGATCCTCCGGAATGGCCGGGGACAGCGCGATGATCGCACCCACGTCCAGGTCCCGGTTCGGCCAACCGTCGAGACGGCTTCCGATGCCATCCGCAAATGAGTTGTCGACCGTCGAATGGCAGAGCGCGCACGTGATTCCCACCCGCGCCAGGGTGTCCTTCCCGGCCACCGTGTTCACCGTGCCCACCAGGCCCACCACCGCCCCCAGCTTCAGCAGGGTCAGCGTCGTCGCGGGGTCATCCAGGTCGACCTCGCCCGCGGCAAGGGCGTCCTTGACCGACTGGGGCAAGGTATCGGCGTCCACCTTGAGCCCGACCGACAGCGCAACGCGCGGGCTCACCGAACTCTCGATCACCGCGTGCATCTGGGCCGTATCCGTCCAGAAGGCCTCATTGCCGAAACTGTCGAAGCGGAAGATGTCCCTGCCTTCGGCCACCAGTTCCGGATCCAGAGGCGTCTCATCGCTCGGACCCGTCGCGTCGCAGACGGCGAGCGTCCATGCGACGCCGAGGACGAGGGCGATTCCGGCGAGACGGCGGCGGTATTCCGACATGATCTGCTTCCGGTTGCGGGTTCGGGACAACCCCCCCATGCTGGTCGGCGATGATGCAATTTTTATACCCACTGTTTGATTGTCAAAAACGCTCAGAGCGCGGCTTTTCCTCCGGTGCGGACTCCGATGAGCTTGCAACCCACCGGCCCTTGGCTGTCCGGCACACGTGGCCGGATCCTGGGTCAGTTATGCGCGGAGAGGTCCACGGTAGCGCAGCTGGCCGAGGCGGTTCAGGTCACCCGGAACGCAGTTCGTGCGCACCTCAAGCGGCTGGAGCGGGACGGACTGGTTCGCCATGAACGAGTGCGCGGTCAGGTCGGGAAGCCTGCCCACATCTACGAGCTCACGCCCGACGGCGAGGGCCTGCTGTCGAGAGGCTATCCGGTCGTCCTTGACTCGATTCTCGGGGCGATCGAGAGCCTCGACGAAAGTACGGGCGAGCGGATGCTCAACACCGCGGCCCGGACTCTTGCAGCGCGCTGCGCTCGCCCGGGTGGAGACGTGCAGTCCCGCAGCGAAGGAGCCGCTGAGGCTCTACGTGAGCTCGGGGGTGTCGCAGTCGTACTGGAAGATGAAGGCGGCTTTATCATACGCGGAGATTGCTGTCCGCTACGAGCGATCTCTACGGATCACCCGATTGCGTGCCGGTTGATGGAGATCCTGTTGGCGGATCTGATCAGGGTCCCGGTTCGTGAAAACTGCGACCGGAGCGGCCCCCCACACTGCAATTTCCTTATCGACGCAACGCCTCGGCAGTAGCGATGGTGTCCGTCGGGCGCCAGCCGCATGCTCCCGCGGCGAGACCTTGCTTGGACGCGATAACCCACGCGTTGTGCACCGTATGGCGATTCGATCGTCCTACAGAGTGTACCTGACCGGAGGTTCGATCGGTGCTACCCATCGCGCTTGCGACCGTGCTTGCGTGGAGCGTGTGTGACAAGCCCGCGCCCGAGCCACAGAGCTTCCATTCTCGGGGATTCGGCTACGTCGCCGAGATCTTCCCTCCGCTCTCACGCCAGAACTCCCTCGAGCGTCCGCTTGCCCATGTATACGCCGTAGGGTATCCCAGCCGGCGTTGGGAGGTGGACGCTCGCCTGGTGACGTCGGCGACCTTGCCTCATGATGCGTTTCCGGCTGAGGCCGTCGTTTCCCAGGCGGGTCATCTCGTCACGCTGGACGATTACTACCAGTCCGGACAGGCCAACGCGGTCGTCCTCGTCGACACCGCGAGGAGCTTGGTTGGCGCGTACGCGCTCACTGAGCTTCTCCTCGAGGATGAGATCTCGGCGCTCGAAAGGTCGGACTGCGGGGTTCACTGGCGGGATGGCGCCAGATACTTCTTCCTGCTCGAAGCCGCGTCGCGGTTCTTCATCGCTCTGTAGCGTGGGTTGGTGCTCGAGTTCAGCTTGAAGGATGATGCGTTCCGGCGGGGAGAGGCCCGTGCGTTTCCCGAGCTGTTTCAGGTGATGGAGCAGCCGTTCGCGGATGAGCAAGTCGTGCCCTGGGCGACCAGCCTGCGGTTCTCCTCTATCACGGAGGTAGCTAGGCGGCGGTGAGAAAGGAGCGTCTGGTCCTGGTCATAGAGATCCGATCAGAGTCCGATCGCACGAGAGAAGTGAAGGAGCCGAGGTAATGCCGGTTATCTCGAGGACGTGTGCTCGCGGGCTGATTCCGGTTCTGGTGGTCCTGGCCGGCCCTTCGTTGCTCGGTGCAGCGCAGGCTGGCGCACAACCCCTCCCGGACGCGCGCGCCCACCACCAGCTCGTGTACGACGAGGCGGAGCGGCTGGTCTACCTGGTGGGCGGCAGCACTCGAACGAGCTCAGGGTACCATTACTTCGACGATGTCTGGACGTGGGATGGCGGCGATTGGATTCGCGCCGGCTCCCTGCCGTTTCCGCGCAGCAGTCACCGTGTGGTCTACCATGCTGGCCGCGGGTCGCTGATTCTGTTCGGTGGAGGATTCGGGCAGGCCGTGAAGGCCGAGGGCGTCGTCTGGGAGCGGCGAGATGGCGAATGGCGGGCTGTCGGAGGCCACGCGGAGGCCGGGCGCGACGAGCCTGGCCTCTGTTATGACCGGCGACGCGACCGCGTCGTCCTGTTTGGTGGCTGGGATCGGGGATCGACGTTCCGTGGTGATACCTGGGAGTTGTCGGGAGTCGATCTGGTGCGGGTGGACAGCACCGGCCCGAGTCCGCGCGCCGGACACGCGTTCCTCTACGATCCGGTGCGCGAGCGCTGCCTGCTGTTCGGCGGACGAGGCCCGGACGGATACCTCGCCGATACCTGGGAATGGGATGGGGACGGGTGGGCCCGTCTGCCGGCGTCGGGGCCCCAGGAGCGCTGGTTCTTCGGATCTGCGACGGATGATGAGAACGAACGGGTCGTCATTTTCGGCGGAAGCGGTGCCGAGGGCGATCTGGCGGACACGTGGGCGTGGGATGGCGAGCGTTGGAAGCCGCTTGACGCGGAAGGACCCGAAGTGCGGGGCATGGCGAAACTGGCATTCACCGGACGCAACCTCGTTCTGTTCGGCGGCCGCCGGATGACCACGGAGGGCTTCGTCGATCACCAGGATACGTGGGTGCTCGTCGGCGACACGTGGGAGCGCCGGCGTTAGGCATGGACCGGAGTTGAGCGAGCTCGCGCGTCTCGTCGAGCCGATTCGCGCCTGGCTCGCGTCGCAGGCGCGGATCCTGGATCTGGATGTCGATTCGGTCTCGATCGAACCGATCCTGAACTGGGGCGGCTTCGTGAATCGCTCCTTCCGCGTGTCCGCTGGCCACCGCAGGCTCTTCCTGAAGCTGACATCGGATTCCGAGATGAAGCGGGGTCTCGAAGTTTGGCGCCGGGTCGCTCCACGCATCGAGTCCCGCTATCACGGGCCACGCATGGTGGGTTGGCTCGATCTTCTTTCCCGGAGCTTCAGCGGCCCCCTGTTCGAGTGGATCGACGGCGGGACGCCCGCGCGCCTGGACCACGAGCTAGCCGCCGGGATACGCCGGGCCGTCAGCGGACTCCATGATGACATCGACCTTGGTCGCCAGTTGCCGGGCCCTGTCCGGAGTTGCGCGGAGGCGTATCTCCGTTCCTATCACGATCGCTTCAGCGAGGATCTCGCGACCGTGGCAGCAGATCCGCCGCCGTTCGTAGACGACGCTCTGATCGCGTGGCTCGAGGGTCGGATACGCGACCTGGAAGCGAGGGCGCGCGAGTCACCGGCCTTCCACGCGCTCGCGGATCGCCCCGTTCACGGAGACCTCTGGCTCGACAACGTGTTGGTGGATCGCGATGGCGGGTGGTACCTCCTGGACTGGGACGGGTTGAGCCTCGGTGATCCGGTGATCGACTGGACCATGCTTTTCGGCCCATCCCGTGACCATCCGAAGGCAGCGACCGAAGACATCGTCCTGACGCACGCTCCGTTGAGCCGCGACGAACGCGATCGGTTGGCGGTCTATGCCGAAGCGTCGCAGCTCGACTGGGTCCTCGACCCGCTCGCGGATTGGGTCCAGGGCGGGCAGGAGCCGGAGCATGGCGCTCGGGTTCGCCTGGCCAACGAGCGCATCCATGCGCAGGCATTGGAAGCATACCGTGAGCGATACGGCTAGGTGGTGTCGCGCGCTTCCAACCCTCGGAGGGAGCCGAACCATCCAAGTGATCGGTCCGGGTAGCCCGTGCGTTCCGGTCTGGAAGGGGGTCGACGATGTGCCGCAGGACGATGATTGCCGTCTGCACGCTGTTGTCACTCGGCCCGCCATTCGCAGTCGCGCAGGAATCGCCCGCGGCGAGACCCGCCGGCGCCGTCCGTGCCGAAGTACTCGTGCTCGGCGTCTATCACATGGCGAACCCCGGCCGAGACGTCTTCAACGCTCGGGCGGATGACGTGCTGTCCTCACGGCGGCAGGCCGAGATCGCCGAGTTGATCGAAGTCCTGAAGAGGTTCCGGCCTACGAAGGTCGCCGTGGAAGCGGGATTCACCGACGACGACGTTCACGGACTCTACGACGACTACGTGTCCGGCAAACACGAGCTCACCCGCAACGAGATCCAGCAGATCGGCTTCCGTCTGGCCAGGGAGCTCGGCCACGAGACGGTGTATCCTGTGGACGTCGATGGCGAGTTCCCGTTCCCGCGCGTCGCGGACTACGCCAAAGCCCACGACCGCTCGGACGAGTTCGACGCGCTGATGGACGAGATCGGCGAAATGGTCCAGGCGCACAGCGCATATCTCGCGTCGCACACCGTGCTCGAAACGCTGCTTCACATGAATTCGGACGAGAAGGTGGCGGCGGACGTGGGCTATTACTACCGCCAGGCCCATTTCGGCGAGCCCTGGAACTGGGCCGGCGCCGACCTGCTCGCCGACTGGTTCCGGCGCAACATCCGCATCTACAGCAACGTCGTGGGGTTGGCGGAAAGCGCCGACGAGCGCGTGCTCGTCATCTTCGGCGCGGGCCACCTTGGTTGGCTCCGACACAACTTTGCCAGCGACCCCGACTTCCGCTTGCGAGAGCTCGCCGAGTTCGTCAGGTAGATGCCGTGGGAGGGTGAAGGGACCCGCTGCACGTCGAACTCGTACCGTCACGCCCCGCCGACCCGGTCTCAATCCAGGACCCGCCAGCGCCTCCAGTTCATCGGCCAGCGCCGGGGGGAGCCATCGAATCGGCGGGCAGAGGCAGCATTCCCGCGTAACACCCGGACCCCTTCGATCGTCTCACGGTACGAGGAGTCCATCATGAGCAAGACGATCCTGGTCCTCGGCGGCGGGGGCACGAAGGGCATCGCCCACGTGGGGGCGTGGCGCGCGATCACCGAAGCCGGTCTCGCGGTCGACGAGATCGTGGGCACGAGCATCGGCTCGCTGATCGGCTCGCTGATCGCGCACGACATGCCGCTGGACGAAATGGAGCGCCGCGCGCGCCTGCTCCGCAAGGAGCACATCATCGGCGTGAACCGCTGGGCGCTGATGTTCAACGGCATCCGGCAGAAGTCGGTGTTCCGCGCCTATCCTTTCCGCGGCTTCCTGGAAGACGTGCTGCCGGTCGAGCGGTTCGACGAGCTCGCGCGGCCGCTGGGCGTGAACGCCGTGGACCTCGAGACGGGGATCGCCGAGTGGTTCGGCGCGGGCGGCCGCAACGACGTGCCGCTCGCCCAGGCCGTGTACGCCTCCAGCGCGCTGCCCATGTTCTTCCCCCCGGCCCTCATCGACGGACGCCACTTCGTGGACGGCGGCGTCGCCGAGGTGCTCGCGCTCCCGCGCGCCAGGGAGCGGGGCGCCGACCTGGTGATCGGCGTCGACGTGGGCGCGGGCGCCGCCAAGGACGCGCTCGACATCGTGTCCAAGGGCATGGTCGCGATCCAGCACCGCGTCATGGACATCGTCACCTACACGCGCCGGCAGGCGCGCCTGCAGCTCTGGTCCGGCCCGCGCTTGGTGTACATCCGGCCGCGCATGGACGGCTACTCCACGTTCGACTTCGACGCGATCGACTACTTCCTCGAGGAGGGGTACCGCGCCACGCGCGAGGTGCTCGAGCGTCAGGGAATGTGGAGGAAAGCGGCGGGATAGGCCGCGCTCGACCGGCGACCCCGCGAGCCCCCGACGGGCCCGGCGTTGCCATACCTACCGCGACGCGGGCACAATCCGGCAACCTATCGAGCACCCCAACGCGGGCCGCGCGCGCAGTGAACCGTTCCGAAGCTCCCCGGAGGGCGGCTTCCGCCGTTCCCGCCGGCGACATGCCGATCGACGAGTTCCGGCGCCACGCCGGGGCCGTCGTGGACCGCATCGCCGACTACCTCGCCGAGGTCGGCGAGCTTCCCGTCCTCTCCCGCGTCCGACCCGGCGACATCCGCGCGCGGGTGCCCGCCGCCATGCCGGAGGAGGGCGAGTCGATGGAGGACATCCTCGCCGACTTCGAGCGGCTGGTTGTGCCGGGGACTACGCACTGGAACCACCCGGGCTTCTTCGGCTACTTCGCGGTCACCGGCTCGGGTCCCGGGATCCTGGGCGAGATGCTGACCGCGGCGCTCAACGTGAACGCCATGCTGTGGCGCACGGGGCCCGCCGCGACCGAGCTGGAGGAGGCGTGCCTGGACTGGATCCGGCGGGCGCTCGGGCTGCCCGAGGGGTTCGCCGGAGAGATCACCGACACCGCGTCGACATCCACCCTGTACGCCCTGGCAGCGGCGCGGGACGCGGCGTTCCCCGCGGCGCGCGCGGACGGGCTCGCCGGCCTGCCGCCCGGGCGCGTCTACTGCTCCACGGAGACGCACTCGGCCGCGCACAAGTCGGTCGCGACGCTGGGCATGGGGTACGGCGGCGTGCGCCACATCCCAGTCGACGGCGCGTTCCGCATGGACGCGCGCGCGCTCGCCGCGGCGATCCGCGAGGACCGGCAGGGGGGGCTGGTGCCGGTCGCCGTGGTCGCGACCACGGGGACGACCGGCACCGCCGCCATCGACCCCGTGCGCGCGATCGCGGAGGTGTGCGCGGGCGAGGGCGTCTGGCTGCATGTCGACGGCGCGTACGGCGGCCCCGCCGCCATGGTGCCCGGCTACGAGTGGGTGCTGGACGGCGCGGAAATGGCCGATTCCATCGTCGTGAACCCGCACAAGTGGCTCTTCGTGCCGATCGACTGCTCGGTGCTGCTCGTGAAGGACCGCGCCCGGCTGGCGCGCGCTTTTTCCTCGACGGCGTCCTTCCTCACGGTTCCCGAGGCCGAGGCGCGCGCGACCAACCTGATGGACTACGGGCTCGCGCTTGGGCGCCGGTTCCGGGCGCTCAAGCTGTGGTTCGTGCTGCGCTACTTCGGCGCGAACGGGATCGCCGAGCGCATCGCCGAGCACATCCGGCTCGCTTCGGTCTTCGAGGCCTGGGTGCGCGACTCCGACGAATGGGAAGTGCTGGCGCCGCGCCACCTTTCGCTGGTGGCGTTCCGCTGGAGGGGACCGGTCGGTCGCGCCGGACGGCCGGCGACGGGCCCGCACGTTCTCAACGAGGCGAACGAGCGCATCCTCGAGCGCGTGAACGCGGGCGGCGAGGTGTTCCTGTCGCACACGCTGCTGCGGAGGCCGGGCGACGAGCCCGTGTACGCCCTGCGGCTCGCCGTCGGCAACCTCCGCACGACGGAGGAGCACGTGAGGAAGGCGTGGGAGGCGCTCCGGCGCCTAGAGCCGCCCGGCCCCGGTCGCCGCGAAGAAAACCTTTGAGCCCGCCGCTTCCGCGCGCTACCTTCGTCCCCTACATACTCCCATTTCCATAACGGGGCGGCGTCCGGGACGACGCCGCCCGCGCCCGTCGTTCGCCACTCTCCCCGCGCGAACGGGAGCGGGGCTTCATGCGAAAGACCGTTCAGGTCGTGCTGACCGGCGTCGTCGCCGCGGTAGCGCTGCTGGCCATAGCGGTGGCGGCGTTCGGCGGCGGCCACGCGGCGGCGCTGACGCTGGCGGCGATGCCGATCGTCGCGGCCGCGGCCTGCTTGCACGCGGCGCGCAGCGTGTCGAGCGCCTCCCGCGACACGTGGGTCGCGCTCACGGCGGGGGCCGCGCTGGTGGGCCTGGCGCCGGTCCTGTTGCTGACGCTCGGGCTGGAGTCGGTGGGGGCGCTTCTGCCGTTGCGCCTCTTCCTGGTGTTTCCGCCGCTCCTGGCGGTGGCGATCGTGCTGTCGCTTCGGCCGCTTCGCGCGGGCTCGCGGCGCGCGGACGTGACGCTGGACGCCGGTCTGGTGTTCGCTGCCGCGGTGCTCTTCGTCCTGAGGTTCATCACCGAGCCGCTGTTGTCCGCCGCCGATGGATCGCTGGACGCCCTCACGACGGGCCTGGTGCAGGCGTCTGCGATCGCCTCGTTCTTCTCCCTCGGCCTGATGCTCTTCTGGCGCCAGACGGCGCTCCCGGTCCACGCCGTCGCCGGACTGACGGCGGCCGCCGGGCTCTTCACCATCGGCACGGTGCTCGCCCCCGCCGCCCTCGCCGGCGCGCCCGCGGCGCCCGGTCCCGCGTTCCTCGGCGTCTGGCTCGCCGGGTGGGCGGCGGTCGTGTACGCGGCTCTCGCGGCGCAGCGCGAGCCGCTCCCGGAGGGGCCCGTCGCCGCCGGCTGGATGGCCGACACGCTGCGCCACGTGGCGATCCCCGGCACCGTGCTGATCGTGGGCATCGTGCTGGTGGACGCGGTGATGGACCCGAGCATGACGCTCGCCACGGCGAGCGCGCTGGGCCTCGTGTTCGGGCTGCTCGCGTGGCGCATCGGCCGCGCGATCCTCGTGGCCGAGCGGCTCCAGGCCGAGCAGGAGGAAGTGAGCCAGGCGCGCGCCCTGGTCGAGCTGAGCCGCGCGCTGGCGGGCGCCAACGAGCTCCGGTCGATCCTGAGCCTGGTGGCGGCGTGGACCGTCAAGCTGACCGGCGCCCGCTCGGCCGGCATCGAGCTCCTCAGCGAGGACCGCCAGACCCTGCGCATCGAGGCCGTGCACGGCGTATCGCAGCAGGGCAGGGGCCTCGAGTTCCCGGTGGACGATTCCTTCACCGGAATGGTGGTCCGGACGGGCAAGACGCGCGTCGCCGAGCACGCGAACGAGGATCCCGCTTTTACCGAGGAGGGCCGGCGCTTGATGGGCACCAGCCCCGTCGCCGCGGTCCCGCTCATGTATCGGCAGCGCTCCCTCGGCGTCCTGTTCGCCAGCAAGGAGACGGAGCCCTTCACCGAGGAGCAGGTCCAGCTCCTGGAGGCGCTGGGTCAGCAGGCCGCGACCGCGATCGAGAACGCGCGCCTGTTCGAGGAGGTGAAGCGCAGCTCGCTGACCGATCCGCTCACCGAGCTGGCCAACCGCCGCCACCTCATGGAGCACCTGCCGCGCGAGTTCGCGGCCGCCGCCAGGGGCCGCCTGCTGTCCCTCGCCCTTTTCGATCTGGACGGCTTCAAGGCGTTCAACGACGCTCGGGGTCATCCCGCCGGGGACGAGGCGCTGCGCGTCCTCGCGCGGTCGCTGGGGAGGCACACGCGCGCGATGAACCTCACCGCGCGCCTGGGGGGAGACGAGTTCGCGGCGGTGCTGTCGAACGCGACGAGGGAGGGAGCGAACACGTACGTCGAGCGCGTGCGTAACACGTTCCGCGCGGCGGCCAGGACGCTGGGGGACCCGCCCCTCGACGTCAGCGTCGGCGTGGCGACCTACGACCCGGCGATGACGTCGATGGAGGACCTCATCGCCGCCGCGGACGCCGCGCTGTACGAAGCCAAGGCGGCCAAGAAAGCGACGGGCCGGTACGCGGGCGCCGAAGGCACGGGCCTGGACGACGCGGCGCCGGAAGCGCAGCCGGGAACCGCGGGACAGGGCCTGCTGGATCTGGATCTGGACCAGGCGCTGGACTTCGGCCCGCCTCCCGGGCAGGCCCCGCCGGATGAGGCGGGGTGATCCCAGCTAGCGGACCAGCTCGACGGACGTCCCGCCCAGGTCGCGGACCGTCTCGCGGTCGATGCGCACCCCCGCGCCCGGCCCGTTCCCGGAGCGCAGCACGCCGCCCGCGTCCAGCCTCGCGGTGGACGAGGTCACGTCGCGCTCCCAGTAGCGGTCGGACGCCGACAGGTCGGCGCCGAGCGTCACGCCCGCCTGCCGGGCGCAGGCAATCGCGTGCGCGCGGCCCACGCCCGCCTCCAGGTAGCCGCCGCACCAGGTCGCGACGTCGGCCCGCCGGCAGAGCTCGAGGATGCGAATCGCCTCGTTGTGCCCACCGCAGAGCGCCGGCCTGACGTTGAACGCGTCCGCGGCGCCGGCCTTCAGCGCGCGCTTCGCCTCCTCCAGCGATACGACCGACTCGTCCAGGCCGATGGGGGTCGCGAACGCCCGTCGCAGCGCCGCGTGCCCGGCCAGATCGGCCGGCGCCAGGGGCTGCTCGATGAACTCGAGGCCGAGCGCGTCGAGGTCGCGCAGCGAGTCATCCGAGCGCGAGAAAGTGCCGTTGCCGTCGACCGCGAGCGGCACGTCCGGATGCGCCGCCCGGATCGCCCGGGCGGACTCCAGCCCGCGGTCGGGCGACACCTTCAACTTGAGGCGGCGGTAGCCGGCCTCGACCAGCTCGCCCGCCGCGCGGACCGCCGCGTCCGGGTCGTCCGGCGAGCCGATCGCCGCGCGCGCCGCCGCCCCGGGCCGCGGGGCGCGGCGGGCCCCGCGCCCCGGAGTCGCTCCCGCGAGCCAGTCCGCGAGCGACAGCCCGGCCGCGCGCGCCGCCAGGTCCTCGAACAACATCCGCACCGATGACACCGCCATGGGCGCCTCCGGGGCCAGGGCGCGCAGCTCGTCGAGGTCCGGACCCACGATCTCCCGGGCCTCGTCGGACGCCGCGCGCCCGTCGAGCATCGCCGGCAGCAGGACGTCTCGCAGCGCCGCGAGCGCGGTCGCGTGATCCTCCACGCCGTGCGTCGCGACCGGCAGCGCCGGACACTCGGCTACGCCCCGCCAGCCGCCGGAGCTGAACTCCACGAGGATCGTGGGCCGCTCCCCGGTCTCCCCGAGCGCGCTCGCGAACGGCTTGCGCAACCGGAGCGGAACGACGTGCAGCCGCGCGGCGTCGATCCTCAACGGTCGCCGCGCCCGGCGCCGATGCGCTCCAGGTACGCGTCCAGCGCGGCGGCCGCGGCCGGCCGGAGGGCGGCCGGGAGCGCCTCGCCGTAGACGCGCGTCACCAGCGCGTCGGACTCGGTCAGTCCTTCGGCGAGCGCCGCGCGGACCTGCTCCAATCGCGCGCGGCGGTGCTCCAGATAGGTGGCGATGGCGCCCCCCGGCGATGTGGTGAACGGCGGGCCGTGCGCGGGGAAGATCGCGCCGGGCCGCAACGCCCCGATCCGGTTCAGCGAGTCCAGGTAGTCCCCCAGGTCGCCCTCGGGCGACGCGACGAGCGCGGTGTCCATGCCGCCCGTCATGAGGTCCCCGCAGAAGACCGCCCCCGCGCCGGGCCAGTAGAACGCCACGTGGTCGCGCGTGTGACCCGGCGTGCCGATCGCCACGAGCCGCCCGGCGTCAGCGTCCAGGGTGTCCGCCTCCTCAAGGGTCCCCAGCGCCACGCCGTGGACCTGCGCGGCCAACCCGCGCGCGGCGAGCCTATCGGCGAGGCCGGGCGCCCCCTCGGCGTGATCGGGGTGGTCGTGGGTGAGCGCGATCGCCACCGAGCTCGCCTGCTCCAGCGCGTCCGCCACGCGATCCAGGTGAGCGGGGTCGGCGGGACCCGGATCGACCACGACGCACCGCTCCCGGCCCACGATGTGGGTGCGCGTGCCGTCCAGGGTGAGCGGCGAGGGATTGTCCGCCCGAATGACGCGGAGCCCCGGGAAGCCCTCGACCTCCCCCGGCGCGCCCGCCTTCACGAGCCGCGACGGGAGCGCGCGCGGGGCCACGCCCGCCGAACGGGGCACCTGCGCGCTTCCGAATTCACCTGCGGTCCGCCATCAGGACCTCGGCCAGCTTGTCGGCGATGGTGGAGATCGTCTGCTCGTCGTCCGCCGTGAACGCCGCCGGCGTGTTGGAGTCGATATCGATCTGGCCCAGGATCTCATCCCCGGCGCGAATCAGCACCACCAGCTCCGACTGCACGTCGGGCGTGCAGGCGATGTAGTTCTCGATGGCGTGCACGTCGGGCACGTTCTGGTTCTCGCCCGACTCGACGGCCGCGCCGCACACCCCCTGGCCAACGGGGATCTTGGCGTGCTCGGTGGACTCGCCCACGTAGTTGTGGAGCCACAGCTCGTTGTTCTCGACGTCCAGCAGATACACGCCGACCCAATCGAAGCGGTCGTCGGCCTCGCCGATCTGACGGACCGCCTTGCGCAGGATCGGGTCCGAGAGGTACCCCTCCTCGCGCATGGTCTGCAGGTCCTTCAGCGTCGTCGTCGCGTCCAGCATTCGGTCTCCGTGGTTCGGTGTGACTGGCCGCGTCAGCGCGGCGCGAAGTCGTCCTCGACGGTGAGGTCGCGGCAGAAGGCGGCGATCAGGTCCGCCGCCGCGTCCAGGTCGTCCAGCGCCACGATCTCGTTGGGCGAGTGCATATAGCGGTTCGGCACCGCGACGAGGCCGGTCGCGACCCCCGCGCGGGTCAGGTAGATCGCGTCCGCGTCGGTCGAAGTGTAGCGGGGCGAAGCCGTGATCGAGTGCGCGATGCCCTCGCGCTCGGCGACCTCGTCGAGCCTCTCGAATACGAGCGCGTTCGCGGCCGAGCCGCGCGCCAGCACGGGTCCTCCGCCCAGCTTGTGCTCCCCCAACTCCTTCTTCTCGAGCCCCGGCGCGTCGGTCGCGAAGGTGACGTCCACGACGATCGCCACCTGCGGCTCCAGCCGGTATGCGCTGGTCCGGGCGCCGCCTCCGAAGTGGCCAATCTCCTCCTGGGTTGTCGCGACGGCGGTCACCGACGCGGCGGGCGCCGGTCCATCGGCGAGCCTCCGCAGCGCCTCCAGCACGATGAACGCGCCGATGCGGTTGTCGATCGACCGGCTCGCGATGCGCCCATTGCCCAGGTCCAGCAACGGCGCGTCGATCACCGCGGCGTCGCCGACCCGCACGCCTCGCTCCGTGGCGTCGTCGCGGCCGGTGGCGCCGATGTCGATCCACAGCTCGGTCAGCTTGGCGGCCTTCTTCTTTTCTTCATCCTTGATCAGATGTATCGGCTTCTTGCCGACGACGCCGCGGACGTGCCCCTTGCGGGTGAGGAGCACGATACGCTGCCCGACGACGACCTGGGGATCCCAGCCGCCGACCCCGTCGAAGTACAGGAATCCGTCCTCATCGACGTGCGTCACCATGAACCCGATCTCGTCGATGTGGCCCGCGAGCATGACGCGCGGCGCGCCCGCGCCGTTGAGCGTCGCCAGCGAGTTGCCGCTGATGTCGCCGTCCACCGCGTCGGCGAACGAGGCGGCCTCCGCGCGCCACACCGCCGCCGCCGCCGCCTCGTGCCCGCTCGGGCCCGGGGTGCCCAGCAGCCTCTCCAGAAATGCGCGTGACGTTTCGTTCACCTGTGCGCGTCCATTTGCGTCGGGTCGATCTGGGCCGGACGGGATGGCATCGGCGCCGTCCGGAGATGTCGGAGCGTCAAAAGCCCGTAAATGTAAACGGTCAGCCCAAAAAGGCGACCCCGGGGCAGGAATTCGTTGACCGCCGGCGCGCTGGTCCACATCCTGCTGTGTAGCTCCACGCGAGGGCGGGGTGGTGGTGGATCGCGACACGGTCGTGGTCGCGGCTATGGTACGAGTCGGATGGATCGCGCGGGGGCGATGCGGCGTATCATAGGGGAACGTGGCAACCTGGAGACGTAGCCATGCGGTCAATCATATCGGGGAATCGCGGAGTGGGCGTCGTGCGCGCGGGCCGGTTTGTGGCAACCGCGCTCGGGCTGCCCGCGCTGGCCGTCGCGACTCTGGTTCTCGGGACGGAGCGCGCGGCCGCCCAGTCGTCGGAGATCCGTGTCTCGCTGGATGAGAAGCGGCTCGCGTACGTCAGCTCTTCGGGCGACACCCTCCTGTCGGCGCCTATCGCCATCGGGCGCGGCGGGCTGTGGGAGCTGAACGGCACGGTGTACGACTTCCGCACGCCCAAGGGAACGCGCACGGTGCTGGCGAAGAACGAGGATCCGGACTGGATCCCGCCGGACTGGCACTACTACGAGCGGTCGGTGCAGCGAGGCCTCGAGCCGGTGCAGTTGAAGAACGGCGACCGCTTCGAGCTGTCCGACAACTCGATCATCGAGGTCCGCGACGGCGTGGTCGGACGCCGCGTGTGGATCTTCGACGGCACGGAGTGGCGCCACTCCGACTTCAACCCGATCTCCCTGGGGTTCGACATCGTTGGCGACGGGAGACTATTCATCCCGCCGCTCGATTCGCCGCAGCGCCGGGTCCCCAACGCGCTCGGCCCCGTCAAGCTAGTGCTCGGCGACGGGTACCTGATCCACGGCACGCACGACTACAACGAGAACTCGATCGGCCTGGCGGCCAGCCACGGCTGCATCCGCATGAGCAACGCCGACGTCGAGCAGCTCTTCAAGATCGTGCCCGTAGGCACGCCGGTCCGCATCTTCTGAACTGCGCGGACCCGCGCGCCGAAAGGGCGGCCCTCCCGTGGGCCGCCCTTTTTTTTGTGGACTCGTACGACCCGCGGCGTCGTGTCGCCCGCCGGCTCGGTGGCTCGCGAACCTTTGCGCCGGTACGCTAGATTCCGCGCCTGGCACGCGGACCTTCACCCGCGCCAAGGACGCAATGAGAGGAGGGCCGATCGTGCCCACCGACGCCCGTTGCTCGTTCCCGACCCTGCCCTCCGCGCTGCTCGCCGTCGCGGCGGCGCTGCTGCTCGCCGCTCCGGCGGCGGGCCCCGCCGCGGCGCAGTCGGAAGCGGGGGCCGATGCCGCGCCGCGGATCGAATGGGGGCTCGTGATCCACGGCGGCGCCGGCACCATCCGCCGCGCGGACATGACGCCCGAGCGCGACGCCGAGTACCGCGGGATCCTTCACGAGGTGCTGCGCGCGGGGCACGCGGTGCTGGAGGGGGGCGGGAGCGCGGTGGACGCGGTCATCGCGGCGATCACGATCATGGAGGACTCGCCCCTGTTCAATGCCGGCAAGGGAGCCGTCTTCACCAGTTCCGGGACGAACGAGCTGGACGCCTCCATCATGAACGGCGCGGACCTGAACGCCGGCGCGGTCGCGGGCGTCAAGCGGGTCAAGAACCCGATCTTGCTGGCGCGCGCGGTGATGGACAGCTCCAGCCACGTGATGCTCGCGCGCGACGGGGCGGAGGCCTTCGCCGAGGAGCAGGGCCTGGAGATGGTACCGGAGAGCTACTTCCATACCGAGTCGCGCATGCGGGCCCTGGAGCGGGCCAGGGAGCAGGCGGCCGAGGAGCGCTCCTCCGCGCGGCCGGCGGAGTCAGAAAAGTTCGGCACGGTCGGCGCCGTGGCCCTCGACCGCGATGGGAACCTGGCGGCCGGCACGTCGACCGGCGGGATCACGAACAAGCTCTGGGGGCGGGTGGGCGACTCGCCGATCATCGGCGCCGGGACCTACGCCAGCAACGAGAGCTGCGGCGTGTCGGCCACCGGCCAGGGCGAGTTCTTCATCCGCAACGTGGTCGCCTACGACATCTGCGCTCGCGTGCTGTACACCGGCGCGAGCGTGACCGAAGCCACGCGAACCGTCATCCAGGACCGCCTCGTGGAGCAGGGCGTCCAGGGCGGGGTCGTAGTGCTGGGCGCCGACGGTGAGATCGCGATGGAGTTCAACACCGACGGAATGTATCGCGGCTGGATGGGCGCGAGCGGAGCGGCCACGGTGAAGATCTACGCGGACGAGTAGGCCGCCGGTTGGCCGGCTGATCCGCTTCGGGACGGCGGTACTCGGGAGGAGAGACGTGGACGGACTGATCGGGCTCGCGCTCTCGGCGGCGCTCATCGGCGGATTGCTCATCATTCCGCTCGGCCTCCCGGGCCTCTGGGTGATGGTCGCCGCGATCGCCGCCGGCTGGGCGCTCGGTGGATTGGGGGGCGGGGTGCTGCTGACCTGCGCGCTCCTCGCCGGCCTGGCCGAGCTCGGAGAGTGGGCGCTGCTGCGCAACGTCAGCATGCGGTTCGGTGGCACACCACGCGCGTTCTGGGGAGCCATCGGCGGCGGATTCCTGGGACTCTTCGTCGGCCTGCCCGTGCCGCTCATCGGCCCCCTGGTGACCAGCGCGATCGGCACCTTCGCGGGCGCCGCCGCCGTCACGTACTGGGAGTCGCGGCAGGCGGGCGCCGCCGGCCGGGTCGGCGCGAGCGCCGTCCTGGGGCGCGCGCTGTCGGTGGTCCTGAAGGCCGGGGCGGGCGTCGCGATCCTGGTGCTCGGTGTCTCGGCGTTGGTGCTTTGACCGAGGAGCGCGAGATGGGCGGACCGAGGGATTCCGGCGAAACCCGTTCACCCGGCGGCGGGCCGAGCCGCCCGGAGCCGGCCGCGTCCGGTCGCCCTTCAGGCCCCGCGCCGGACCCCGCGCCGGAGCCGGACCCCGACGGCGCTCGCTGGCGGGCGTTCGCGACGGATACGGCCGGCGAGCTGCGCCGGCAACTGGCCGGCGCGTCGGACGAGCTGGGCGAAGCGGACGCGGACAGGGTCGCTCGGCGCCTGGCCGACGCGATCGACGACGCGCTGGAGGTCCCCGACGACCTTCCGCTGAGGATCGCCGGCGACGTCGCCCGCCTGCGGGCGGAGGCCGGGCCGGGCGGGGACCCGGTGGCGATCGCGTGGGCGAGGGCGCGCGAGCGCGCCCGCAAGACCGCGGCGATCGGCGCTGTGACCACCATCCCCTCGATGATCCCGGTGCTCGGGCCCGCCATCGCGGCGCTCGGAGTCGTCGCCGACTGGCGATACGTGGCGGCCCAGCAGCGCGACCTCGTGCTCGAGATCGCCGCGCTGTTCGACGTCCGCCTTGACGACCCCACGGGGCGGGTCCGGGCGCTGTTCCTCACCTCCACGGGGGCCGCGCTCGCCGGCTCGGCGGTCGGGGAGGCGGTCGGCCGCGCCGCCGCGCGCCGGGTCGCCCGCCGGGGGCTGGCGCGCGTCGTGCCGGGGGTGGGCGCCGTGGTCGCGGGCGCGCTGAACTACGCGTCCACGGTGGCCATCGGGCGAGCCGCGATCGGCCGCTTCGCGCGCGAGGCGGGACTGGAGGTGCGCGGCGTGGTCCCCGGGGTGGCCCACCCCGCCATGGAGCCGCTGCGCGCGTGGATCCTCGATCCCTCCGCGCCCCAGGGCGCGCCCGTCGAAGCGACGGCCGTGGCGGCCCTGTCCGCTTCGGAGCGGGAGGAACTCATCGACCTCGCGGTCGTGTCCACGGCCGGAGTCGAGGATGGGGACGCGCGGCTCGCCACGATCGTGGACGCGCTGGGGTTCGACGCCGAGGAGGTCTCCGAGGCGCAACGCTCCTTCGCGGCCAAGGTGCGCGGGTTCGCGAAGCGTTTCCGCGACAGGCTCGCGAGGGCCGGTGGGGGCGGAAGGGCGGCCGCGCGGCGCGTCTGGCGCGACGCGCTCCGGCTGGCCAGCCGCGCCCGGCGGTGGCGCCGGAGGAGCGAAGAGGCTAGGGAGAGCCCGTCGGGACCGTGAGGGTCTGGCCGGGATAGATCCGGCTCGTATGCAGCCCGTTCGCGGCCTTGATGCCTTCCACCGACGCGCCTACCTGGCGGGCGATGCTCCAGAGCGTATCCCCCCGCCCGACGGTGTAGCGGTCGCGGTCCGCGCCGTCGGCGGACGCCAACAACGTTTCGCCGTCCGCGCCGGCGGCGGATGCCAGCCGCGTCTCGCCGTCCGTGCTTTCGGCGGACGACAGCCGTGTCTCGCCGTCCGCGCCGCCGGCGGACGCCAGCCGCGTCTCGCCTGCACCGTTCCGCCGTCGCTCCAGCGCCGCGACGTAGTTCGTGTACTGCTGCGGATAGATCGCCACGTGGTAGTGCGGGGGTCGGTTCTCCCGGGTGGCCTCCAGCACGCGCGCGTTCTCGAGCGCGAGCAGGGTGCTCTCCAGCCAACTCCGGCAGGCGCGGGTCCGGCTGAGACGTATGTCGAGCGCCATGCCGGTGGGGTGCACGGATCGCGGCGATGCGTTGCGCGGCTGATTCGCGCTCGGCCTCGTCAGGCTCGTCACGACGAGCGGTTCGCCGCACGCGGCGGCGTACTGGGCGGACAGGCGGTCTATGAAGAGCTTCACCTCGGGCCGCGCGTACGGAAAGGAAACGGCCACGAGATCCAGTCTCGGGTTCCGCCGAACCGGAACCAGCAGCCCGAGGCCGACGAACTTCTCGACGTGGGACCGGTTTCTCAGGTAGGTGAAATCGTGCCCCTGCGCCACGCGGTTCTGGCGGTCCAGGGAAGCCGGAGAACCGCGCAGGGATTGAGCGCTCGCGGGGCCTGCGCCCGCAAGCAGGACGAGCAGCGCTGGAAGAATCGCGTTGCGCACCGATCCGCCTCGATCGACTTCGAATTCAAAAGTTCGCGGCCCGCACGTCGCGGAAGCCGCCGCCCACTCGCGGATGGGACCCTCGGACAGGACCTCCAGGGTACTCCGAACACGTGCCGGCCGTCAAGGTTTGTCCGCTCCTACACGACTGCCGGGCGTAGGGTTTCGTCACCCGCCGGCTCGCCCGGTGGTGGCCGAACGGCGCGTGCTCCCGCGAGCCGGTGTTTCCTTCGGTCGTCGCGGGACGCATTTTAGACTCCCCTCCAACGGGAACGCCGATGGCCCGGAACGTTTCTCTGCCCCTCATGTGCGTCCTCGGCGTGACCGTGCTCGCCTGCGCGACCGACGTCGAAGGAGGACCTGCTCGACTCGAGCTCGCGGCCGGTCCGGGTGCGGCCGAACCCAACCTCGCCGTTGACGCCGCCGGCCGGGTGCTCGTCAGCTGGCTCGAGCCCACCGGTCCCGACAGCCACGCGCTCAGATTCGCCCGCAGGCCCCCGGGCGGGAGCTGGTCGGAGCCGCGCACGATCGCCGCCGGGCCGCACTGGTTCGTGAACTGGGCCGACTTCCCGAGCATCGTCGCGCTCGGGGGCGACACGCTCGCGGCTCACTGGCTCGTGCGATCGGGGAGCGGGACCTACGCCTACGATGTCGTGATGGCGATTTCGGCTGACGGCGGAGCGACGTGGTCGGAGTCCTTCACCCCGCACACCGACGGAACCCGGACCGAGCACGGCTTCGTAGCCCTGTTTCCGGCCCCTGCGGGCGGCCTGGGCGCGGTCTGGCTGGACGGACGGGAGATGGACGGCGCGGGCCACGGAGAGGAGGGCGGGGGCGGCTCCGGGGGCGCGATGACCCTGCGCTACGCCCGCTTCGCCGGGATGAGCCCGCAGCCGCTGGACGAGGCGCTGCTCGACGACCGCGTGTGCGACTGCTGCCAGAACGACGCCGCGCGCGTGGGCGACGCGGTGGTCGTCGCCTACCGCGACCGCAGCCCCGGGGAGATCCGCGACATCGCGGTCCGGCGAGGCACCCGCGCGGGCTGGGAGGAGCCGCGCCTGGTGCACGCGGACGGGTGGCGTATCCCCGCGTGCCCCGTGAACGGGCCCGCGGTCGCGGCGTGGGGCGAGAGCGTCGCGGCGGCCTGGTTCACGGCCGCCGCGGACACGCCGAAGGTCAAGGTCGCGTTTTCGGACGACGGCGGCCGGTCCTTCGGGACGCCCGTCCGCGTGGACGGCGGATCGCCGGAGGGGCGGGTCGACCTCCAGGTGACGGGCGCCGGCGCCGCCGTCGTGACTTGGCTCGAGCGCACCGCGGACGGCGCCGAGGTGCGGGCGCGTAGGGTGGACGCCAGCGGACGCGCGGGCTCGCCGCTGGTCGTGACCACGACAGGGGCGGAACGCGCGAGCGGCTTCCCGAGGTTCGTGGTCGCGGGGGAGGAGTTGGTGTTCGCCTGGACGCGTGTGGGTCGGCCCTCGGCCGTGCTGACCGCCACCCTGCCCGCGGACCGCCTGGCGGCGCCGTGAACCTGGACTCCCGTACGCAGCGGGCCGACGTCGCCTCGAGCCCCGAGCCGGCGCAGCCCACACCGGCGCCTTCGGGAGCCCGGACGCCCACGGCCGACGCCCGGCTCTTCGCGCCGTCGGAGGCGAAATTCCTGCTCGACGCGAGCAGCATCCTCGCGTCATCGCTCGACTGGCGTGAGGCGATACGGAAGCTCGCCGACCTGATCGCGCCGGCGCTCGCGGACTGGTGCTGCGTAGACATTCTGGAGCCCGGCAAGCCTCCGCGGCGCATCTGCGGTTCCGGCGGGAGGGAAGAGCGGGAGCCCCTGCTGCGAGAACTGGAGCAGAACTTCCCACTCGACCCATCATCGGATCAACCGCCCGCGCGCGCCATCGCGACCGGCGAGCCGGTCCTGCTGGAGGACATCGGCGCCGAGTCGCTGCGACGATTCGAGCTTCCGCCGCGGCAGATGGAGATCGCCGCGCTCCTCGGAATGCGCGCCGTGCTGTCGGTCCCGATCACGGCGCGCGGGCGCGTATTGGGGGCGATGACGCTGATTCACAGCACGAGCGCCACGTTCCCGGACACCACGGTCGTGCTCGCGCACGACCTCGGCCGGCGGGCGGGGCTCTCCATCGACAACGCGCTACTCTATCACCACGCCCAGTCCGCGAGCCGGGCCAAGTCGGACTTCCTCGCCATCATGTCGCACGAGTTGCGCACTCCGCTGAACTCCATCCTCGGCTACGTCGACCTGCTCCACGCGGGCATCGGCGGCCCGGTCACCGAGCAGCAGCGCTCGCACCTCGCGAAGATCCGCGTCAGTTCGCGTCACCTGCTACAGATCATCGATGAGATTCTGACGTATTCGCGCATGGACGCGGGGCAGGAGACGGTGCGCGTCGAGCGGACCGGCCTCGCGATCGTCGTCGCCGATGTCGTCGCGGTCTCCGCACCGCTGGCGCGCGAGGGGGGCCTGCGCTTCATCGTCGATAACGTACCCGACGGGGATCTCCTGACCGATCCGCACAAAGTGCGTCAGATCCTGATGAATCTCGTGACCAACGCGATCAAGTTCACGGACGAGGGTTGGGTGCGGTTGTCGGCGAACGTTTCGGCAGACGGCTGCGAGTTCGTCGTCTCCGACTCCGGACGCGGCATCGCGCCGGAAGATCTCGATCGAATCTTCGAGCCCTTCTGGCAGGTGGAGGACGCGCGCACGCGCAGCCGCGGCGGCACGGGTCTCGGCCTCGCCGTCTCGCGCCGCCTCTGCCGCATGCTCGGCGGCGACCTCACGGTCTCTTCGGCTGCCGGTCAGGGCGCCGCCTTCACCGCCACGATCGGGTGCTCCGTCATTGAGCGCGGCCATTCCGCTCGAGCGAATTAACGCCGGGATCCACGGATTGGTCGGATACCACGGGGGCCAGCTCCGCACGAGAACCGAGGAGCGGACCATGACAGAGGTCTACGTGGCAAACGGCGGCAGGCGCGGCACGGCCGGGATCGTTCCCCTACTGCTGGCGCTGGCGCTCTCCGCCTGCGGAGAGGACGTCGCCGGGCCGCCGGCGGCGGGCGATTCGATCGAGGACGAGCTAAGCCGCCTCGACGGCGATGTGCTCGAGCTGGGGGGCGGGCAGACCGACATGCCGTCGGACGTAGCGGCGTTCATGGAGGCGCGGGAGCGCGACCGGCCCCCGGTCGAGTCCAGGTCCCTGCTGGTGGCGCTGACCCACCGGGCGATCCGTCTCGTGGGGCGCGAGCAGGGGCCGGAAGCAGCCCGCGCGCTGCTCGCGCCGATCTTGGAGTCCCTGCAGAAGGCCAAGCGCGCACGGCGCGCCGGCGAATTCGAGATGGCCCGCGAGTTCCTGCTGGAGGCGCGGCTCGGGATGGCCCGGATCGTGGTGCGGGTCCTGGGGCCGGAGGTGTCCGTGCGCGTCCTGGACGGCGTGAGCGAGCGAGTCCGCGTCCTGTTCGCGCGCCTGCAGGAGGCGGAAGCGAACGGGGAGGAGCATCCGCGCGTGCGGGCCCTGCTGGAGCGGGCCGCGGAACTCCTGCGCGAATCGCGCAGGGCTCTGGAGAACGGCCATCCGGCGCTCTCGCTGGAGCGGTCCACCCGCGCCGCCGACCTGCTGCACCACTGGCTGGACGTAGCGGGCCGCTGAGGGGGAGTGCGGCCCTGAGCGGCGTCTCGCGGGGGGACGGGATGGCACGGGACGACCCCGGCCGGGAAACCGGCCGGGGTCGTCTTCTTGCTCGTGCGACCGCCGGGATCAGGGTCGGTGACGGATCTCTACGGTGCCCGAGAAGCTGCTCGCGCCCACGCGCGCGCTCCCCCTGCCCACCGTCAATCGACCCTCCTTGCCCGGCGTCCAGCGGCTGGTCCGCTGCACGTGGTCCGCGAGGTCCATGTCCCCCACCGAGCCGCGGATATCGCCGCTGAACGTCGACAGGTCGAAGGTAGCGTTGACCTCGCCTGTAAGCTCCAGCAGCACCCGTCCGCTGTGGCTCTCGAACTCGAAGCTGCCGTCGGACGCGAGCGCGCCCTGGAAGGCGACCGATCCGGACACCGTCTCGAAGGTGCCATCGCGGAACGTGCCGCCGCGGATGTCCACGTCGCCGCTCACCGACCCTGCGCGAACTACGGCGCCGTCGACACCGACGACGACCACGTCGCCGCTCACGGCTTGGAGGCGCAGGTCCCTGCTCGTCCCCTCGAAGCGGACCGTGCCGCTCACGGACTCGGCGCGCACGGCCCCCCCGGCCCCGCGGATGTCCACGTCCCCGCTGACGGATTCGAGGTCGAGGCGTCCGTCGACGCCCTCCACGTCGATGTCGGCGGATACGGCTTCCACGCGCAGCCGCGCACCGGCCGGAACGCGAATTTCCAGCTCGGTCCCCGAGTCGCGCCACGAGCCGCTCCGGCGCGGGTGACGCACGCGGATCGACACGCGGCTGCCGCTGCCGTCGATGTCGAGGGCCTCGACGTTCCGGCCCAGCGTCCCGGTCACCCGGACTTCGTCTCGGTTCCAGCCGCGAACCCGAACGGACCCGGCCAGGTTCTCGACGTCGACCGCTCCGTCCCGCGACAGGGACCGGGTTTCGTCGATGGCACGCTGCGCGTGCGCGTCGGAGGCCGGGATGGCGATCAGCAAGCCGACCGCCGCCAGCCCCGTCGCCGTCCTGAGAATGGGTCGCATGGTGCGCTCCTATATCGTCCGCGGCAGACCTATGGCCTGCTCCAAGAGTTCCACTTTTCGCCCGTAGGCGCTGCGCAGCATCCGCGGCAGCACGGGATCGTCGGGCGACTCGTCGAACGCCGCCCGCGCGGCGTCGATCGCCCCGTCCACGATGGCCAGGTTTCGCTCGATCTCCTCGATCACTTCCGGCGGCAGCTGCCCGCGGCGTCGGTCGAGCTCCGCCGCCAGCTCGGCCAGCGGGTCCTCGTACTCCCCGCCGACCTCGCGGCGCAGGTCCGGAAGCCCGTCGTCGGCGACCAGGACCGCGTCCGCGCCGACCGCCGTCGACGCGGCCGGGGCCGCCCCTTCCTGTGGGGAGCGAGCGATCAGCATGCCGGCGGCGGCGCCGGCCAGCAGCAGCGCGATGGCGGCCGCCGCTCGCAGGGCGGGCGGCCAGGCCTCCCGCGCCGGCGGGTCGACGCTCCGGCCCGGGAACGGGATCTCCCGCGACCCGGCCCGCATGCGCGCCTGGATTCCAGCCCACAGGTCGCGTTCCGGATGCACGGGCTCGGCGAGGCGTCGGGCACTCTCCAGCAGGTCGCGCAGCTCCCGGACGCGCGCCGAGCACTGGACGCAGGCCTCTACGTGCGCGCGCGCGTCCACCTCGCCGGCGGCCAGCGTGCCGTCGGCGACTTCGTTCAGCAGCCCCTCGTTCGGGTGCGTTTCGCTCATGCCAGTACCTCCCTCAGCAGCCTCCGGGCGCGGTGCAGCTGGGCCTTCGAAGTGCCCACCGCCGTGCCCGTCATGTCCGCGATCTCCGCGTGCTTGTATCCCTCGATGTCGTGCAGCACGAAGACCGTCCTCGCGCCGACCGGCAGCGTATCCAGCGCTCGCTCGAGATCCAGACGCTTACCCACCTGAGCGGGGCGCGTCGATCCCGCGAGGGCGGTCACGTCGTCGGTCGATCTCACCCGCGCCTCCCGGCGCTTCCGGGTGCGCAGGCTCTGGAGAACGACGTTCACTGCGAGCCGGTGCAGCCACGTCGAGAAGGCGCTGTCGCCGCGAAACAGCGAGAGCTTCTGCCACGCCCGGACGAACACGTCCTGCGTCAGCTCCTCGGCGGCGACCTGCTCGCCCACCATGCGCAGGCAGAGGCCGTAGACGCGCCCGACGTTGCCCCTGTAGATGGCCTCGAACGCGGCCTCGTCCCCCGCGCAGGCCCTCTCGACCAGCTCGGGGGCGCCGCCGCCCTGCTCGTCCGCCGCGATCGTCCTGTTCACCGCGCTCGCTGAAGCCAGTCGGTCCGTCCCGTGGAGTGGCAAGTGGCCGTTCAGCCGCTGCGCGGCCTCCCGCAGGCGTCGCGTCGTAACCGTTCGGTCCTTGAGATGCCGATGGCGAGGGCTGGGTTTATGCGTTCATGACGGCCCCGCCACCCGGTCCAGAGTACCCGGGCGCGGCGGCGCGGTCCACGCCCGGTCGCGCGCGGCCGCTTGTGGCGCCTCGCGCCCGCCCGTCGTAGGCTTCGGCCGGGATCGCGTTGGGCGACCCCCGGCGCTCGCACCCGAGCCGTTACCGCGAGCGCCCGCACCGCCCGCGAGGAGGAGGGGAGAGCATGAAGCGGCCGAGCGTGCGCCTGCAGGTCGCGGGCGCCAAGCCGCAGGACGTGGGGAAGGGCGTGGCGCGCCTGGGCAGCGGCGAGCTCGAGGAGCTCGGCGTCAAGGAAGGCGATGTCATCGAGCTCGAGGGAAAGAAGAGCACGGTGGCGATCGCGCTGCCGCCCTACGCGGAGGACGAGGGGCTGCAGGTGATCCGCCTGGACGGGCTCCAGCGCGCGAACGCGGACGTCGGGATGGGTGACCACGTGACGGTCCGCCGCGCCGAGGTCGGCTCCGCGCGCAAGGTCACCCTCGCCCCGGCGCAGACCAACGTTCGGCTTTCGGGCTCGCCCGAGCTCCTCCGCAGGACCCTGTTCCGGCGGCCGCTCACCGCCGGCGATGTGATCTCGACCGCGGTCTACCGGCCCTCGTCGAGCGCCGAAGGGGTCGGCTTTCCCGAGGATGTCTTCCGCACGTTCTTCCAGCAGCCGGCCTACGCCCTCCAAGAGATCCGCCTCGTGGTGGTCTCCACCACGCCGCGGGGCGTCGTGCGGGTCGCCGAGGAAACCGAGGTCGAGCTGCTGCCCGAGTACACGGAGCCGCAGGAGGCCCGCCGCATCGACGTCACCTACGACGACATCGGCGGACACGGCGACGCAATCGACCAGATCCGCGAGATGGTGGAGCTGCCGCTGAAGCACCCGGAGCTCTTCACGCGGCTCGGCATCGACCCCCCCAAGGGCGTGCTGCTCTACGGCCCGCCGGGCACCGGCAAGACGCTGCTCGCGCGCGCCGTCGCGAACGAGTCGGACGCGGCTTTCATGCACATCGCCGGCCCCGAGATCATGGGCCGCTATTACGGCGAGTCGGAGGGCCGGCTGCGCGAGGTCTTCGAACAGGCGGAGCAGCAGGCGCCGTCGATCGTGTTCATCGACGAGGTCGACTCCATCGCCCCCAAGCGCCAGGAGGCGTCCGGGGAGGTGGAGAGGCGCGTGGTGGCGCAACTCCTCACGCTCATGGACGGGTTGAATCCGCGCCAGAACGTGATCGTCGTCGCCGCCACCAACCGCGTGGACGCGATCGATGAGGCGCTGCGGCGGCCCGGGCGCTTCGACCGCGAGGTCGTGATCGGCGTGCCGGACTCCGACGGCCGGCGCGAGATCCTGTCGATCCACACGCGCGGCATGCCCCTGGACTGGCGCGTGGACCTGGGGCGGCTCGCGCGTCGGACCTACGGCTTCGTCGGCGCGGACCTGTCCGCGCTGTCGCGGGAGGCGGCCATGGAGGCGCTCCGGCGCACCCTGCCAGGCGTCGACATGGCCGCCGGCGAGATCTCCTCCGACGTGCTCGAGGCGCTGCGCGTCACCACCGAGGACTTCGACGAGGCCCTGCACCGCGTCCAGCCGTCTGCGCTGCGCGAGATCATGATCCAGGTGCCCGACGTCAGCTGGGGCGACATCGGCGGCCTGGGCGAGGCCAAGGACCGACTCATCGAGGGCGTGGAGCTCCCGCTCCGCTTTCCCGACGCGTTCCAGCGCCTCGGCATCCGGCCCGCGCGCGGCTTCCTGCTGTTCGGCCCCCCGGGGACGGGCAAGACGCTGCTGGCCAAGGCGGTCGCGCGTGAGGCCGAGGCGAATTTCATCGCCACGAAGTCGTCCAGCCTGCTGTCCAAGTGGTACGGCGAGTCCGAGCAGCAGGTGAGCCGCCTGTTCGCGCGCGCCCGGCAGGTCGCTCCCACCGTGATCTTCCTGGACGAGATCGATTCGCTGGCGCCGCCGCGCGGCGGTTTCAGGGGCGAGCCGGCGGTGACCGAGCGCGTCGTGAACACCCTGCTCTCGGAGATGGACGGGCTCGAGACGTTGCGCGGGGTGGTCGTTATCGGCGCGACCAACCGGCCGCTCCTCGTGGACCCGGCGCTGCTCCGCCCCGGCCGCTTCGACGAGCTGATCTACGTCCCCGTGCCGGACGAGGAGGGGCGGCGGCGAATCCTGGGCATCCACACCGCGAACATGCCGCTGGGGCCGGACGTGAACCTGGACGCGCTGGCGCGCGAAACGAAGGGTTACACGGGCGCAGACCTCGAGGACCTCGTGCGGCGCGCGGGCCTGGAGGCGCTGCGGGAGGATCTGGACACCACGGAGGTCCCGATGCCCCTGTTCGTGAAGGCGCTGGCGGCAACGCGCGCGTCGGTCACGGCCGAGATGGAGGCCGAATACAAGCAGATCCTCGCGACGCTGAAGCACGAGAGCCCCATGGGGACCGGGCGCATCGGTTTCGAGGTGGCGCAGGAGGCCGAGGGCCGGGCGATCGCGGCGCACCGGGAGGTCGCCGCCGCGGACGCCGAAGATTCGTAGAGCCCGCTAGCGTCCCGGCGCGGACGGCGGGTCTCCTGCCGCGTCGGGGCCGCGCTCCGGGCCGACGGCTCCGGCGTCCGGAGGCAACCGCGGCGATTCGGCGCGCCCGGCATCGCCTTCCGTCGAGCGCCCCTCCGCCACCACCGGCCCCAACGACGGGCCGTCCTCCAGCGCCAGACTCGTGTCCAGCCGCCGCTCCAGGTCCCCCAGCGCGGTGCCGACTTCGTCCAGGTTCTGGCCGGCGTGGCGGAACTGGCGCGCGGCCCTGTCCAGGAGCCCGCGCGACCTGGCAACGTCGGTGCGCAGGTGCTCGAGGGTCCTGTGCAGCAGCCCGGCGCGCTCCGCCACGCGCACGCCCTTCAGGCCCAGCAGCACCGCCTGGAGGTATGCGTACAGCGTGTTCGGCGAGCACGGCACGACGCGCCGCTCGCGGGCGTAGGCCAGGAAGCGCCCCCCGTCCGCCTCCCGGACCGCCAGCTCGTAGTAGATGGCCTCGGAGGGCACGAACATGAACGCGAAGTCCAGGGTGCCGTCGGCCGGGCAGATGTAGCGTTCCGCGATCTCGTCCAGCCGGCCGCGAACGGCCGCGCGGAGCTCGCGCCGTGCCGACGTCTCCGTGCTCGTGCCGGCCCCGGCCTCGCGCGCTTCCAGCAGCCGCTGGAAGGATTCCAGCGGGAACTTGCTGTCGATGCAGATGAGCCGCCCCTCGGCGGCGCGCACCGCGAAATCCACGACGGTTCCGCGCGAGGGGAGGGCGTGCTGGCGCAGCACGCGATCCGCCGGCAGCACTTCCGAGAGCAGGTGCTCCAGGGTCCACTCCCCCAGCCCGCCTCGAAGCTTCGGCGCCGCGAGCATCTTCTCGAGACCCGCGATGGACCGGCCTACCGACTCGACCTGGCGCGTCGCCTCGTCCAGGCGCGCGAGCTGCGTCTGCACTTCGGCGAGGGTTCGCCCGGCGTCGCGCATGCGCCCGTCCACCAGGCCCGTCAGGCCACGCGCGGCCTGCGCCGAGTCCTCGATACGGCCCCCGAGGTGCGCCGTGAGGTCCTGCAGCCGGGCCTCCAGGCGGCGCACCGGCTCGGCCGCCGAGGCCGCGGACCGGCGCACCTCCAGAAGGGCCACCAGCGCGATGGCCACCGCCGCCACGACGAGGACGATGGTCGCCGCGCTACCCATGCATCAGAACCGGTACGCCAGCCCCGCGCGCAGCGTCAGGATGTTGGAGGACTCGGCGTCGCGATCGGTGAAAGCGCCGGGGGAGGCGCGCCGCGTGGGTAGCTTCTCGCCGGCCCAGAACATGAGGTAGTCGTCGGCCGCCAGGTAGAGGTGAAGGCCCCTCTGCCCCAGTGGCAGGAGCGCGTCCGCTCCGATCGCCGCGCCCCAGTGCCACTGTGGGTCCACGCCGGTGAGGCCGCCGGAATCGACCCGCGCCGCCACGGGCCCTACGCTCAGGACCGCGGCGACCGAGCGGACGCGGGACTCCGGCTCGGTGTCCACGAACTGGTATCCCAGCCCGGCGCGCGCGAACAGGATCGTGCCGGTGTCGTTCACGTCGTCGACGCTCGCCGCGCCATCTCCCGAGACGGTCAGCCTGCCTTCCTCGGAGAACGACCAGGTCGCAGAACCCACCGCCGACAGCCGGCCGACGAGCGGCACGTGCAGCGCCGCGCCGATCGTCGGACCGCCATCGACTTCCAGCGTTTCCGTTACGGTGGCGCCGGCGGAGCCGACCTGATCGGTGAACTCGACCGTGTGGCCGACGCGCAGCCCCACGAACGGCGCGAAGGCGAAGCGGCCGGCCGGGAGCGGCTCGGCGATCTGCGCCGCGGAAGCGGCGGGAAGCAACACCGTGAGCAGAGCGACGGCAATGCTGGCTCGCGCCATTGCGGCTCTCCTGTTCTGTCGAGTGTGCCGACTCACCTGGACGCCGCTCCGTGGCGGCGCCGCGGCCAAAGGTAAGGCGACTGACCCGGCGCGGGCATCCCCTTTTGCGCCGGACGCGAGCGGGACGCAGCCTACGCTCGCGCGGATACCGAACCCCGAGGACCATCGCGGCGGCGGTGCTGGGCGCCGCCAACACGAACCTCGAGGCGGCGTACGGCGAGGGCGACCTCGCCGTCCAGTGGCACTCGCTCCAGGGCGGGCCCCCTGGGCGGCGCGCGCCGCCTGGGACGACGCGTCGCCCATCCGGAGCGCGCACCGGATCGACACCCCGGTCCTCCTACTCACGGCGAGGCCGACACCCTCGTCCCCGTTGAGCAGTCGGTCTACCTGCACACCTATCTGCGCGGGCTGGGAGCGGACGCGCAGCTCGAGACGTTCCCCGGCGTCGGGCACGGGGCCGTGCTCGCCCCGCACCGGCTCGCCATGGCCGAGCGGATCTACGCCTGGCTGGAAAGGTGGCTCGGCTAGGGCGGCGCGGGCCTCAGCCGCCGAGCGCGCGCCAGATCGTTCGGGCTCCTAGCAGGAACGTGACGCCGATGACCGCCAGCGCGAGCATGTTCGCGCCCTGGCGATTCGACCAGCGCCCCATGCGCCGGAGGTCGTTGGCGGCGGCGAGCAGGAAGATCGCGATCGCCGGGAGGAGCAGGCCGTTGGCCACCTGGGCGAACAGGATCGCGGGGACAGGCCGGATCCCCGTGGAGGCGAGCACGGCGCCGACGAGGATCACCGTGATCCAGACCGCGCGGGTGCGCGCGTCGTCCGGCCGCGTGGACCATCCCAGCGCCCCGCCCAGCGCCCACGAGGCCGCCAACGGGGCGGTGATCGAGGACGTCAGCCCGGCCGCCAGGAGGCCACCGGCGAACAGGATGTTGGCCCAGTCGCCCAGCAGCGGCCGGAGCTGGCGGGCCATGTCGGCCGCGTCCCGCACGCTGGCCACGCCGGCCGCGGCGGCGGTCACGACGATGGCCGCGCTCACGAGTCCTCCGACGAGGATCGCGACGGTCAGATCGCGCCGCGCGGCGGGCAGGTCCTCCGGACCGTCCCAGTGCCTCGAAACGGCCGTCGCGTGGAGGAAGAGGTTGTACGGCACGACCGTCGTGCCGATCAGACCCAGGGCGACGACCAGCGCGTCCTCGTTGCGGCCCGGCAGCGAGGGGAGGAACCCTGCGGCCAGGTCGGCCAGCGACGGGCGAGTGGCGACGGCGGTGGCCAGGAACGCGACGGCCATGACCGCGACGAGCGCCACGAGCGTGCGCTCGATGGCACGGTAGCGTCCGGTCCACAGGAGCACGGCCGCGGCGGCCGCGGTGGCCAGCGCCCACAGCCGTGGCGACCCTCCCAGCAGCTCGCTGGCCCCGAGCGCCGAGCCCAGCAGGTTGCCGGTCTGGAACGCGGCGTTGCCGATCCCGATCGCGGCGACCACGAGCCCGACCGCGAGGGCCCGCGTGACGCCGCTCCAGCGGGCCCGCACCGCCTCGCCGAGGCCCGCGCCGGTGACCAGGCCCAGCCGCGCCGACATCTCCTGCAGGACGAGCGTCGCGACGACCGAGAACGCGAGCGCCCACAGCATGCGGTAGCCGAACTGGACCCCCGCGAGGGTGCAGGTGGTGACCGTCCCGGGCCCGATGAACGCCGCGACGACGAGGCTTCCGGGACCATCGCCGCGCCCCGGCCGGGCGGCGCGTCCTCGCGCGGCGGCGCCGGACCCCGCCGCGCTCACGCGCCTTCGAAGGGCAGTTCGACTACGCGCGCGGTGTCCGCGGCTCCGGCGTCCGGGTCCGCTCCGGGCAGGGCCAGACGGGAGCCGGGCGCGACCTCCCTGCGGACGTAGCCCAAGGCGATCGGACCGAGGCGTGGGGAGTCGACGGCGCTCGTGACCCTCGCGACGACCTTCGTTTCGCCGGGGACCGTCAGCTCCGCGCCCGGCGCCAGACGTCCGTCTCCGTCTCCGTCGGCGGCGGACCGGTCCGGCCGCGGTCCGCTGCGGCCCATCGTCAGCCCCCGCAGGTGCCAGTTCACGTGGCCGCGGTGGAGGATCCGGACGATCACCTCCTGCCCGGTATAGCAGCCCTTGGTCTGGCTGATGGCGCGGTCGGCGAGCCCCGCCTCCAAAGGGATGCGCTCCTCATCGAGCTCCGCCCCCCACCGCGGACTCCCCGCCTCCACGCGCAGGACCTCCAGCGTGTCCGGGTCGAGGAGCGGGACCCCCGCGGCCTCGAGGTCGGTCGCGATGCCTTCGAGGGCCCCGGGCGCGCCCACCACGTCGACGCCGGGCACGCCCGCGTAGCGGGTGCCCACGAACAGCAGCCCCCCGGGACCCCTCGTGAGCGCGTCGGGGGTGGGGTCCGGCGCGGCGCCACCCGCGTGCGGCGCCAGGCGCTCGGCGGCGGCCGGGCCGTACAGGCCGAGGATGCGCTCGTCGCTCGGACGCGCCTTCGCCATGCGGGGTGGCACGAAGCGCGTCAGGTGCGCGCCCACGGCTTCGACGGCGGCCGCGGGCACGTCCATTAGGAGCGCTCCCCCCGGAGCGGGAAGCGCCCGGAGGTCCGCGATCATCCGGCCCTTCGGCGTGAGCAGGACGGCGTAGACGCACGCGCCCCCCGCGACCGGGGTGACGTCGTTCGAGGCGAGGCCCTGCAGCATCGCGGCCGGATCCCTGCCCTCCATGACCAGCACGCGCCGGTCGGGCCGGTGGGCCAGCGCCGCTTCATCCAGCGCCGCGGCGTACGCGCTCGGGTTCACTCGCCGCCCCGGCGCAGCAGCTCGCGCAGGATGCCGCTCACGCGGCGCCGGTCGGGCGCCCCCGGGGTCAGCTCCAGGTACCGCGCCAGGTCCTCGATCGCCTCGCCGACGCGTCCCGCGCGGGCGAACAGGATGCCGCGGTCCCGCAGCTCGTCGGCGGCCTCGGGCATGACCAGCAGTAGCCGCTCGACGGCGTGCAGGGCGCGCACGTCGTCGCGGGCGTTCAGGTAGATCGCCTTCAGGTTGGTGAGCAGCCTGGCCAGGATGTCCCTGCGGCCCGCCGGCTCGAAGAAGGGCGGCTGCACGCGCACGCTCCCTCCGTAGACCCGGTCGAGCAGCGCCTGGCCCTCGTCCTCGAAGCGGATGCGGCCCTTTTCGAACGGGTCGATCAGGAAGCGCGTGCTCTCCCCCTCGTAGGCGACCAGGAAATGGCCCGGAAAGTTGACGCCGTAGAGCGGGAGCCCCAGTCGCCAGCCGACCTCGAGCAGGACGATGGACAGCGTGAGCGGAATGCCGAGGCGCCGATCCAGCACGTCGTTCAGGAAGGAATTGCGGGGGTCGTAGTACGCGTCCGCGTTGCCCCGCAGGCCCTCCTCCTCGAACAGCACCCGCAGCAACGCGTGCAGGACCACGGTGGGCGCGTTCTCGCCGGCGAGGCGGTCGCGCGCGCGCTCCGCCAGGATGTCGAGCCGGTGCAGGTAGGCGCCCACGGGCAGTTGCGGATACTCCTCGGCCGCGATGAGCAGCGCCGCCGTCGCCAGGTCCACGCCGACGTCCGGGCCTTCCACGGCGCGCTCGAATCGCGAGCGCGGGCTGGGCACGAGTCCGCTCACCACGCTTGCCGCCCCCCCGGCCGCGCTCGATCTTGCAGGTCGTGAAGCTTCTCCATTCTCAAGAATAACTCGATCCGGAAGCGGGGCGCGACGCCGTGTGGCGAAGCGCCCGCCGGCTTTCGCCACGCCCATGGCCGAATCCAGCGACGGCAGGGACCAGAGGGAACGCATCCGCCTCAGCCACCTCTCCCACGGGGCCGGTTGAGCGTGCAAGCTCGGTAGCTCCGAGCTGACGCAGGTCCTGCGTCACCTGGTCACGTTCGCCGATCCGGCGGTGTTGGTCGACGCGTCCACGGCCGACGACGCCGGCGTGTACCGGATCGACGAGGAGCGAGCGCTCGTCGCGACCGCCGACTTCTTCACGCCCATCGTCGACGATCCCTACGACTTCGGCCGGATCGCGGCGGCGAACGCGCTGTCGGACGTGTACGCGGTCGGCGCGCGGCCGCTGTTCGCGCTGAACCTGGTGGCGTTCCCGCGCCGGCTGCTCGGCGAAGAGGGGCTGCTTTCCGAGATCCTGCGTGGGGGCGGCGAGGTGGCGGCCGAGGCCGGGATCGCGGTGATCGGGGGGCACTCCGTGGAGGATCCGGAGCCGAAGTTCGGGATGTGCGTGGTCGGGGAGGTGCACCCCGACCGGATCGTGCGCAACTCCACCGCGCGGATCGGCGACCTGCTCGTCCTCACCAAGGCCATCGGAACCGGCGTGATCACCACCGCGGCGAAGGCGGACGCGGCTCCGGCGGCGGTCCTGCGGGGCGCCGTGGAGAGCATGCGCGCGCTCAACAAGGGGGCCGCGGAGGCGATGACGGAGGCGGGCGCGCACGCGGCGACGGACGTCTCGGGCTACGGCCTGCTCGGCCACCTCGCCGAGATGATGCGCGGCGCCGGGGCCACTGCCCACCTGAAGGCGCTCGCCGTGCCGGTTCTGGCGGGCGCGCAGGAACTCGTCGCCGCCGGACACGTTCCGGGGGGGACGCGGCGCAACCTGCTGGACCTGGAGCCGGAGATTCGGTGGGCGTCGGACGTCACGCACGATCGGCGCACGCTGCTCGCCGATGCGCAGACGTCCGGAGGCTTGCTGATCGCGGTCGCGCCGGAACGCATCGATGACCTGCTGGGTCGGCTCGAGGGCCAGGGTCCGCAGACGCCCACCGTGGTCGGGGAGGTGCGTGCGAGCGAGGACGCGCGGATCGTCGTCTCCAACGGAGATTGAAACCCGGCCCATGACGCGTTGACACTCCCAACGCGGCTCGCTCCCCTTTTTCAGCGACCTGCTAGATGTGTATCGCGCGCCCCAGCGTCGCGAGCGCGGCCTCTGCGATCGACTCGGACAACGTCGGGTGCGGATGGATCGCGCGGTCCATCTCCTCCACCGTGGTCTCCAGGTGCCGGCCCACGATGAGCTCTCCGATCAGCTCGGACGCGTGCAGACCGACGATCGTCGCGCCGAGCAGCTCGCCGTACTTCTTGTCGCGCACGATCTTGACGAAGCCCTCGGTCTCGCCCGCGGTGCGCGCCCGGCCGCTCGCGCTGAACGGAAAGCTGCCGACCTCCACCTCGTAGCCGGCCTCCTTGGCCTTCTCCTCGGTGAGGCCGCACGAGGCGACCTCGGGGTGGCAGTACGTCACGAAGGGGATGTTGCCGTAGTCGACGCCCGCGTGCTCGTCCCCGGCCATGTGCTCCGCCGCGGCGATGCCCTCGTGCGACGCCTTGTGAGCGAGCAGCGGCGGCTTGGTGACGTCGCCGATCGCGTACACCCCTTCGGCACTCGTGCGCATCTTGTCGTCGGTGACGATGAAGCCCTTTTCGGTCTTCACCCCGGCGGCCTCCAGCCCGAGGTCGTCTATGATGGGCGCGCGTCCCACCGCGACGAGCACGCGCTCGACGGCTAGCTCCCGCTCCTTTCCGTCGCTCCCCTTCACGGTGAGCTTCACGCCGTCCTTGCCGACATCCGCTTTCTCCAGCCGGGCGCCCTCCAGTACGTCGATGCCGCGCTTCTTGTACGACTTGGCGACCGCCGCCGAAGCGTCGGCGTCCTCGCCTGGCAGCACGCGCTCCAGCGCCTCGATGACCGCGACCTTGGTGCCGAAGGAGGCGTACACGTCGGCGAACTCCATTCCGACCGCGCCCGCGCCGATCACCGCCAGGGTCTCCGGCGCGTTCTCCGGGAACACCGCATGGTCCGAGGACCAGACGCGGTCGCCGTCGATCTTCAGGATCGGCAGCGAGCGCGGCCGCGAGCCCGTGGCGATGATGATGTTCTTCGCCTCGAGCGTGCGCTTCTTCGCTTCGGGCGCCTTGCCATCACCATGGCCCGGCACCTTGCCCGGTTCGACCTCGACCTTGCCGGCGCCCGCGAGCCGCCCCCACCCGTACACGGTCTCGATGCCGTGCTTCTTGAACAGGTAAGCCACCCCTTTGGCTCCGGCGCTGGCGACCTTGCCGGCGCGCTCGCCTGCCCGTCCCAGGTCCAGGGTCACTTCGCCGACCGCGACGCCGAAGTCCTCGAGGCCGCCGACCCTGCGCGCGTACTGCGCGCTCTCGAGGAGCGCCTTGGTGGGGATGCAGCCCCAGTTGTTGCACACCCCGCCGAGCTCCTGGGCCTCGACGCACGCGACGCTCATGCCGAGCTGAGCCGCGCGGATCGCGGCCACGTAGCCTCCCGGGCCGGAGCCGATCACCACCAGGTCGAATCTATCCGCCACGCTGTCGTCTCCTGTTCGAATCGAACCGCTACAACACCATCATCATCGGGTCCTCCAGGAAGTCCCGCAGGGTCGTCAGGAAGCGCGCGCCCATAGCCCCGTCGACGACGCGGTGGTCGCAGCTCATGGTCACGCGCATGCGAGGCCTGATCACGACCTCCCCCTCCACGACGACCGGTTTCTCCTCGACCGCGCCCACCGCCAGGATGCCCGCCTCGGGGGGGTTGATGATCGCGGTGAACTCCTGGATGCCGAACATGCCCAGGTTGGACACCGAGAACGTCGCCCCCTGGTACTCATCGGGCGCCAGCTTCTTGTCGCGCGCGCGGCCGGCGAGCTCGCGGACCTCGCGGGCGATCTCGGCGACGCCCTTGCGGTCCGCGTCCCGAACCACGGGCGTGATCAGACCGTCGTCGATCGCGACCGCCACGCCTACGTGGACCCGGCCGTAGCGCTCGATCGTGTCGCCCCGCCAGGACGCGTTGACCTCGGGGTGACGGCGCAGCGCCTCCGCCGTGGCCTTCAGGATGAGGTCGTTCACGGACACCTTCTCGCCGCGCTCCTCGAGGCGCGCGTTCATGCGCCCGCGCAACTCCAACAGGCGGCCGACGTCGGCCTCGATCGTCAGGTAGAAGGTCGGAATGGGGCCGATCGACTGGACCAGGCGCTTGGCGATCGCCTTGCGCATCTGGGAGACCTTCACGCTCTCCGCCTCGGCCGCGGGGGCGCTCGGGCGCGCCGGGCCCGCGGCCGCGGCGCCCTCCTCGGCGGCGCGCTCGATGTCCTTCTTGACGATCCTGCCGCCCGGTCCGCTGCCCTCGATCGCGCCGAGGTCGAGCCCTCCTTCCTCTGCCAGCCGGCGGGCGAGCGGGGACGCGCGCAGGCGGCCCGCTCCGTCCGCCGAGGCGTCCGCGCCCGGGTCGGCGGCCTCGCCGTCCTCGGCCTCCGCGGGCTCGCGCTGGACGGTATCCTCGCCGCGCGCGCCGCCGGGGCTCGCGCCCCCGTCGTGGGCGTCCGCGCCTTCGCCGTCGGCCATCGCGCCCGCCGCCCGCGCCTGCGCGGGGGCCTTCTCCTCGGCCTTGTCGTCGGCCGCCGCCTCTTCGGCCGCCGCGCCCTCGGTCTTTTCGGCGGCCTTCGTCCCGGCGCCGTCCACGACCGCCGAGATGTCCTCGTCCGCGTCCGCGATCACGCCGATCACGGCTCCCACCTCGGCGGTTTCGCCTTCTCCGAGGAGCTGCTTGCGGAGCACCCCGGCCCCGCGCGCGACCAGCTCCATGGTCGCCTTGTCGGTTTCGATCTCAGCGAGGACATCGCCCTCGCTGATGTCGTCACCCTCGCCCTTCAGCCAGGTGACGAGCTGTCCCTCCTCCATCGTCGGGGACAGCGCTTCCATGTGGACCTTGGTGACCATGTCTCCGTCAATCTCCCGGCGTCAGCGGTACAGCACGCGGTTGCACGCTTCGATCGTCCGATCGACGCTCGGCTTGGCCAGCTTCTCGAGTTCCTTGCTGTAGGGCATCGGCACGTCCACCTGGTGCACGCGCAGCAGCGGCGCGTCCAGATGGTCGAACGCGTGCTCCTGGACCTGCGCGACGATTTCCGCGCCGATCCCGCTGAACCCCCAGCCCTCTTCCAGGTAGACCGCCCGGTTGGTCTTCTCGACCGACGCGATGACCGTGTCCAGGTCCAGCGGCCGCAGCGAGCGCAGGTCCACGACCTCCGCGTCCACCTCATCCTCGGCGAGCCGTTCGGCCGCCTGGAGCGCGACGTTGATCATCTTGCCGTGGGTGAGGATCGAGACGTCCTTCCCCTCGCGCTTCACCTCGGCCACGCCGAGGGGGATGACGAAGTCCTCGTCCTCGGGCACCTCGCCCTTCAGCGCGTACAGGAGCTCGCCTTCGAGGACGATGACCGGGTCGTCGTCGCGGATCGCGGCCTTCAGCAGTCCCTTGGCGTCCGCCGGCGTTCCGGGAACCACGACCTTGAGACCGGGGAAGTGCGCGTACGAGGCCTCCAGCGCCTGGGAATGCTGCGCCGAGAGCTGGAGCGCAGCGCCGGTCGGGCCGCGGAAGACGATCGGGCACGAGAACTGCCCGGCCGTCATGTAGTGCAGCTTGGCCGCGTTGTTGACGATCTGGTCGTTGGCCAGGATCGCGAAGTTCCACGTCATGAACTCGATCACCGGGCGCAGGCCCACCATCGCGGCACCGATCCCCAGCCCGGCGAACCCCAGCTCGGTGATCGGCGTGTCGACGATCCGCTCTTCGCCGAACCGCTCCAGCAGTCCCTTCGAGACCTTGTAGGCGCCATCGTACTGCCCGACCTCCTCGCCCATCAGGAACACGTCGGGGTCGCGCTCCAGCTCCTCCGCCAACGCCTGGTTCAGCGCCTCGCGATAGGTGATGACCGCCATCAGCCGCCTCCGGCGCCGGGGTCGCGGCCGGCGCGGCCGAGGGCGGGGTCCGGGGCGCCGACGCCCTCCAGGAACAGCCTGCCCCCCGGGTTGATCTCCGCGTACACGTCCCGGTGCAGGTCCTCCTCGGGGGGCGGCGGAGAGTTTTCGGCGAACTCGGCGGCGTCCTCGACCTCCTCGCGAACCTCCGCGTCCATCTCCTCGAGTCGGTCGCCGGTCAGGAGCCCGGCCTCCTTGAGCTGGTCGATGTAGGTCTTGATCGGGTCTTCCTGCTTGGCCTCCTCGACGTCCTCCTTGGTGCGGTAGACGCCGTGCACGGGATCCGACATCGAGTGCCCCATGAAACGGTAGCAGCGGGCCTCGATGAGCGTCGGCATCGACTCCTCTCGCGCGCGCTCGACCGCCTCCTCCACGGTCGCCCGCATCTTCAGCACGTCCATGCCGTCGGCGACCGCCGAGGGCAGCGCGTACGCGCACGCCTTCTTGGACACGTCGTACAGCGACGACGCGCGTTCCCACGCGGTGCCCATGCCGTATCGGTTGTTCTCCACGATGTAGATGACCGGAAGCTTCCACAGCGCCGCCATGTTCAGCGATTCGTGGAAGGCGCCCTGGTTGACCGCCGCCTCGCCCATGAAGCAGACGCACACCTGGTTCCCGCCGCGGTAGCGGATCGCCCAGCCGACGCCGGTCGCCAGCGGGATCTGGCCTGCGACTATGCCCCAGCCGCCGAGGAAGCGGTGCTCGGCGCTGTACATGTGCATCGAGCCGCCCTTGCCCCCCGAGGAGCCGTCCACGCGCCCGTACAGTTCGGCCATGACCTCGCGGGGGGGTATCCCCTTGACGATCGCCTGCACGTGGTCGCGGTACGCCGTGACGACGTAGTCGTCTTCCCGTAGCGGCGCGAGCGCGCCGACCGCGACGGCCTCCTGGCCGATGTAGAGGTGGCAGAAGCCCCCGATCTTGCCGAGCGCGTAGGACTCCGCGCTCTTCTCCTCGAAGCGGCGCCCGAGGAGCATGAGGCGGAGCATGCCCAGGTGCGCGTCGGGCTCCAGGCGCTCGATCAGCTCGTGCGCCATCAGGCCGGTTTGCGCAGGGGATCGATCTGCACGAGTGGGGCGGCGGCGCCGTTCGAGGCGGCCGATCCGGGCGCGCCGCGCGCGACGACCTCGGCGGGCGCGGGCACGTCTGTCTCGAGGATGTCGCTGAGCTCGCCGACGTCTCCGGCCTCGACGCTGCGCGCCTGCTTCTCCGCGTGGTAGCTGGAGCGCACGAGCGGGCCGGATTCGATGTGCCGGTAGCCCATCTCGCGCTCGCCCGCGCGCTTCCACCCGGCGAACTCCGCGGGCGTCACCCAGCGCGCGACCGGTGCGTGGTGGGGCGAGGGGCGCAGGTACTGGCCCAGCGTGAGGATGTCCACGGAGGCCCTGCGCAGGTCCATCATCGCGGTCCGGATCTCCTCGCCGGTCTCGCCCATGCCCAGGATCACCCCGGACTTGGTGAGCATCGAAGGATCCATGCGCTTGGCCGCGCCGAGATAGGAGATGCTGCGCCAGTAGCGCCCGCCCGGCCGGGCCCAGGGGTGCAGCCGCTCGACCGTCTCGAGGTTGTGGTTGAGGATGTCGGGCCTGGCATCGACCACCGCGCGGAGCGCGTCCTCGTCGCCCTTGAAGTCGGGGATCAGGACCTCGATGGTGCAGCTCGGCCGGGCTTCCCGGGTGAGCCGGATCGTCTCGGCGAAGATCGCCGAACCGCCGTCCTCCAGCTCGTCGCGGTTCACGCTCGTGACGACGACGTGCTCGAGCTCCAGCTCGGCGACCGCCTCGGCGACCCGGCGCGGTTCGTCCCAGTCCAGCTCGGTGGGCATGCCGTGGGCGATCGCGCAGTACTTGCAGGCGCGCGTGCAGACGTCCCCGAGGATCAGGAAGGTCGCGGTCCCGGCCTCCCAGCACTCGCCGATGTTGGGGCAGCCGGCTTCCTCGCACACCGAATGGAGGCGCTGGCCCCGCATGAGCTTCTTGAGGCGGCGGTAGTTGTCCCCGCCCGGTGATCGGACCCTGAGCCACGGCGGCTTGCGGGCGTCCATCGGGAGCGGCGCCTGTCCCTCCAGGAGGGGCAGGCGGGCCGTGCCCTTGGACTTGACGATGCCCGTGTTCTTGCCGCCGGGCGCGTAGCCCCGCCGGGGGGCGGTATCTCGCGTCATCTGTCCGCCATGTAGCGTCGAATCGTAGCCGGTCAACATAACAAAAGGGCCAACCCCGCGCGTCCGGCCGATCACGCGCTCAGCTTCACGCCGAGCTCGTAGCGCAACGCCTCCCGCAGGTCCGGGAGCCGGTGGCGGTAGCCGTGCGCGAGAAGTTTCTCCGGGTACACCGGGGTGCTGGCGAGGATGGTTTCCTCGGCCATGCCGCCGGGCAGGAGTCGCGCCACGGCGGCGGGGACCCTCATGAACGAGGGCCGGCCCAGGACGCCTGCCACGGTGTCGGCGAAGGCCTCCTGGGTGGCCGGCTCCGGCGCGACCACGTTCACCGGGCCCTCCAGCTCATGGTTTTTGATGGCGAACCGGACCACCCCCGGCACTTCGTGCCCGGCCACCCACGCGAAGGCGCCGTCGCCGCTTCCGACGGTGCCGCCCAGGCCCATGCGAAACGCGGGCAGCATGGCCGACAGGACGCCACCCTCAGCGCTCAGGACGATGCCGAAACGCAGGTGGACGACGCGGATTCCGGCGGCCCGCGCCGGGTCTGCCGCCGCCTCCCACGCCGCGACCAGGTCCGCCAGGAATCCGTCGGCCTTCGGGGACTTCTCGGTCAGCCTCTCGTCCGCGGGTCGGCTTCCGTAGTACCCGATCGCGGACGCGCACACCAGGACCGGGGGCGGCTTGCCGAGGCCCGCCAGGCTCTCCGCGAGCAGGCGGGTGCCCCGCACGCGGCTTTCCCACATGCGCTCCTTCGCGGGCCTGGTCCACACCTGGAACAGGCTCTCGCCGGCGAGGTGGACGACGGCGTCGTGTCCTTCCAGCGATGCCGCATCGACGACGCCTTCCTCGGGATTCCAGTACACGTTGTCTCGCTCGCCGGCCGCCTGGCGGCTCCGGACGAGCTGCCGGACGGAGTGTCGGAATTCCCGCAGCTCGCGGACGAGTTCGCCGCCCACCAGTCCCGACGCGCCGGTCACGGCGACCCGCTTGGTCTGCATCTTATCGGCCCTCCGCTCTCGCCCGAATCCCCGCGTTGTACGCGCGCACCATGACGCGGGCGGCCTCCGCCGGATCGTCCGTGCACACGAGCCGATCCAGGTCGGCCTGTTTGATGGTTCCGCCACCGAGCATGGTCTCCCCGACCCAATCCAACAATCCCCGCCAGTACGCCTCGCCGAACAGGACGATGGGGAAGTTGCGCGAGACCTTGCCCGTCTGGATGAGCGTCAGGGCCTCGAAGAGTTCGTCCATCGTCCCGTACCCGCCGGGGAATATGATGAACCCGTCGGCGTACTTCACGAACATCATCTTGCGGACGAAGAAGTACCGGAAGTTGATCTCCACCTCGACGTACGGGTTAGAGCCCTGCTCGAAGGGCAGCTCGATGTTGCAGCCGACCGACGTTCCCCCCACGTCCACGGCGCCGCGGTTGGCCGCCTCCATGATGCCCGGCCCGCCGCCGGTGATGACGCCGAAGCCGGCGCGCGCCAGTGCGGCTCCGGTGGCGCGCGCCGCGGCGTACATCGGGTGTTCCTCCGGCGTCCGGGCGCTGCCGAAGACGCTGACCGCGGGACCCAGCTCCGCCAGCGTGTCGAAACCTTCGACGAACTCTCCCATGATCCGGAACACGCGCCACGTGTCCGTGTGGACGAAGGCCGGGGGTACGTGCTCCCGCTCGAGGAGCCGCTCGTCCTCGGTGATCCGGACGTGCTTGCCGAACGGGTGCAGGTGTTCGGTGTCGGCGGTTCCGGCGGGTTCTTTCGGTGCTTGGGCCATGCCTCGATTCCGGTCGCGGGACCCTCGCGCCGTCGGACGTCGGTCAGCCGCGGCGGCGACATCGGAGGAACGGGAGAGCTTTCGCGCGTGGCGCGGGCGGCGCAAGGCGCGGCGTCGCGCAGGGACCCGGGACGTAGCCCGGAACCGCCGACCACGGGGAATCCCCGGTATCGCGCGGCGCGGCCCGCGGCTAACGTGCCTGACCATGGCCACGATCGACTGCCCTCGATGCGGCGCCGCGGGCGACGGCGCCTTCTGCGCCGACTGCGGCGCGCGCCTCAAGCCGGCGGCGTGCACGGCTTGTGGCGCCTCGCCGCCCCCGGACGCGCGCTACTGCTCCGGCTGCGGCAGGCGACTCCCGGGCCCGCTGCGGGTCCACCCCGCGGCGGTCCTGGCGGGAGTCGGCCTCGCCGCGCTGGTCGCCGCGCTGCTGCTGCCCGGGCGCGGGCCAGAGCCGGTCACCATCGGCCCGACCGGCGCGGGCGCCCTCACGGAAGGCGGCGGACCCGGCGCTCCCGGCTCCATGAGCACGCCCGGCGGCGCTCCACCCCCCGCGCTATCCGGCGACATGCGTGCCAACGCGGACGGCCTGTTCGACCGGATCATGCGGGAGCTTGCCGCCGGCGACACGGCGCGCGCGCGCTTCTTCGTCCCGATGGCGCTCGACGCCTACGGCATGGCGGGCGACCTGGACGCCGACGGCCGGTTCCACCTGAGCCTCGTGCAGGCGGTCGGCGAGGACTTCGCGGGAGCCCGGGCCACCGCGGAGTCGGTTCTGGAGCAGGACCCGAACCACCTGCTTGCGCTGGCGGCGGCGGCCTCCGCCGCGCGCGGGGAGGGCGACGAGGACGCGGCCCGCGCGTACTACCGGCGGTTCCTGGAGGCGCTCCCTTCCGAGCGCGATCGCGCGTTGCCGGAATACCGGGACCACGCGCAGGTCCTGCCCGACTACGAGGCGGCCGCGCGGGCGGCGTTGACCGGCTGACCCGCCGGTCCGCCGGCGTGCGTCCGCGACGGCGTTCAGCTCACCGGCGCCCCCGATCGGTTCCGCAGCGCCTCGAAGAGCAGCGGGAACGTGGCGCGCGACTGCCCGCGGTACTGCGGCCGGAAGCCGAAGAGCCACACCTCTCCCGCTCCCGCCCGCGCCACCGCGATCGCCCCGGCGCCGGCCACGTGCTCGGCGCCTAGCGCCCAGCCGCTCAGGAGGGTCCAGTCGGGATCGTAGCGCGCCGTCATGCGCACGTCCGGGGATTCGGTCCGGAACGCCATGCCGCCGCGCTCGAACCAGGCACCGACGCGCTCCGGCACTCCCGCCGCCGCGGCCAGCTCCGGAGCGACGCTCAGCCCGAGGATCGAACCCGGGATGAAGAACTCCCCGCTGCCGAGGCCGTCCGCGCCGTCGCGCACGGGCAGGTCAAGCAGCCTGATCGCGTATTCGGAGGCCTCCTCCAGCGCGACCAGACGTCCGCCGCCGCGCACGAACGCGGCGATCGCCTCGCCGCCCTCATCGCCCAGTCCGCCCGCGAACTCCGGAAATGTCTCGCCCTCCTCGAAGCCGCCCTGCAGCTCCTCGCGTCCCTGGGAGGGGAGTAGCAAAACGTCCGCGGAGCGCAACGCGCCGGCCCGCACGTCGGCGTCCACGAGGGTGCGATACGGGACGCCGAAGGTATCCAGCACCCAGCGCGTCCAGCCCTCGTCCATCGTCGGCCGGTGGCTCCTGTACACGGCGATGCGCGGCCACGCTTCGCCTTCGAGCGTGCCTCCGGCCTCGAGCAGCGCCGCGCGCGGATCCTCGGGGCCGTCGACGGGCTCGCCGAGACGGGCCGCCTCCAGGCCGCCCTCGATGCCCGCGGCCGGGAAGACGTCGACCCCGAGCAGCAGCGGAAGGGTGTGCGCGGTGACGTCGTAGGGCGCGCGCGGGGGACCTCCCGGATACTGGCGCAGGTCGGGATAGTCCTGGCGCTCGAGCATCGCCTGCGCGAACGACGCGTATGGCTGGCGCATCGGGACGACGTACGTACCCGCCGGGAAGTCCCGCGCGCCGGCATCCTCCGCCCCGGCACGCGGGAAGCCGGCCGCGTCGGCGGTCGCCCCAGTCGCCCGCACGGGCGCGCCGGCGCTGTGCACCTCCACGTCCGCCACGCGCAGGATGCGCAGCAGCTCGGCCAGCGAGGCCGGGTCGCGCTGGTCCGCCGGTATGAGCCACGCCTCGGGCCACTCGTCCCACCCATCGACCGCGCGCCGCCCGATGCGGAGGAAATTCCGCAGCCACAGCTCGCGGTTCGCCGCTGCGTGATCCAGCAGCGCCATGGCGCCCGATTCCATGTAATCCACGATGTCGGCGAGCCGCCAGGCCCCGCCGGGCCACGGATCGGAGAAGTTCCAGCTCGGCACGCGCGCGTCGAAGTTGCGCCCCGGTTCCAGCGTGTCGAAGGGCAGCTCCACCGGGCTGGCCATGTTGGCGGACGCGGTTTCGCTCAGGATGCGCGCGCCGCCGTGGTAGTGCTGGTAGGCGCGCGCGGGGGTCCAGGCGTCGTAGGTCGCGTTGACCACCACGCCCTTCTTGCCCTCCAGGCCCATGCGCCAGGCCATGTGCGTGCCGAGGTCGTTGATCGCCTGGACCAGCAGCGGGTCCACGTTGGGTTCGACCGGGTCGATCCACGGTGGCAGGAAGAAGCGCGACCCGAGCGTGCCCTGCTGGTGGATGTCGTGGACGATCTGCGGGTGCCAGTCGTTGTGCGCGTGCTCGATAGCCAGCCGGGTCTCCATCTGCGTGAACGCGTACCAGTCGCGGTTGTTGTCGTGGCCGACGTAGTGGTGGTAGAGGAAGGGAGGCGACGCGCCCTCCCACGGGTGGCCGAGGGTGCGCTCGTACCAGTCCACGACCAGATCCACGCCGTCCGGGTTGAGGGAGGGAACGAGCAGCAGGATCACCTCGTCGAGGATCTTGCGCTCGCGGAGGTCATCGGAGGAAGCGAGCCGGTGCACGATCGAGAGCGGCACCTGCGACGCGCCGACCTCCGTGGAGTGGATCGACGCGGTGATGAGTACGATCGCCCGGGCCTCGGCGATCAGTCCGTCCACGTCATCCTCTTCGGCGAGGCTGCGGGGGTCGGCGAGGCGGCGCTGGACCTCGCGCAGACGATCCAGGCGCGCGAGGTTCTCCGGAGAGGAAATGGTGAGCATCACGAAGGGCCGGCCCAGGGTCGTCGGCCCCAGCGTGTCCAGCAGGACCCGGGGGCTCGCGCTCGCGACCGCGTCCAGGTAGGCGGTCACCTCGCCCCAGTCGGCCAGGCGGCGGTCCTCGCCCACGGCGTGACCGAGGAAGTCGGCCGGGGCCGGGACCCGTGCTTCGGAGTCCGACGCCGGTGCCTGGGCGGACGCCCGCGCCGCCGGTCGTGTCGCCACGGCGGCGGCCAGCAGGAGGGACACCGCGGCGAGGCGGCGAGCGAGGCGGGTGTGCCGGCGCATCGGTGCACCTTTCGGGCGTACGGGTTTCGCGAGAAGCGGTCGCTGCCGCCATCGACCCGGCACGGTAATACACGGGGTCGGTGCCCAACAACCGAAGGCGCGGAGCGCGCGGAACGACGAGAGTCCCACGGACCGGCGCGGAATCGCGTCCGACGGCGGGCGCGCCGACAGAATGGGAGGATGGCCTAGGCGATGGGCACGAGGACAGGCGAACTCGGAGGACGGGCGCGGCGTCGGTGGTCCGTGCTCGCGGCCACACTCCTCGCCGCGTTCGTCCTCGGGGCGGCCGCCAGCGCGGCCAGCCTTCGGGAGGCGCTCGAGAGCATCACCGAGCGCGACCTGGATGCGCATCTCCGCTTCCTGGCCTCGGACGCGCTGCGCGGCCGCGCTCCGGGAACGGCGGGCGGCGACGCGGCAGCCGCGTACATCGCCGCGCAGTTCGCGCGCGCGGGCCTCGAACCGCTCGGGCCGGACTTCCTGCAGACGTTCGAGGTGCTCGGCTCCACGGTCGACCCGGGTGCTTCCTCCCTCGTCATCACCGGCCCCGGCGCGGCGTCCGCACGCGCGCCCCTGTCGGCCGCCTATCCGGCCGAAGCCGTCGTGTGGCCCGGCGTGGCGGATTCCGCGATCGACGTCGAGGGCGAGATCGTATTCGCCGGCTACGGGATCGCGGCCCCCGAGTACGGATGGGACGACTTCGGGTCGCAGGACCTTTCCGGCAAGGTTCTGCTCGTGCTGGTCGGCGACCCACCCGCCTCGCCGATGGAGCCGGACCTCTTCGCCGGCGTCGCGCTTACCTACTACGGCCGCTGGACGTACAAGCTCGAGGAGGCCGCCCGCAGGGGCGCCGCCGGAGTGCTGCTGGTGCATTCCACGGCGCGCGCGGGCTATCCGTGGGGCGTCGTGGAGGCGTCCTGGACCGGCGAACAGTTCTCCCTCCCGCCCAGGCCCGACGGCGCCCCCGTCGCGCCTCTCCAAGGGTGGGTCACCACCGATTTCGCGCGCCGCCTGGTCGCGCGCGCCGACCTGGACCTGGGGGACCTCACCGCGCGGGCCTCTCGCAGGGAGTTCTCCGCCCTGCGCACGGGGCTCGTCGCGCGGGGAACCGTGAGCGCCTCCGTGCGCCTCCTCCAGACCGCCAACGTGGTGGGAGTGCTGCCGGGAGGAGACGAGGCAGTGCGGCCGGAAGCCGTGGTGCTCACGGCGCACTACGACCACCTCGGCGTGGGTCCCGCCGTCGACGGCGACTCGATCTACAACGGGGCCTACGACAACGCCAGCGGGGTGAGCGCGCTGCTCGAAGTGGCGGAGGCGTTCGGCTCCCTCGACCCGCGCCCGCGCCGGTCGGTCGTGTTCATCGCGACCGCCGCGGAGGAGGCCGGCCTGCTGGGCGCGGAGCACTACGTGCGCCATCCGCTCGTGCCGCTACGCAGGACCCTGGCCATCGTGAACGTGGACGGGGCCAACCTCTGGGGCGAGACCAACGATGTCGTCGCCATGGGCGCAGACCGCTCCACGCTCGGCCTGGTCGTGCGCGAGCGCGCCCGCGAGATGGGCATGCGCCTGGCTCCGGACCGCGCGCCCGACCGGGGCTTTTTCTTCCGCTCCGACCACTTCCCGTTCGCGCGCGCCGGCGTCCCCGCGCTCTACATGGAACACGGCCTCAGCTATCGAGGCCGGCCGGCCGGCTGGGGAGAGCGGCGCCTCGCGCGCTACGACGAGCGGGATTACCACCAACCGTCCGACGAGTACGAACCCGGGATGGACCTCTCGGGCGCAGTGCAGCAGGCGCGCCTGGTGTTCCTGGTCGGCTACGATGTCGCCCAGAGCGACGCGTTCCCGGAGTGGTTCGAAAGCTCCGAGTTCAAGCCCGCGAGAGACCGCATGATGGGGCGCTGACCGGCCCAGGGCCGCCGCCATCGAGGAGCCGCAGGTCTCGAGCCCCGGGCATCCGCGCGGCCGGAACGCCCGGCGCGTGGGAGCCCGCTACAGCCCCGTGGGCAGGTTCAGGAAGGTCCAGGGAATCTGGAAGCGCTCCTGGAGGTGCTCGGCGAGGGCCCGGACCCCGAGCGTTTCGGTGGCGTAGTGGCCGGCGAGAAGAAGGCTGACCCCGCGCTCGGTCGCGTCGAAGTAGGCGTGGTGGCTGGCCTCCCCCGTGACGAGAGCGTCGAGACCGATCGCCGCGGCCTCGGCCAGCGCGCTCGCTCCCGACCCCGTCACGATGCCGACGCGGCGCACAGGATCCGTGCCACCCTCGATCACCCGGACCGGCCCGTCCACGACGCCGGCGACGCGGTCGCCGAGGACGCCGAGCGGAATCTGGAGGTCTCCGAAGACGCCCACCTGGATTCCGTTGTGTTCGCCGAAGCGGCCCCTGATCTGCACCCCCAGCTTGCGAGCGAGCAGCGCGTTGTTGCCCACCTCGGCGTGGACATCGAGCGGGATGTGGGCGCTGTAGAGCGCCAAGTCGTGGTCTAGCAGAAGCTTCAGGCGCCGATAGCGCGGTCCGGTGACGGGCTGGTTGCCGTCCCAGAACATTCCGTGGTGGACGATCAAAAGATTCGCGCCCGCGACGACCGCGCCGCGGATGGCGGCCTCGGAAGCATCGACCGTGGCGGCGATCTTCTGGATCTCCGCCGCGCCCGCGACCTGCAGTCCATTCAGCGCTCCGGCGCTGTCCGGGATGTCGCGCACGGCCAGGAACTCATCGAGGTAGCGGACCAGCTTGGCGGTGTTCATCGTCCTTCCAGGTGCCGTGTATCCCGGGTCTGGAGGCTTTCCACAACCACCGCCGCGATCCCTGGAGGGATTGCCCCACTCCGTTGTTTCAGCGGGAGTTACGGACGGTCATCGCCTGTGGACAACTGCCCGCAGGGACCCCTTGCCGATGGCGCCGGACACGACCGACTTGCCGGCCGCGAAAAGCCGCGACCGCGGAGCCCGCCGTGGGGGGTCATGGATGGCCGGGCACGCGCGCGCCGTGAACGCTAGCGCTTTGGCGCCCCGGAGCCCGCCGGCGCGGGCGTGGACGGCGTGGAAGACGAATCCGTCCGGGTGCCGCTCGCGGACGCGGACGAATTGCCGCTGCCGGGTCGAGAATCGCCGGCGTCGGTGCCGCCCTTCGCACCGGCGCCCGCGGTGGTCGCACCGCTCGATGTACCCTTCGGCACCTCGCCCGTGTGGACCTTCCCGTTCACCCGGCCACCTTCGTCGAGCTGGATTCGCCGCGCGCGGATCTCGCCGTCCACGACGCAGGTGGCCTGGAGCTCGATGCGGCTCTCGGCCACGATCGTTCCGTTTACCTCGCCCCCGACGACGGCGTCCTGGGTGAAGATGTCGCCCTTGATCTTGCCTTCCTTGCCCACGACGACGGCCTTCCCCGCGCGAACGGTGCCTTCCACGCGTCCTTCGATGCGGATCGTGCCTTCGGTCTCGACGTCGCCGTTGACCTTCATCCCCGATCCGACGATCGAGATCACGCCGTCGTTGCTCGCCGTTCCCACCTGTGGTTGCCGCTCTTTCATGTCCACCGTTCTCTGCTCGTCTTGGGACTTCTTGAACATCGCCATCGGCTACGGTTGCCGGAGGTACCCGGTTGGGTCAACGGGCACTCCGTCCTTTCTGATCTCGAAATGAAGGTGCGGAGCGGTGGATCGGCCCGTCGATCCACTGAGCGCGATCACCTCGCCTCGCTCGACTGCGTCTCCCCGCTCCACGAACAGTTCGGAGGCATGGCCGTACATCGACTCGATACCGCCGCCGTGCTCCACGAGCACGAAGAGCCCGTAGATGGAATCCCTTTCCGCGGCAACGACGGTCCCCTGGGCCGTGGCGCGGATGTAGCTCTGACTGGGTACGGCAATATCTACACCCGTATGCCCCTGCCCGTCGAGGTTCGCGGTCTGGGTGACGAACCCGATCGTGGCCAGCGGCCAGTCCCCCGGGGCCATGGATATGTCGTCGCTGGGCGGGTTTGCGGCTTCGCTCTCATCGAGGGGCGGGAGGATCGGGTCGTCGCCGGGCTCCGCCGCGTCGGCTCCGAGCATCTGGCGCACGCGCTCGTACGCCGCTTCCGCCTCTTCCACCCGCCGCGCCAGTTCCGTCACCTGGGAACGCTCCGCCTCGAGCCGGTTCACCTCACGCTCCAGCGCCGGCACCCGCGCGGCCTGGGCTGCGACGACGAACCACGTGGCCACCATCAGCGCCAGAAGCACCGAGGCCACTCCGGCGGCGACCACCATCAGCTTGAGCCGTCCGTAGGACAGCTCGAACGTACGGGTCTCGAGATCGCCGTCGGGGATGATGAGGACCGTGATCCGGCGATCTCCGGCCGCCCTTCCGTCGCTCAAGCGCCACCTCCCGACACGTTGCGCACGCACCTACAAGACATCGAGCGCGGTCTTTCCGGTCAAGCGTTCGAAGAGACGCTCGAAGTCCTCGTCGTTCAGGAACGGGATCTCGATCGTACCTCGGCCTCGCGCGCGCGCGCGCACCCTCACGCGCGCATCGAGCGTGCGTTGGAGCACTTCCTCGAGCCGCCGCTCCTCGACCGACCGCCCCCGACTCCCCGCCCGGCCGGCGGGCTTCGCGCCCGCGCGACGCCGGGCCACCGCCGCCTCCAGCGCCCGGACGCTCCAGCCTTCCGCGATCGCCGTGCGCGCGAGCGCCGTGGCCGTCCGGCCTTCGGAAAGTCCGAGCAGCGAACGCGCGTGACCCGCCGACAGCTCGCCGGAGTCCAGCATCGCGCGTACCTGCGCCGGGAGTTGCAGGAGGCGCAGAGTGTTGGCCACGGTCGAACGGTCTCGACCCACCGCCTCGGCGACCTCCTTCTGCGTCAGGTCGAACTCCTCCATCAATTGCTTGAAGGCGAGCGCCTCCTCTACCGCCGACAGCTGGGAACGCTGGAGGTTCTCCACGAGGGCCAGCACGAGGAGGGTCCGGTCGTCGACCTCCCTCACGATGGCCGGGATCTCCGTCCAGCCCAGCTCGCTCACCGCCCGCCAGCGGCGCTCCCCCGCGACGAGTTCCCAGCGATCCGGCCGGCCGGCCGCCGGGCGCACCACGATCGGCTGCAGCAGGCCGTTCTCGCGGATCGAGGTCCCCAGTTCGGTGAGCTCCGACGCGTCGAAATCACGCCGCGGCTGGTAGGGGTTCGGCACGACCGCGCCGACCGGCAGCCGGAGTTCTCCACTCGCACGGGACGCCGTCGTCTCGGGCTCGAGGTACTCCCCGAGGAGAGCGCCCAGACCCTTGCCGAGGCGGTCCCGACGGGCCATCAGGGCGACACCTCGTTCAATTCGACCTCGGAAACATTTGACGTCGTGGCCGCGACCCGCTCGATCAGCTCGCGCGCCAGAGCGAGGTAGCTCTGAGCTCCCTGGGAGAGTATGTCATAGAGGATGATCGGCTTGCCGAAGCTGGGAGCCTCCGCCAGCCGGACATTGCGCGGTATCGTCGTGCGATAGACGCGCTCGCCGAAGTACTCCGTCGCCTCCTCCGCGACCTGCTTGGAGAGGTTCAAACGGCGATCGTACATCGTGAGAAGAACGCCCTCGATCTCCAGCCCCGGGTTCAGTCCCCGCTGCACCATGCGGACCGAATTGAGCAGCTGCGAGAGTCCCTGGAGCGCGTAGAACTCGCACTGAATGGGGATGAGCACGGAGTCCGCCGCGGCAAGGGTGTTCACCGTGAGAAGGCCCAGCGACGGCGGACAGTCGACCAGGATGAAATCGTACTTCGCCCGCACCGGCTCGAGGGCCGTCTTGAGAACGAACTCGCGTCGATCCCGCTCCACCAGTTCGACCTCGGCGCCGACGAGATCTCGGGTTGCGGGCAGAATATCCAGGTACGGGAGGTGACCGGACGGGCGGATCGCAGCGGAGACGGGCTCGCCGTCGACGAGGACTTCGTAAATCGAGGGGGCCGTAGCCTCGACCTCGACGCCGAGGCCGCTGGTCGCGTTCCCCTGCGGGTCGATGTCGAGCACCAGGGTGCGCTTCTCGGCGGCGGCCAGGCACGCCCCGAGGTTGATCGCGGTCGTCGTCTTGCCGACGCCGCCCTTCTGGTTGGCGATCGCGATGATGCGTGACATTCCCTCCCCCACTGCTGCCTGCACCCAGTCCCCGGGAAAAGTCGGTTGGCGGCCGAATATAGGGGGGGGCGGGGAGCGTGAACAGCGGGCCCCTCTCGGATTGTTTCACGTGAAACGCCGACTTCCCGGCCGCGCGCCGGATCGCGCTGGTGTTTCACGTGAAACGCCGACCTTCCGCAGGCACCGGTCGCGGCGGTACCGCGAGGGTTGCGAACGGCTTCGCGGAGCCGGGTTGCGGCCCGCGGGAGGGTCGACTCGCGCGGTGGGCGATGACGTCGGCCGCCCCCTTGGGGACCGACCGCCCCGAACGGCTTCCTCATCGAGCGCCGGTCCTGCGCGGCCGTGCCGGGCCACCGCCGCAGAGGCTGGTCATGTCATGGCCTACCCGGGTCGCCAACTTGGCGCTCGACCGGCGCGCCCCCGTACGACTCCCCGCAACGCCTTTTCCCACGATGTTTTCCACAGCCTTCCGACCAGCCTCGGGTGTCGGCGAAAACGTCGCAAACACCTGTTACCCCGAACATTGCCCGTATATTACCCGAATAATACCCGAAAGCGAATCGCCTTCGGTCGGACGACGATCAAGGTTATCCACGCCGTTGTCCCCATGCCCCCGGATCCCGGCCCGGCCGGGAAATAAAGCAGCCGGAAAGGGTTGCGCCGGTCCTGCGCTTGGCGTGAACCTCGTCCATGCACACCACACCACCCGCCAGGGGGTCGCCGGACCTGGCGACGCTCCGCCCGGAGCTCGAAAGCTGGGAGGGGAGGGGGTACAAGGCGTACAGGGCGCTCCAGGGCCGGGTCTACGCCGGGCCTGGTTTCGATCTCGTGTTCGACCACGTCCAGGGCGATCCCTTCGCCGACCCTACGCGCCTGCGCGCCCTCTACCCGACCGTGGCCGCCGACCTGCCTTCGTACGCGACCCGCACGCCGGATGCACGTCGCGCGAGCGCCGACTTCCTCCACCGTCGCATGGCGGCGGCCCTCTCGAACGCCTCCGCCAGCGTTGGAAGCGGGCATGGGGGCGCCTTCGCCACGCCCCGACCCGTCCAGCAGGTGCTGGGCAGGTCGGCCGCGCGCGTCGGTGAAGATGGAGCGGTCGAACTGCGCTTCCGCGTCGGCCTGCCCGCGCGCGGGCGTCGGATCCTGGGAGCCGCGGCCGGGGCCCTGCTTTGCGACGGCCTCCCGCAGGCCATGGGCTCGGTCCTGCCGCTCTCGGGAACGGGCCGCGCGGCGCTCCGACGGCACGTCCAGACGGTCGAGGACGCGGTCGCGCTGCGCGCCCGGCTCGAGGCTGGAGGACTCGTCGCGTTCGTCGCGGATGGATCGATTCTGCCGCGCCGCTCGGGGGTGGACGACGCGCCCATGGAGCGGGAACGCGCGGTGCCGTTCCGGTCGCCCGACAGCCTGCGCGTCACACTTCCTGCTCCGCACGCCGGCGAGGTCGCCGGGATGGGCGTGCCGCGCGGCGTCACGCTGATCGTGGGCGGAGGCTACCACGGCAAGTCCACCCTGCTGAGAGCGCTCGAGCGGGGCGTCTACGACCACGCTCCCGACGACGGTCGGGAGCGCGTGGTCTCCATCCCCGGGGCCACCAAGGTGCGGGCGGAGGACCGCCGTGCCGTCGTCGGCACGGACATCTCCAATTTCATCCGTGGCCTTCCGAGCGGCGCGGACACGCTCGCCTTCTCGACCGAGGACGCTAGCGGCTCCACCTCACAGGCGGCCGCCATCGCCGAAGCCATCGAGACCGGCTGTGCGTGCCTGTTGATCGACGAGGATACGTCGGCGACCAACTTCATGATCCGCGACGCGCGCATGCGACGGCTCGTGGAGGACGCGGACGAGCCGGTCATTCCCTTCATCGATCGTGCGCGGCAGTTGCTCGACGGGGAGGGGACATCGTCGGTGCTCGTGGTCGGCGGTTCGGGCGACTTCTTCGATGTGGCGGACACCGTCATCGCGATGAGGCGCTACGTCCCGGCTGACGTCGGCGAGGCAGCGAGGCGGATCGCTTCGGAGGCTCCCGAGCCCCGTCCCGACCCTCCCGCTTGGCGGCCGGTCGCGCCACACGCGATCGATGGAGCGCGACTTGCTCGGATGGTGGGCGGCAGGCTGCGCGCGCCGACGCGGGACCGTCTGGTGTGGGCTGGACGCGAGCTGAATCTGGGAGGAATCGAACAGATCCTGGAGGCCGCCCAGACGAAGACGATCGGGCAGGGGCTGCGCCGGCTTGCGCGCGACGCGGCCGACGCGCGAGGGTTGTTGATGGAGGCGGTCGAGCGCCTCATGCGGGACATCGCGCGCGGCGGCCTCGACGTGCTGCAGGAATTTCCGACAGGCGACCTGGCGGAGTTTCGCCCCGAGGAACTGGTCGCCGCGCTTCATAGGATACGACCCTGAACCACGACGTCGGGCCGCCGAGCCCGACGCCTTCCTGGAGGAGCCATGGACGCCGGCGGCCCCGGACGATTCGACACACCAGCGGGCGAGACGAGCATCCTGGACCTTCTCGGGCGCCTGGCCTCTGACGGAGTGCGGCTGCTCAAGGAGGAGGGCCAGCTCGCGACGCTGCAGCTCCGTGAAGTCCTGCTATCCACCATCTGGACCACGGTTCGCCTGGCGATTCCACTGGGATTGGCCGCGATCGCCGCCCTGCTGCTCGTGGTCGGCGCCGTCGCGTGGCTGGCATACCGGCTCGGATCGCTCTGGGCCGGAGCGCTCGTCGCCGGCGGCGGCCTCCTGCTCGTCGCGCTGATCATGCTCTGGATCGCGGCACGCGCACTCGGGCGGCAGACGCGCCGTTCGCTCGCCGCGCCGCCGGAGATTCCGGGCGGACGTAAGGACGACGCCGATGAGGGACCCAGGCTCGTCACCGACGGCGCGCCGGGGCCCTGAAACAGTTTGACCGAGCCGGATACGGCGGCGCGCCGGTACGTCCTACGAGGTCGCGTGCAGGGTGTCGGATTCCGCTGGTGGTGCAAGCGAGCCGCGAGCGCCCTGGGCATCCGGGGCAGCGTCCGGAACCTGAGCGACGGGGGTGTGGAGGTGATCGCCGCCGGGAGCGCGGAGGCCCTCGAGCGATTCGATGACCAGCTTCGCTCCGGCCCCGCCATGGCGCGGGTCGATCGGGTCGAGGAGCGTATTCTCGCCCCGTCCGCCGATCATCCGGCCGACGACGGAGAGTTCGTGATCCTGCCGTAGCCCGCTACTCGCCTTCCTTCTCCTGGCGCGCTTCCGCTTGCCGGAGGTGCACCTTGCGCCGCTCCTTCATGATGAACAGTTGCTGCGGGACGCGCGCCATGTTCGACGCCGCGTAATAGAGATTCAACCCCGATGCGAAGTTCAACAGGATCACGAGCATGAAGATTGGCATGATCCACATCATCATCTTCAGCTGCGGGTTCGGCTCCGGCGTGGAACGGTAGCTCAGGTACTGAAGGAGGAACATGCTCAGCGCCATGATGACCGGGATGATGTAGAACGGGTCCGGGCGCGACAGGTCGGGCAACCACAGGAATTCGGCCCCCCGGAACTCGATGGTCGCCTGGAAGACGAAGAACAGCGTGAACAGGACGGGCATCGGAATCAGCATCGGCAGGCACCCGCCGAACGGATTGAAGCCCTCCTCCTTGTAGAGCTTCATCATCTCCTTCTGCAGGCGCTCCGGATTGTCCTTGTGCAGCGCCTGGATCTCCTTCATGCGCGGCTGGATCTCCATGTTCCGGAGCTGCGAACGCATGGCCTTCATGTTGAGCGGCCAGATCAAAATGTTGATGAGGACGCCGAACAGGATGACCACCCAGCCGTACGCGAGTCCGGTGACGCGCCGCATGCCCACGAGCGCCCAGGTGGCAATGTGCGCGAGCGGGCGGATGATCGGTCGCAGAAACGCGAAACCCAGAGGGTTCACATCCCCGAACTGCGAGCCCATCTCCGCGAGCCGCTCGGATTCCTGGGGGCCGACGTACAGGCGGAGGCCGAAGTCCCCGCCGCGCCGCAGCGGAAGCGTCGCGGTGAGCAGCGCGGCGTCATCCGATGGGGCGGGCTCCACGATCAGACCGCCCAGATGGCGCTCGCCTTCCGGCGGGGCGAACACCGCGACGACGAAGTACTTGTTCTTCAACGCCGCCCACCGGAGCGGCCCCTCCTCCACCGCCGGCTCATCCACCTTGTTGAGCGCCACGCTGCGGATGCCGCTGCGCGTCCCGTTCGTCACGTATCCGAGATTGCGCAGGTCTTCCCTCTCGTCGGCCTCGTTGACCGCCAGGGTCGGGCTGAAACGGACGAGCAGGGAGGTCTGGTCGGCGAGCGACCCCAGGTCGGCCAGTCCGCGGACATCGATGGCGTAGGAGTCCGCCGTGAAGACGTAGACGAGCTCGATGGCGGTACCGTTCGCGAGACGCGCGCGCAGCGCCACTTCCTCACGTCCGGAATCCCGGGCGGAGAGGCGGACGGTATCGGGGGCGTCGCTCTCGAAGCGGAGGTTGCCGAGGGATCCCTCCTGACCGGCGGCCCGCAATCCGTAGCCGATCAGGGGGCCGAGCGTGTCCACCGCGAGCTCGACGGCGTCGTCGCGGGTGAAGGACTCGTACTCGCGCATCTCGGCGCCGACGAGCGCGGCGCCCTCGGTGGCGATCCGGTATCGGTACAGCGGCGACTCGACGACGATCTCCCGGCCTTCGGGCGGCGGCGGCGCCGTGTCGGCCGGGACGTCGGGTGCACCGGGCGCGTCCCGACCTGAGTCCGACGGGGTCCCCGCCGGGTCGATCCCCGGGAGCGGCGGCGGCGCGGGTTCGAGCGTGGGCGGCTCGATGACGGCTGAGTCCGCTGGAGCACCGCCGACCTGCGGATCGGGCGCCGGGAACAGCACGTTAGTCAGCACGATCACGCCGAGCATCAGCGTCACCGCGAGGAATATGCGCCAGGTCTCCATCGCCTCTGGGTTCTCTTCCGCTTACGGCACGGGGTCGTGACCGGACCCCCCGAACGGCTGGCAGCGGCCGATCCGAAGCAGGCTCAGCCACCCGCCACGCAGCGCCCCGTGGCGCTCGATCGCTTCTCGGGCGTACTCAGAGCACGTCGGCTGGAACCGACAGGCGGGAGGCAGTAGCGGCGACAACGCTCTCTGGTAGGCGCGAATCACCGCGACCGTGACGCGTCCGGCCAGCGACGGTCGATCCAGTGCACCAACTCCTCTCGCAGATCCGCGAACCGGGCGCGATACGCCTCGGCGCGCGCCCGGACGAGCACGTCTTCCACGGCGGCGGCGCCGTCCAGGCGCGGCAGCAGTTCCGTGCGCACGATCTCGCGGAGTCGCCGCTTCAGCCGATTCCGCGCGACGATCTCGTGGCCGTGCTTCGGAACGACGATGGCGACGCGTGAACGCACCGCGGGGGAAGCGGATGCGAAGACGTCCAGGTGCGCCGTCTTGCTCCTCTTCCCCCGTCGAACCAACGCCCGAATCGCGTCGCCGCCGGTGATCCGGCGGATGCGCGCGAGTCGAAGGCGGGGGCGCTCCGGCTCCCGCGAGCCGGGGCCCTCCAGCGGCGTTACTTGGAGCCGATGCGGACGGACAGCTTCTGCCGCCCGCGCCGTCGACGCGCCGCCAACACCTTGCGGCCGCCGCGTGTGCTCATGCGCGCGCGGAACCCGTGCTTGTTCTTGCGTTTGCGGTTGCGCGGCCGATATGTGGGCTTGCCCATGTCTTCTCACGTGTGCTGAATCGGTCGACAGCCGAGTAAGCTATCCCAAGCAATCACCCGGGGTCAAGCCGCGGAGCGGAACCTATTGATCCACAATCATCTGCAGCGGGATTTGACTTGTCCACATCGGGCCCTCATCTTTGCGCGCCGCTCTCGGGGCGACCTCTCTTCCGGCGATCAGACACATGGAGTTGACCCCCTCCGAGGCCTGGAGCCAGATCCTGGAGCACGCCCGCGTGCTCCTGCCGGATCAGAGCTACAGGACCTGGTTGGATCGTACCCAGCCGGTGGCGCTCTCGCAGGACCTCCTCGCCGTGGAGACCGGCAGCGAATTCGCCGCGGAGTGGATCGAGGACAAGTACGGAACGGTCCTGGAGGACATCTCCGAAGGGCTGTTCGGCCGCAGGCTGACGATCTCCTTTCAGCACCACGAGGGCGAGGGCGCCATGGCGGTGTCCCCGCTTCCTCAACCCGCGCCCGCGCTGGAGCCGATAACCGCGCCGGCGGCCGTCGCCGCCCGGCCCGCTGCCTTGCTGGGATCGCCGCTCAACGAGCGCTATAGGTTCGAGCGGTTCGTCGTCGGAAGCAACAACCAGCTCTCCTCGGCCGCGTGTCACGCGGTCGCGGAGGCGCCCGCCCGCATGTACAATCCGCTCTTCATCTACGGCGGAGTCGGTCTCGGAAAAACGCACCTGATGCACGCGATCGGCCACGCCGTTCGTGCGAAGGAACCCGACAAGCGCGTCGCGTACGTCTCCAGCGAACGCTTCACCAACGACCTCATCGCCTCCATCCAGGGCGGCAGCATGTCCGAGTTCCGGCGTCGCTACCGTGAGATCGACGTGCTGCTGATCGATGATGTCCACTTCCTGGGAGAGAAGGAGCGTACCCAGGAAGAGTTCTTCCATACCTTCAACGCCCTCTACGACGCGCAGCGCCAGATCGTCGTGACCAGCGACCGGCCGCCGAAGGAGATCCCGGGACTCGAGGAGCGCCTGGTGTCCCGCTTCGAATGGGGCCTGGTCACCGACATCCGGCCGCCCGACCTGGAGACGCGCGTTGCCATCCTCCGGAAGAAAGCCGAGGAGGACCAGCTAGTGCTCGCCGACGGCGTCCTCGAGTTCATCGCGCGCCACTGCCGCTCGAGCGTGCGCGAACTGGAGGGCGCGGTCATCAAGCTGCTCGCGTACTCCTCGCTCACGCAGCGCGACATTACGCTGGACCTCACCAGGGAAGCGTTGAGCAGCGTGCTGCAGGTGGATCAGCAGGACCTGCTTACCGCCGAGGGCGTGCGCGGCCTGGTCGCGGAGAAGTACGGCGTTACGGTGGACGGACTGACGTCCCGCCGGCGCACGAAGAATCTCACGGTGCCGCGCCAGATAGCCATGTACCTGATGCGCGAGTTGCTCGAACTTCCGCTCGTGGAGATCGGGCGCCATTTCGGGGGCAGGGACCACTCCACCGTGATCCATTCAGTGCACAAGGTGGAGCAGGAAATGGGCGGAGACGAGCGCCTGAGGGACCGTGTCGATGAGCTACGCAGGGAACTGCTCGCGTGAGCGGCGCCGCCAAGAGTCCGGCGCGCGGAGCCGGTCTGCGCGCCCCGTGGAATCGACGTGGGAAGCCGTGGACTGCGTGCCTCCTTTCCACAGCCCCGGCGGTGATTGGAGCGGACGCGTCGCTTTCCCACATCTCCACCCCAGGGCTGTCGGCATCGAACGCGGAGAGGACGAAGGTGCACGGTTGAGCTACCGACTGCCATCCGGAACCGGGCTTTCCACAAGTCCACAGCGCCTGTTACTACGGCTGTCTTTATTTCTTACGGAAACATCAACCGATAGGTCTGTGGAAGACCGAGGACGGGAAGGGAATCGCACACCATGAAATTCTCCATCACCAGGGAGAACTTCCAGCAGGGGCTCGCATCGGTCGTAGCGACGATTCCGGCCCGCACGACCCTCCCGGTGCTCTCGAACATCCTGATCGAGGCGGAGGACGAGGGAGTCAGGGTCAGCGGTACGGACCTGGACATCTCGGTGAGCGTGGCGGTGCCCGCGGAAGTAGAGGAGGGCGGCGCGCTCACCGTACCGGCCAAGAAGCTCCAGGAACTGGCCAGGGAACTGCCCGAGCAGCCCATCCACGTTACGACCAAGGGGGAGCGCTTCGAGCTCGTCTGCGGCAAGGCGTCCTTCAAGCTGAACGGCCTGGCGCGCGAGGAGTTCCCGACCTTCCCCGAGGTGGACTTCGGGGCGGGGTGGACCGTGGACGGGTCGAGATTGGCGGGAATGATCGGCAGGACGTCGTTCGCGGTCTCGACCGAGGAGAGCCGGCCCATCCTGAACGGCGTGCTGTGGCAGTTGCGACCGGATGCGTCGACGATGGTGGCGACCAACGGCCACCGCCTGGCCCGCATCCGCGTCCCGGGCACCAACGAGGGGACGCCCGAAGACGACATCATCATCCCGCCGAAGGCGCTGGCACAGGTGGACCGGCTGCTCGGCCGGCAAAAGGAGGTACAGGTCGCCAGGACGGAGAACCACCTCGGGTTCCAGGCCGGCGGGACGAAGGTGTTCACCCGCATCATCGAAGGGCCCTACCCGAACTACGAGCAGGTCATCCCGAAGGACAACGACAAGGTCGCCCGCATCGACAAGGAGAACCTGGCGCGCGCGCTCCGCAGGATGGCCGTGGTGGCCAGCGACCAGACGCACCGCGTCCGTCTTTCCTTCAACGGGCCGATCCTTCGTTTCGCCGTCGAGACGCCGGATCTGGGGGAGGCCCACGAGGACCTCGAAGTCGATTATCGGGGCGAGCCGCTCGACATCGGCTTCAATGCCAACTACCTGCTCGAAGTGCTCCGCTTCATGTCGACCGAGGAGGTCAAGATGACCTTCAAGGGTCCCGAACGCGCGACCACCATCGAACCGGCGAGCGCGGGCGATGACGGCGCGGACTACCTCTGCCTGGTCATGCCCCTGCGCTTGCTGGATTGAAGGTTGCGATCACCGGGACTTTACACCTCGGGGGCAAGCAGCTCCTCCGCGGTGCACGCCGAAACCAGCCGGTAGCCGCGCGCGGCGAGCGCCTCCGGCCCGCCCATCTGCCGGTCCACGAGAGCCAGCACCCCCAGGACCCGCGCCCCGAAGGCCTCGATGGCTTCGATCGCGCGCAGCGCGCTGGTGCCGGTGGACAGGACGTCCTCCACGACGACCACTTCCTGGCCGGCGCGCACCGGTCCCTCGACCTGCCGGCCGGCGCCGTGGCCCTTGGACTCCTTGCGCACGGTGAACGCGTCGAGCCGTCGGCCCTGGCGGGAGGCCGCGTTCGCGATCGCGTACGCGACTGGGTCCGCCCCCAGAGTCAGGCCCCCGACGGCGGCCGGTTCCCAGCCGGCGGCCGCGAGCAGATCCAGACCGACGGCGCCGATCAGCGCCTGGCCCTCGCCCGACATCGTGGTCATGCGCCCGTCGATGTAGTAGTCCGACCGGCCGCCGCTGGAGAGTACGAAGTCGCCGCGCCGCAGCGAAGATCGCCTGAGCAGGGCGAGGAGTTGCGCGCGCGCGGACATGGGCTCCAGATGGGGCCCTTCGGCCCGGGGGGTCAAGGCTCAGTCGGCCGTGCCCTCCAGGGTTACCCTGCCCCGCTCCCGCACGACGACCACGCGCAGCCGCTCGCCGTCTTCGTAGGAGCCCAGGATCCGGTACGCGTCGGACGCAGCGCGTACGTCCCTGCCCCCGATCTCGACGATCACGTCGCCCGGGCGCAGCCCGAGGCCGTTCTCGTCGTCGTCCACGTCGAGCACCAGCGCCCCCTCGCCTACCCCGAAATAGGAGCCCAGCCCCTCGTTCACGTCGGCCAGGTCCGCGCCCATGAAACCCGCGCCGCTGCCGCTGAAGCTGAACAGCCCGCCGGGCGCGCCCGATCGCCAGTTCCCGAGGAACGGTGCGTCGGCGTGGAAGAAGGCCATCCCGCGCCGCTCCGTGACCTCGATATCGGCGCTGGCCTGCCGGCCGTCGCGGGTGTAGTCGACGCGCACGACGTCGCCCGGGTCCACGTCCGCCATCAGGTGCATCAGGCGGTGGCTGGGACCCCATTCCTCCTCGCCGCCCTCGCCCTCGACCGGACGCGTGAGCCCCACCCCGTCCAGCGCGATGATCACGTCCCCCTCCTGCAGTCCGGCCTTCTCGGCGGGGCCGTCGTCCAAAACGTCGACGACGCGGGCGCCCGCGTCCTCATCCTCTATGGACACTCCGAGTTGCGCCCGGCTCATGCGCAGGCTCGCCTTGCGCAGGGCGTCCGTGAGGCGGCCCTCCGTCGCGCGCAGGCGGACCTCGATGTCGCTCCGGCGCTCGTCGTCCCGACGCTGCGCCGACGCCGGCACCGGCCACGCGAGCGCCACCGCGATCGCCGCGATCGCCGCGCTCTTCCAGCAAGGAAGTCGGCCCTTCATACCGCATCCTCCAGGGTATCTAATCCGGGTCGAAGCCGAGAACCCGGCTCCGTGCCAAGTGAGACGCGGCCTCTGCGAAGGAGGGTTGCCCGATGTCAGCGCGCGCGCGCGAACCGGCGCAACGCCGCGCGGGCCGCGTGGAAGCCGCACATCCCGTGAGCGCCCCCTCCCGGCGGGGTGTACTGCGAGCACAGGAACACCCCCTCGAGCGGGGTTTCGTATGGGCTCAGGGACAGCAGCGGCCGGGTGAGGAGCTGGCGGTATGTCGGCACGCCGCCCACGACGTGCCCGCCCACGTAGGAGGGATTGTCGCGTTCCAGGTCCGCCGGCCCGCGCGCGGATCGCGCCAGGATGCGATCGCGGAAACCCGGCGCAAATCGCTCGATCTGGCGCTCCATCGCCTCGGTCATGTCGCCCGGGTGGTACGCGGGAACGTGGCAATAGGCCCACGCCGTGTGCCTGTCATCGGGCGCGCGCGTCGGATCGAACAGCGACGGCTGAGCCAGGAGCACGAACGGGCGGTCGGCAGCGCGGCCCTCCCAGGGGGCCCGTTCCGCCTCCGCGATGTCCTCCAGCGTGCCGCCGACGTGTACCGTCCCCGCCCGCCGGCACGCCGGAGCGGCCCAGGGGATCGGCGCCGCGAGCGCCCAATCGAGCTTGAAGACCGCGGGTCCGTAGTCGTAGGACGCGAGCGCGCGGGCGTACGGACGCGGGAGTCGGTCGCCCGCCATCTCCAGCAGCTGCGCGGGGGCGAGGTCCAGCAGGACGGCGTCCGCGTCCGGAAGCTCCGCCAGGCTCCGGACCGGCGCGCCCGTCCGGATGACGCCGCCGTACGCGCGCAGGATCGCCGCGAGAGCGTCCGCCAACCGCTGCGAACCGCCCTCGGCGAACGGCCAGCCGACGGCGTGGCCGGCCGCTAGCAGCACCAGCGCGAAGGCGGCCGAGGGCCCGCGCTCCAGCGGAAGGAACGAGTGCGCGCCGCACCCCGCGAAGAGCGCCCGGGCTTCCTCCGTGCGGAACGAGGCCGACGCGACCGACGCGGCGGGCCGGACGCCGCTCCAGGCGAACCGCGCCAGCAGCAGCGGCGAGCGCGGCAGCCGGGGTGGCCCCAGGGTATCGCGGGCGAAGTCCCACCAGCGCCTCGCCACCGGCCCGACCAGCCGGCGGTACGCGTCGCCGTCGCGCCCGAGTCCGGCCGCCGTGCGCGCGAGGGAACGGCTCATGGAGACCGCGCGTCCGCCGTCGAGGGGATGGGCGAGCGGCAGCGCGGGGTGCACCCAGCGCAGGCCGTGTTCGGCCAGGGGCAGTCCACGCATCGCGGGCGAACCCACTCCCATTGGAAACACGGAAGCGCATACGTCGTGCACGAATCCCGGAGCCGTCAGCGGCCGCGACCGGATACCCCCGCCGATCACATCCGCGGCTTCGAGCAGCGTGACGTCGATGCCCGTTCTCGCCAACTCGATGGCCGCAACGAGGCCGTTCGGTCCGGCACCCACGACGACCGCCCGACCCGCGCTCACGGCGACGAGTCTTGACAGCCCACGATCACGATGCTAGAAATCCAGCACCAGGATGCTGATTTTCTAGCAGGAGCCGCCGGGACGAAACCGAATGGTCGCACGAAACGAATCCTACTTGGGCAACCTGAGTCGGCGCGAGCGCCAGATCATGGAAGCGCTCTTCCAGCGCGGCGAAGCATCGGTCGCCGATGTGCGCGCGGACATCGCGACGCCGCCCAGTTATTCCGCCGTGCGCGCGACCCTGCGCGTGCTGGAGGAGAAGGGCCGAGTCCGCCACCGGGAAAGCGACGGCCGCTATCTCTACGAGCCCGTGATCGCGCCCGAGCGTGCGCGCGCCGCGGCGCTGACGCACCTGGTCCGGACCTTCTTCGACGGATCCCCCGCGGATGCAGCCGTGGCGTTGCTCCGGATGTCCGATACACGTTTGAGCCCGACCACTCTCGACGAGCTTGCCGCCGCCATCGACAGCGCCGAGCAAGAAGGCAGGTAAGACATGAACGGCTTCCTCCTCCCGGGCGCCACGCCCGACGCGCTCCTGGGCCTGCTCGCCGATGTGACGATCCGCGGCTCCATACTCCTCGCGCTCGTCGCGGGCCTCGCGCGGCTGTTGCGGGGTCGGTCGGCGGCCGTCCGGCACGTCCTCTGGACGGTGGGCATCGTCGGATTCCTGGCGCTGCCGGTGCTGTCCGCCAACGTGCCCTGGAAGCTGCGCGTGCTGCCGGCGATCCAGGCGTCCGCCGGGGGCGCGACGGCGGCCCTGCCGGCGGCTGGGGCTCCGCCGGCGGGTGTGCTGCCCGCGCAGCCGGCCGAGTTCGCCACGGAGGTCCAGGGGTCCGAAGCCGCTCCGGCGGCGCCCGTGGAAGCGACGATCCCGCCCTTCTCGCCGGGAGGCGGGATCGACCTGAGGGGCTTCTTGCTTTGGGCCTGGGGCGTGGGCGCGGGACTGCTGATCCTGCGCCTGATCGTGGGCAACGTCCGCGTGCGCGCGCTCCTCGCCCGCTCGCGCGAGCTTACCGACGAGGCCTCCGAGCGCGAGGTCTTCCATCTCGCCCGGCGGCTCGACATCGGCAGTTACGTGCGGCTGCTCGTCAGCGACGAGATCTCGATGCCGATCACGACCGGTATCCGGCGCCCCGCGATCGTGCTGCCGGCGGGCTTCGAGGACTGGACGGAGGACCGCCTGCGCGCCGTGATCCTGCACGAGCTGGCCCACATCCACCGGCGCGACGTGCTCTCGCACCTGGCATCGCGGGTCGCCTGCGCGCTGCACTGGTTCAACCCGCTCGCCTGGCACTCCGCCGCTCGACTCCGCACGGAGAGCGAGCGCGCCTGCGACGACCTCGTGTTGCAGGCCGGCACCCGCGCATCGGCCTACGCGGACCATCTGCTGTCGATCCTGCGCTCGTGCTCGACCGTGCCTTCGCCGGCGATGGCCATTCCCCTGGCGCGCCGCACCGAGTTCGAGGGGCGCCTGCTGGCGATCCTGGAGCCCGACGCGCGCCGCGCGGCGGCCGGGCGAGCTACGGTGCTGGCGCTCGCGGCGGCGGTGGCGGTCATCGCGCTTCCGCTCGCGGCCGTGGCGCCGGCGGAGGGGCCCGATGGAACGCCGGGGCTCCTGAGCGGCGACCTCGAGTCCGGAACGGAGGGCGCGCCGGCCGACGCGCAACGCCCGCGGGGCGGTGCCGACGCAGAGGCCGACCGCGCCGCCGACCGGAACGCGATCGACGATACGGCCGACGCGGGGGCGGACCCGCGCACAGATCGCGCCTCGGCGCCCGATGAGGACAGGGACGGACTGGCCGCAACGTTGGAAGGACTCGCGCGCGGGGCGAGCGACGCGGTCGCGGGGGTGATCACCGACATCTTCGCCCAGGAGCCGCTGGACCAGGAATCCACCGAGTCGCGCCTGGTCAACGCTCTGGCCCCCGTGCTCGCGGGTGACGACGACGTGTCCACGCGCCGCGCCGCGGCCATGGCGCTGGGCGAGGTCGAAGACCCGCGCGCCGTGGAGGCGCTCTCCAGGGCGCTGGAGAACGATCCCGACGAGTCCGTGCGTCGGGCCGCCGCGTGGGCGCTCGGCGAGATCGAGAGCCCGCGCGGCATACCGGCGCTGGCGCGGGCCGCGCAGACCGACGCGTCGCAGGAGGTGCGCGAGACGGCGGTGTGGGCGCTCGGGGAGATCGAGCACCCCGACGCGATCCCCGCGCTCGCGCAGGTCGCGGCGTCGGGCGAGACCGCCGGGATCCGCCGGCGGGCGGTCTGGGGCCTGGGCGAGATCGAGCACCCCGACGCGGTCCCCACGCTGGCGCGGATCGCCACGTCGAACGAGCCGCTCGAGCTGCGTCGCATGGCGGTGTGGGGGCTCGGGGTCATCGAGCACCCGTCCGCGATCCCGGCGTTGGGCGCGTTGATCCGCAACGGGAACGGGCCGCTGAAGCGGATGGCGATCTGGGCGCTGGGCGAGATCGAGCACCCCGACGGAGTGGAGTTCCTGCGCGCGCCGCTTTCGGACGGCGATCCGGATGTGCGCCGCGCAGCCCTGTGGGCGCTGGGCGAGATCGAGAGCGAAGCAGGCGTCGACGCGATCGCCGGCGCCCTGTCCGACAGCGATCCCCGGATCCGCGCGATGGCGGTCTGGGCGCTGGGCGAGATCGAAAGCGCGCGCGCGGTCCCCCACCTCGCGCCGTTGCTCCGGGACCGTGATCCGGACGTGCGCAAGCGCGTCGCGTGGGCGCTCGGGCAGATCGAGAGCGGTTCGGCGACCGACGCGCTGTCGGCGATCGCCGGGGACGGCGACGTGGGCGTGCGCCGCACGGTCATCTGGGCGCTCTCGGAGATCGAGGACCCGCGCGCCGTGCCCGCGCTGCGCAGGGCCCTGACGGACGCCGAGCGGGACATCCGGTTTCTGGCGCTGCAGGGCCTCGCCGACATCGAGACCGCCGCGTCGGTGGAAGCGATCCTGGACGCGCTCGAGTCCGGCGACCCGGAAATGCGCAGGGCGGCGACCGCCGCACTCGGCCGGGGCGGCGTGGACATGAGCGCCTTCCGTTTCGACTTCGACTTCGATTTCGACTTCGACGCCGTGTTCGAGGGATTCGAGTGGGGCTGGGATCCCGGCTGGGACGAGTGGTCCGACGACCCGGGTCCGGACGCGGACCCCGACTTCTAAGCACGCGCGACTGAGGAAGCGAGGACGAGACGATGAATCCGGCCGCGAGTTCCGCGCTCGGCGCCGCGCTGCTCCTCGTGCTGGCGTGGACCGCCCTCGCCAGCGACGGCTTCGATCGCGACGGGAGGGACGTGCCGCCCGCCACCGCCGACCTCCCGCGCGCGCAGTATGCGGCTCCCGGTGCGCAGAAGTCGATGCGCTTCGCGTCGTGGGCGCGGGCCGGCGCGCAGGGCGCCGAGGTCGAGGCCCTGGAGGAGGTGCTCGCGGCCGCCGAGGGGTTGCAGCCGATCGCCTGCGAGCTCGCGGCCGGGGGCGTCCGGGGGTACTGGCCCGGCAGGAACGCGCGCGCCGTCCTCTCGGAGAACGCCGCGGCCGCGCGCAGGCTGGACTCGGGACTCGAGGCGGCGCGCACCGACGCCGGAGCGCGGATCCTCGTGGAGGCGCTCCTGGGGACTTCGGGTTGCCGCGCCAGGCTCGCGCTCGGCCTGCTCGACCGATCGGAGCCGACCGCCGCCGCCCCCCTCCTTCGCGGCTCTCTCGACGACGGTCAGGAAGACCGGCGCCGCCGGGCGGCGCTCGGGCTGGGGGCGGTGGAAAGCACGCCCGATCGGCCGGCGCTCGAGCGGCTGCTCGCGGACCCGGCGTCGTCCGTCCGCATCGCGGCCGCCTGGGCTCTCGGCCGGATCGAAGACCCGGCCGCCATCCCCGCGCTGTCGCGGGTTCTCGCGGACGACGCCGACCCGGGGGTTCGTGGCGCCGCCGCGGAGGCCCTGGGCGAGATCGCGGGCTGATCGAGAGGTCTGCACGGCGCTCGGTCGCCGCTTCGGCCCTCCTCCTGCTGACCGGATTCGCCGACCGAGTGTAGCGCCGAGCGCGCGCCCGCTCGCGGAACGGATCGTCAGCGACCCGACTCGAGCGGCGCCAGGCGCCCCAGAAGGGCGCGCAGCGCGTCGGCACCCAGCGCGCCGGCTCCCGCCACCAGCAGGCCATCCACGACCACCAGTGACAGCGGGCGCGCCGCGCCGCCGTATCCCCGGATGATCCCGCCTTCCCGCCGGGGCCCCGAGTCGTCCGCCGGGCCGCCGAACACCGGTCCCGCCCCGTCCCCGTCGTTCGCCGACCACTGATAGAGATCGATCCGCTCCCCGGTCGCGATCCTCTGCGAAACGCGCACGGTCCGGCCCCCTGCACCCCAGGCGATGGACAGCAGTTCGGCGTCCGGCACGCCTACCGGCGGCCGCCCCAGGAGGGCGCGGGCTCCGAGCACGTCCACCGGCACCCAGCCATCCCGGACGGCGTCCGCGGGAACGCGCGCGCCGGCCGCGGCGGCCGTCGCCAGCGAGTCGGCGAGCTCGCGCTGCTCGCTCTCCTCCACAGGGACGGCCGGCGCCCGATCCGCGCCGTCGTTCCGGTCGCGCCCGTCCTGAAACCCGGCCTGGAAGCGGAGGCTCGAAGGGGTATCGGCGGCGTCGACCTCGCCCTCGTCGGCCTCGCCCTCGTCGGCGGCCTCGCGCTCGGCGCGGGCCTGGCGCGCTCCGGCATCCGCGCGGTCCAGCGCGTCGTTCGGCGACTCCCGCCGCCCCTCCGGGGACTCGTCGCCCGCCGCATCGCGTCCGGCGATGCCGTCCGCCGACACCTCTCCCATGACGCGGTCCTCGGACGCGCCCGTGCCCCGGGCCAGATCCCGCGCCGTTCGGGCGTCGTCCACGCGCGGCGCGGCGAGAGACGCCTCGAACGGGTCCACCCCGAGAGCGGCCCGCGACCACCAGCCGACACCCAGGGCGAGCACTACGCTGGCGGCCCAGGCGAGCGGGCGGCCGGCCGGGAGCCAGCGGATCCGGCCCGGGCGCCCCGGCCGTTTCCCGGCGCCTTCCACGGGTCCCATGGCGTCCATCCCCGCGGCCGTCGACGCCGCGCTCGTCGTCCCCTCCGTCCCGCGCCCGGCGCGGTGC
>DATKCH010000128.1:0-4701 GCA_035513295.1 Longimicrobiales bacterium
TCGCGATCCTCGTGGTCATGATCGCGGGCTACAGCGTCCTGTTCCACATGATCATGGAGTACGAGGGCCAGGACCATTCGTGGGTGACCGGCCTGTACTGGACGCTCACGGTCATGTCGACGCTCGGCTTCGGGGATATCACCTTCCAGTCCGACCTGGGCAGGATCTTCTCCATCGTCGTCCTCGTGTCCGGCGTGATGTTCCTGCTGATCGTCCTGCCGTTCACGTTCATCCAGTTCTTCTACGCCCCCTGGCTCGAGGCGCAGACCCGCCGCCGGGTCCCGCGGGAGCTGGACGCATCCGTCACAAACCACATCCTGCTGGCGTCGCACGACCCCGTCGCGATCTCCCTGATCGAGCGGCTCCCTTCCCTCGGCTATCGCTACTTCGTGATCGAGGCCGAGCTCGCGCGTGCGCTGGAGCTGGAGGAGGCGGGGCTGAACGTCGTGCTGGGCAGCCCCGAGGACATCGACACGTACAGACGCCTCGGGGTCCAGCGGGCGGCCATGGTCGTCGCGAACGTGGACGACCACATCAACACCAACATCGCATTCACCGTCCGCGAGCTGGACGAGACCGTCCCCATCGTGAGCTTCGCGCGGGATCCCGCGTCGGTGGACGTCCTGGAGCTGGCGGGCTCGACGACGGTGCTGCGGCTCCCCGACATGCTCGGCCGGTCCCTCGCCCGCCGTACCCTCGCCGGGGACCACCGCGCCAGCGTGATCGGGGAGTTCGACGAGCTGGTCATCGCCGAGGCGCCCGTCGCCGGCACGCCGCTGGTCGGTAAGGCGCTCGGCGAGGGGTGGCTGCGGGAGATGACCGGGCTCACCGCCGTCGGCGCGTGGGAACGCGGGCACTTCGCCGTGCCCGGGCCCGACACGCGGCTGCACCCGTCGACGGTCCTCGTGCTGGCGGGAACCGAGGCCCAGCTGCAGCAGTTCAGCGAGCTGACCGCGATCTACCGCCCGGCCGACGCGCCCGTGCTGATCCTGGGCGGGGGCAGGGTCGGGAGGGCCGCGGCGGCGGCGCTGACGGAGCGGGGGCTCGAGTATCGGATCGTGGAGAAGGACCCCGACCGCGTGCGCACCCCGGAGCACACCATCGTCGGCAACGCGGCCGACCTGCAGTGCCTGGAGGACGCGGGGATCTACGAGGCGCCGACGGTCCTGGTGACGACGGCGGACGACGCCACCAACATCTACCTGACGATCTACTGCCGCCGCCTGCGGCCGGAGGTCCAGATCGTGAGCCGCGCCACCCTCGAGAGGAACGTCTCGACGCTGCACCGGGCGGGCGCCGACTTCGTCATGTCGTACGCGTCCATGGGCGCCAACGCGATCCTCAACGTCCTCGAGGGCGGCGACATCGTCATGGTCGCCGCGGGCCTGGACCTCTTTCGCGCTCCGGTGCCGCCCGCGTTGCGGGGCGTGCGGCTGCGCGACTCGCGGATCCGCGAGGACACCGGCTGCCACGTCGTCGCGTTCCAGGAAGAGGACGGCGTACACACCAACCCGCCGCCCTACGCGTCGATCCCGTCGGCTCCCGACAGCGAGCTGATCCTGGTCGGCACGACCGGCAACGAGCACCGCTTCAACGAACGCTTCGGCGCGACGCGCGCGTAGCGGTCCGGCGTGACGCGCGCGTAGCGGTCCGGTCGAGGAGCCCTACCAGCCCCAGGGCGCGGGCGGCGGGTCGACCGGGCGCGTCAGGTCGAACACGGCGCGGAACCGCCGCTCGGTCCCCTCTCGCCGCAGCGCGTACGCGTAGGTCAGGCCCGGCTCCAGCTCGATGGTCCAAACGTTGGTCGAGGCCGCCGGCAGCATCTCGGCGGTCGCCCGATCCGCCGGGAACTCCTGCACCGTCGCCGTGCCCGGACCGGCGGTGTCCCCTCCGTACATCGTGATCTCGTCCGGCGACCCGTCCTCGTGACGGTGGTCGTGCTTCAGCCGGAGACCGTCGGCGGTCCGCGTGAGGATCCACGTACGCGACCGGTTCTCGCCCACGTGGAACGGGATGCGGATGACGTCGTCCTCGCACTCGCGCACGTGCATCACCATGCGGCTGCCGGCGAAGTCGTCGTCCACGCCGGCGGGCGCCGACGCTACGATCTCGCCCTCGAACGCCTGGCCGCACAGCGCGCGCAGATTGGCCCAGAAATCCTCCCGCGCCTCGGGCGGCGGCGGCGGCGTCCCGGCCCGCGGCGCGCACGAGGCGAGCGGGGCGGCGAGGAGCGCCAGCAGAACGGCGCGACGGCGGCACGGCGTCATGGGAGGGGCGCCCGTTCAGCTCGGGGCCAGCGCGGCGATGACCACCTCGGCGACAGCGCGCGCGGTTTCCGCTCGGCGCTCGTCGCGAACTCCGGACACATTGACGGAGAAGACGAGGTCACCGCTTCGGGCGTAGAGCAAATAACTGTCCGTGAACGGCTTCGCCCACGCCTCATCGCCGAGACCGAAGATATCCTGCGCTTCGTCTCCGGCACCCATCCTCTCCAGGCCGAAGCCGTCCAGCATCTGCAGCGATGCGCCCGCCTGGCGCGCACCGTATGGGTCCGGAACGTCGAAGAAGTAGTCGCAGCTCGCGGGCGGTGACGTGCCCGCTTCGCTTCGCACCGGCTCGGTTCCGTCGGCGGCAGCGACCACGTCCGGGAGTGGTACGAGCGCGCATAGGTCGTCCGCATTGAGGTAGGGATTTTCTCCTCTCTCCTCCTCGTCCGCCGCGGCGGCGGCGGCCGGCGCCTGGTCCGGCGGCGCAGAGTCGCACGCGCCTTGTGTCAGGAGACATCCCAACGCCAGCACGAGTCCCGAGCCGCGGAATGTCGTGCGGAAGCCGGCATCACTCATGGAATTGCTCCTTTTCGCAGATCGTTTCACGAGCGGAACACCAAGATAGCTCCGCTCGCGGAGAATTCCTCGCCGGTGCGGTTGGCTCTCGGCCGCGGTCACCGCGCAAGATCGTCGATGACCGCGCGCACGCCATCCGAACCGCTCCGTGGCTCCCTTAAGACGCTTCCGTCGCGGACGCGAGCCGCCGATCGACCGACAACACGCCGCTCCCCATGACCATCACGGCGATGGCGATCGCGACCGCCAGGACGTGGTATTCGAAGCCTTCCCCCGCCTGTCCACCGGTCCAGTTCATGAAGAAACCGTTGGTCCAGTGGGTCGTCGCGACGGCGCCCACCATGACCGCCGCCACGCCGGCGGCGGCGACACGGCTGAGGAATCCCAACGCGAGCGCGATAGGCCCGAAGAACTCGATCGCGATGACGAGGAACGCGATGAGCTCGGGCAGGCCGAAGAACCCGGTCAGCTGCGCCATCGCGCCCTCGAACCCGGGACCACCGAACCAGCCGAGCAGCTTCTGGGCCCCGTGTGGCCAGATGGCCACGGCCAGGGCGATGCGCAGGATGGGACCGACCTTGCTCGGCCGGCTACGAACCAGTCCGCCAAAACGCTGCTTCAGTGCCTCCATGGCTCACCTCCTCCTGGTGATGATACTGAACTGATAAATGATTGATTCGTCAATCATAGTGCGAAAAAAACTCCGCCGGGTCGGCTCGGGCCGGGCCGGTCTGGCCCGCCATGACCGCGACTTCACAACCCCTCCCTCACCCTGTCGAGGAGGCGCCGGAGCCGGTCGACCTCCCCGTCGGCGAGCATCGATAGGGCTGTCTGGTCCGCCTGGGCCACGGGCCGATCCAGCTCCTTCAGAAGCGCCAGCCCCGCGTCCGTGATCGAAACCAGCACCTGACGGCGATCCTCCGCGCACCGCTCGCGGCGCGCGAGTCCCTTGCCGTCGAGGCGATCCAGGAGCCGCGTGATGCCCGGCGTCCGTTCGATCATCCGCTCTCCTATCTCCATCGTCGGGAGCGGTTCGGGCAGCGCACCTCTCAGGATGCGCAACACGTTGTACTGCTGGAGCGTCAGGTCAGCCGGCTCCAGGATCCGCCCGAAGTGGCGGCGCAGCACGTCGGCCGTCTGAAGAACGCCCAACGCTGCCGCCTGACGGCGGGTGCGGTACTTGGGCCCTCCTCCGGCCGCCCTCTTCGAGCCCGACACGGTCTGCACGCTCATACGACTATCGTACATGTCAATACTTGATCTGTCAAGTATATTGACCGCCGGGCGCCGGCCCCGCGTTCCCGCGGAAACGTCACTCGACTCCGGAGAAGGGCCGGCTCCGACACCCGCGCGCGACGTGCGCGTTTCCGCGGAAACGTCCCGCGAAGCGAGTCAGGCCGGCGCGGGCGGGCCGCGTCGATCGGCGGAAGCCTAGACGGCAAAAAGGAGCGATCGGCAAAATTCGCGGTCGGCCGCTCGGGGCCGGACCTTCCCGATCGTATCCCCGCAACGGTCGTGAAGGGCTGCCGCGAGACTTCCACGGCGGGAGCCGCGACGCTTGCGGACGTGGTCGCGCACAACGACGCTCACCCGAACCTGGGCCTCACGGCAGAGGCGCTTGGCGTCGAATGCCTGGGATCGTACTGATCGCGGCGCCCGGGCGGCGGCGCGAGCGCGGCACCCGGCGGGGCGATGGGGTCGCGGAATTCACACGAGTGGAGCACGGACATGGCCGCCGGCGAGAAGAAGCTGACGGGACCCGACCTGAGCGAGGGCTTCGACCTCGCGGAGCTGCGCGAGGGCCAGCCGGTGCTCGGGCACAAGGACGGGGACGCGGTGCTGCTCGCCCTGGTGGACG
>DATKCH010000129.1:0-20991 GCA_035513295.1 Longimicrobiales bacterium
GGTTGTCCGTGCGTTCGATCAGGCCGCGGTTGATGTACACGTACCCTCCCGGAACGGCGAACGCGTTGATGACGTCCGTGTTCACGACGTAGAACGTGTAGTCGAGCTGACGGCCGCCCTGCTGCGCGAGCCGGTCTCCGATCAGGTTGATGTATCGGTGGATCTCGGCGTCGTCGATGATCGGCAGCTGCTCGTTGATCTCGGTCGCGTACTGCTGGCCGAGCTCGAGCTCCTGTTGCGTGCTGATGGCGCACGCCCCGGCGCCCGCCGTGGCCGTGGCCAGCGTGGCGATCGCCGCGTACTGTCGAATCCCTTTATCGAGCCCGCGCATGGCGTCCGTACCCTGTCTGGTTGCGCATACCTCGTCGCCAGCGATTGGGAGCAAGACGTGTTCCACGCGGGACCAGCGTGCTGAGCGAGCGCGAGCGGAGCCTCCTGCGGGGCCTGCGGGCGCGCCACAACCGCGACCGGGAAGGGCTGTTCCTGGCCGAGGGGCCACGGGTCGTGACCGACCTCCTCGCGTCCTCTCTGGAGCTCCGCCTGGCGGTCGCCTCGTCCACTTTCATGGACACCGCGGAAGGAGCCGCGCTGGGAGCCGCGTTGGGCGCCCGCACGGTCCTGCGCGTGGTCGATGACCGCGTCGTGAAGGAGCTCGCGAGAACCGAAACGCCCCAGGGGGTCCTCGCCGCCGTGGTCACGCCGGCGTTCTCGGCCGACGATCTGCCCGCGCACCGCGGCATCGTGTGCATGGCGCTGGACGGCGTGCAGGACCCCGGCAACGTGGGCACCCTTGTGCGCACCGCGGAGGCGCTGGGGTGCTCCGGGGTGATCGTGCTTCCCGGAACGGCGGACGCGTGGGGCCCGAAGGTCGTGCGCGCCGCGGCGGGCGCGCTCTTCCGGCTCCCGGTCGCCAGGGTCACGGTCGAAGAGTGCACGGCATGGGCCGGCGCGAGGGGGATCACGGTTCTCGTTGCCGACGCCGGGGGCGAGCCCGTAGGGCCCGCCGCGCGACGGCGCGCGGAGGCCGTCCTGCTGGTCCTGGGGAACGAGGGCGCGGGCGTCGGCGCCGAGCTACGGGCGGCGGCCGACGGGGTTGTCGCCGTCCCCCAACGGCCGGACGCGGAATCGTTGAACGTCGCCGCGGCCGGGGCGATCCTGTTGTGGGAGCTACTGGGAAGGGGGACGTGATGGTGGAGGCGTGGGCGGTGGCGGCCGGGCTTCTCGGCGCCGCGCTGGGTTCCTTCCTGAACGTGTGCGTCCACCGCTGGCCGCGGGACGAGTCGATCGTGTCACCGCGCTCGCGCTGCCCTGCTTGCGGGCGGGCGATCGGCTGGTACGACAACATCCCCGTGGTCAGCTGGCTCCTTCTGCGCGGGAGGTGCCGGGGGTGCGGGGCTCCAATATCGGCGCAGTACCCGCTGGTCGAGCTGGCGGCGGCGGCGATCTGGGCTGGGGTCGCGTGGTGGCTGGGCCCCGGCATGGAATCGGTGCGCATCGCGCTCTTCCTGACGATCCTCCTGGGGATCGCGCTCACCGATGCGCGCCACTACATCATCCCCGACGAATTCACCCTGGGGGGTCTCGGGATCGGCCTCGCGCTGGCGGCGCTGCCGGGAGGCATGGAGTTCACGCGCGCGGCGATCGGGGCGGCCATCGGATTCGCCGTGCTGTGGGTCGTGGCGGTGGTCGGCGAGAAGGCGTTCAGGAAGCCGGCGATGGGCGGCGGAGACATCAAGATGATGGCGATGGTGGGCGCCTTCGTCGGCGCGCAGGGGGTGTTCCTGACGATCTTCCTGGGGGCCCTGCTGGGAGCGCTCATCTTCGGGCCGATCTCGTTGAAGACGGGCAAGCTCGTGCCGTTCGGCATCTTCCTGGCGATGGGCGCGGCGGTCACCGCGATCTGGGGTCCCGCCGTGGTCGAATGGTACATCTCGACGTTCCTGTAGGGAGGCGGACGGCGACCGGAGGTCCGGCGAACTTCCCTGCGGCGGGTTTCGGATCGTGGGCCTATGTTGTAGATCCTCGATCCATCCTCGAGACCGTTCCTCAAGGAGGGCAGGTGTTCGGCCGACGGTGCCTCCGGTGTCCCCGCCTCCTCACCGCCCTGGTGCTCCTTCTCGCTGCGGGCCCTCCGGCCCTCTTCGCCCAGGAGTCCAATCCCGGCGAGTGGCTCTACACGGCCAGGGGGTGCCTCGGCTGTCATGGAGCCAGCGGCGAAGGCGGGGTCGGTCCCACGCTCGCTAGGACCGGCCTCGCTTTCGACCGGTTTCTCGCGCAGGTCCGCGACCCACGCGGAATCATGCCCGAGTTCCCCGATGAGGTCGTCTCCGAAAGCGAGCTGAGGGCGATCTACGGATACGTCTCGGGTCTGGGCTCGCCTCCACCGCCCATGCGGGCGGGGCCGTCCGGTGAGCAGGACCCGGCGTCCTGCGCGGAGTGCCACGCCGAGCTCAACCCAGGCATCGTCCGGCAATTCGCCGGCAGCGCCATGGGCCGCGCGGGCATCCAGAACGCGCGCGTGGAGAACCCGCAGCCGCAGCTCACCTGCGCCGACTGTCACGGCGCCGACCACACGGTGATAAGCGCGAGCAAGGGACGCGTTCCGGAAACGCGGTGCGCGGCGTGCCATCAGGCCATCTACCAGGAGCACGTGCTCGATGCCGGCCATTCCTACGGCCCCGGGCCGGGCGCCATCGGGATCAACTGGGACCGCAACATCGCCGTACCCAACTACCGGCAGATGCCGCGCAAGGTGATGGAAATGGGGTGCGATCCCTGCCACGCGCAGGCGGGAGCCACCGCGGACTCGCTCTGGAGCGACTCGCTGATGCGCTACATCGACACGAGCAGCCTCCAGTACCGCAACGGCTGCATCGCCTGCCACACGCGCCACGCCTTCGACCTCGAGGAGGCCCGCAAGCCCGAGGCATGCTACACCTGTCACATGGGCCCAGACCACCCGAACTACGAGGCGTTCATGAGCTCGAAGCACGGCTCGATCTACGCCGCGCGGGGTCACGCATGGGACTGGGACGCTCCGCTCGCGGATGCGGAATGGGAAGCCCCCACCTGCGCCTACTGCCACATGATCTACGTGGGCGAGGACGGCGCGCGCGTGTCCAGCCACAACATGACCCGCAAGATCATCTGGGGCATGGGCACCCAGGCCGCAGAGGGACAGCTCGCCGACCTCGTGGCCCTGGAGGAGAACCGGAGCAGGCGCGACGAGATGGTGAAGGTGTGCCTGACCTGCCACTCCGAAGTAAAAGCGCGTGACTACCTGCGCTCGGCCGACGCGCATAAGCTCGCGGGCGACGCGCTGGTCGTGGAGGCGCGCGAGATCCTGGCCCGGCTCTACGAGGACGGCCTGATCGAAGCCGGGCACGGGCAGCTCGCCGCCGGCCTCCTCGCGGGCCCGCGCTTCAGCGCCATCGAGCTCCCGACCGGCTTCGCGCAGCACTGGCCGGCCGGTCTCTATTTCAACGTGTCGACCATCGAGCGCGAGTACTTCGACATGTTCTTCTTCTCGAACCTCAAGTCGTACAAGGGCGCGGTCCACATGAGTCCGGACTACGCGTGGTGGTACGGCTACGCGGACGTCCTCGGACACCTCGCCCGGATCCGGGACGAGGACCGGAGCATCCGCGCGTTCGAGAGGACGAAGAACCGAGCCCTGTTCATGCTCGTGACGGGGCCATTGATGGTGCTCGCGGTGCTCGCGGCGGCGTGGTTCGCCCGCCAGAAGTGGCTGGAACGGCAGGCGCGACCCGGGTGAGCCGGACCCCGGATGGCGCGGACGCCGGGTGGGGGCGGGTCAGGGGTCGGAGCAGTCGCGCTGAAATCCGCAGTTGAGGCAGATGATCCTGCAGTGGCGTTCGAGGACGGGGCCGCCGCACAGCTCGCACGACGCCGGCCGCGCGTCGCCTGCGCGGGCGCGTTCGTCGGACTCGCGGCGGCGCCGGCCGGACGGTGTCCGGGGCGCGTCGGCGCGCCCGCGTCCCTCCTCCGCCGCGCCCCCGCCTCCGGCGTCTGCTCCGGCTCCGCTCAAGGCGACGCCTCCAGGGGGTCTCGCGCGGCGCTCTCGTCGCGGGGAGATCGATCAGGTCGGACCCGCGGGCCCAGGAAGCGCTCGGGGGCGAAGCGCTCGGGCGGGGCCGCCCCGTCCGCGATCCCGGCTGCGCACACGCGGGCGGTCTCCGGAGCCAGCAGGATGCCGTTGCGGTGGTGACCGGTGGCGTACCAGAAGGCGGGCTCGGCGGGGTCGGGCCCGATGATCGGCAGGCCGTCCGGCGTCGCGGGTCGGAGCCCGGACCATGTGGCTCCGATCGGTGCGCCGCCGAGTGCGGGGAACAGGCGCCGCCAGCCGCCGAGGACCGCCTCGACCCCGCCGGCGGTCACCTCGTCCTCGAACCCGGCCTCCTCCTCGGTCGCGCCGACGAGCGCCAGCGCCGCCTCCCTCCGGAGCGCGTAGCCAGCCGACGAATACACCACGTGGCGCGGGCCGTCGGCCGAGCGCAGCGAGGCCATCTGGCCGCGTACCGGCCGCACCGGCACCGGTCCGGAGGGCCCCGCAAGGGCCGCGGACCAGGCGCCGGCGGTGACCACCACCCGGCCGGCCTCGAGCGTTCCACCGTCCTCCAGGCGGAGGCGAAAGGCCTCGCCGGCGCGGCGCTCCACCGCGGCGACGCCGACTCCGACCCGGAAGCGCGCGCCCGCGCGCGTCGCGGCCAGCCACAGCGCGCGCACCAGGCGCCGACTGTCGACCGACCCCTCGGACGCCGACCACACGCCGCCCACCGCGTCCTCGGTGAGGTCGGGCTCCAGGCGGCGGAGGTCGCCGGCGTCCACCCACTCGAGCGCCCCGCCGGACCGGTGCGCCGCGGCGCGCAGACGCTCCGCCTCGTCGCCGCCGAGCGCGACGTCCAGCTTGCCGGTCAGCGCGAGGCCCGCGTCGACGCCTGTTTCCTCGAGGAGTGCCGCGACGAGGCCGGGATACGCCGCGAGCGAGCGCAGCCCGAGCTCGAGGAACTCGCCGGGGCCCCCGGCCTCGGAGCGCGGCGCGAGCATCCCCGCCGCCGCCCAGGTCGCCTCCCGGCCGGGGATCCCGCGCTCGAGGACGTGCACGCGCAGCCCCCGCTGGGCGAGCGCCCGCGCGGCCGCGCAGCCGATCACGCCGCCGCCGACGACGGCGACGTCCGCGGAGGCAGGTGCCCGGCTCATCCGTCGCCCGGCAGGCCGATCCCCAGGCGCAGGTAGGACCGCGACAGCGCCACGTAGTAGTCGGCGCTGCGCCCGATCCACACGGCAGACTCGCCGCCCAGCTCCTTGCGCACGCGGGCGGGCGCCCCGGCGACCAGCGTGCGCGCGGGGACGTGCATTCCCTCGGGCACGACCGCGAGCGCCGCCACGAGCGCTTCCTCACCGATCTCCGCGCCGTGCAGGATGACCGCGTTCATCCCGACGAGCGCGCGCGGCCCGATCACGCAGCTCTCGAAGGTCGCGCCGTGGCCGATCGTCGCGCCCTCGCCGACCACCGTGTCTCCGCGCTGGCTCACGTGCAGGACGCAGTTGTCCTGGACGCTCGCGCGGGCTCCGATGCGGATCCCGTTGCCGGGATGGTCCGCGCGCAGCACGGCCCCGAACCAGATGCTCGCTTCGGGGCCGACCTCCACGTCCCCGATCAGCACCGCGGTCGGGGCGACGAAGGCGCTGAGGGCGACGCGCGGGGTGACGCCGTCGTAGCTGAGGATCAGGGCCATGGGCGATGCCTCGCGGAACGGGTCGGGCGGGGGCCGGCGGCGCCGTCAGGCGTCGCCCGCCAGCACGCCGTCGAGCGTCGCGTCGTCGATGTTGCCCCCCGAAACGATCGCGACCACCGGTCCGGGTGGCTCCAGGATGCGCGCCAGCAGCGCCGCAAGCGCGACCGCGCCCGAGCCCTCCGCGCGCACGCCGAGCGCGTGCAGCGCGCGAACGGCCTCGGCTACCTCCGACTCGGGCACGAGTTCCACGCGCGCGCCGGTGGCGGCGAGGCGCTCCAGCGCTCCCCTGGTGGTGCGCCCCGCGAGCCCGTCCATCAGGGTGTGCTCGAGGGGAGTCTCTACGAGGGCGCCGGCCGCCAGCGCGTCGTGAACCGCGCGCGTCCGGTCGCCCTGCGCGCCCAGCACCGCCACCCCGGAGGCCGCGACGGCGGCGTGCACCCCGGCCAGCAGGCCGCCGCCACCGACGGGCGCGACGATCGAGCGCACGCCGGCGTGCTGGCGCATGATCTCGCGGCCCAGCGTGCCCTGGCCCGCCACCACGCGAGCGTCGTCGAACGCGTGCACGAGATCGGCGCCCGTGTCCGCCGCCCAGAGCGCCGCGGCGTCCTCCGCCTCATCGTATCCGCCGTCGACCAGGCGCACCTCTCCGCCGGCGGATCGGACCCCCTCGATCTTCGCTCGCGGCGCGTCGCGCGGCACGAAAAGGACGGCGGGGCGTCCGGCTACGCGCGCGGCCTCCGCGAGCGCGAACGCGTGATTGCCCGCCGACGCCGCGCCGACGGGCCCGACGCGCGCGGGCTCGCTCAGGAGGGCGTTCAGCGCGCCGCGGAACTTGAACGACCCGGTCCGCTGCAGGTTCTCCATCTTGATCCAGACTTCGCGGCCGGCCCTGCGCGATAGGCCGGGGGCGTGCCTGAGCGGCGTGCGTCGGATGTGCCGGGCGATGCGCTCGGAGGCGGCGTCGATCGCCTCCAGGGATGGCAGGGTGGCGGCGGTCTCCGCCCCGGCGCTCACCGCTCGATGCGGGCGCTCTCCTCCAACGCTCGTCCTCCGGCGGCGATGTCCGCAACCGGAGTGAGCCGGCGCAGGCGCGCGCGAACCAGGTGAGTGTCGCTCGCCTCCACGACCTCGATTTCGATGCCGTCCTTGACGAACCGCTCGCCCACCTGCGGGACGTGACCGAGTTCATCGAGCACGAAGCCGTTGAGCGATCGCTGCTCCAGGAGCGGGAAGGTCGCGTTGAACAGGTGGTTGAGCTCGCGCAGATCCACGTCCCCGTCGGCGACGATCTCCGTCCGCGACAGCCGCTGGATGGACTCCTCGGCTATGTCGGTCTCGTCCACGATTTCTCCGACCAGCTCCTCCACGATGTCCTCCAGCGTCACGATCCCGTCGGTGCCTCCGTATTCGTCCATGACGATCGCGAGGTGGATCCGGCGCGCCTGGAACTCGGACAGCAGGCCGGGCAGCCGGATCGAACCGGGCACGACCAGCGGCTCCCGGGCGATGTCGCTCAGAACCAGTTCGGCGCGCCCGCGGAGCAGCGCCTGGTAGGCGTCCCGGACGTAGAGGATGCCCCGGATGTCGTCGAGCGACTCCCCGTAGACCGGGATGCGCGAGAACGGCGTCAGCGCCAGCTCGGGCGCGATCTCGCCCAGGGTCATCGAGGCGCGCCACGCGAACACGTCCACGCGCGGGGTCATGACCTCGTGGGCCTGAGTCTCGTCCAGGCGGAAGGCCCGTTCCAGCAGGAGCCCCTCGGTCTCGTCGACGAGGCCCTCGTCCTGGCCGATGGAGGCGAGCTGCCGGAACTCGTCCTCCGGCTCGGTCTCCACGAGCGCGGACGCGGTCGCGGGCAGCCCCCCGAACAGCGCGCCGAACGGAACCAGCAGGGGACGGCTCAGGCGCGCCGCGCCGTCGAGCCAGGGGGCCGCCATCAGCGCGAGCCGCACGTTGCGCTTGGCCGCCACCTGCGCCGGCCAGAGACGTCCCACGATCACGATCGAGGTCGCCGCGACGATCAGCGCGACGAGGACTCCGAGCAGTCCGCCGACCGCCAACCCGACGACGCCCATCGCCACCGCGGCCAACGTATCTCCCACCGCGGTCCCCAGGCGTAACACGAGGAGGGGATAGAGCGGCCGCGCGCGCAGGCCGATGAGGCGTCCGTGTCCCTGGAATCCTTCCTCGCGCAGCGTCCTGAGGCGGGTCGCGCCGAGCGAGAACACGGCCGTTTCGACGAGCGTCAGGAGTGCCGACAGCAGGAGTCCGGCGCCCGCCGCGACCAGGAACATCCCCACGATGCCGATGTTCATGATCGTCCGGGGGCGCGTGCGCGGCCGACCGAATGAGGGCGCGCGGGATGAGGTCTGGGAGGGTCGCTACTTCGTTCTACGTCCATGCGCGACTTCGTTCGATGAGTTCGCCGACGATGCTTTCGGCGTCTCGGCCTTCCGCTTCCGCCTGGAAGTTCGGCACGACTCGATGGCGCAGCACCCACGGGGCGACCGCCTTCACGTCCTCCAGGTCGGGCACGCCGCGGCCGTCCATCGCCGCCCGCGCCTTGGCGCCCAGCACAAGATACTGGGACGCGCGCGGTCCCGCTCCCCACGATACCAGCGTCCGGGTGGTCTCGGGGGCTTCCGGATCTTCGGGCCGGGACGAGCGCACCAACCGAACCGCGTGCGCGACCAGCGATGGAGGTGCCGGCACGCGCCGCACGAGACCCTGCAGTTCGCCCAGCTCCGTGCCCGTCATCACCGGGCGGACCGCCTGTCTCGGCGCCCCGGTGGTCTCCATCGCCACGCGCTCTTCCTCCTCGCGGCTCGGGTAGCCGATGCGAAGCTCGAACATGAACCGGTCGAGCTGGGCTTCGGGGAGCGGATAGGTTCCTTCCTGCTCGATGGGGTTCTGCGTGGCGAGCACGAAGAACGGCGGCGCCAGCTCGAAGGTGTCGTTCCCGGCCGTGACGGACCGCTCCTGCATCGCCTGGAGCAGCGCCGCCTGAGTCTTCGGCGGCGCGCGGTTGATCTCATCCGCGAGAACGATGTTGCCGAATATCGGACCCTGGAGAAACCGGAACACGCGCCTGCCGGTGGACCGGTCCTCTTCGAGGACCTCCGTTCCCGTGATGTCCGCCGGCATCAGATCAGGCGTGAACTGGATGCGGCTGAATTTCAGGTCCAGAGCCCCCGCCAGGGTGGACACGAGGAGGGTCTTGGCCAATCCGGGCACGCCCACCAGCAGCGCGTGCCCGTCCGCGAGTATCGCGGTGAGCAGTCCTTCCACGATGCTCGACTGGCCGACGACACGCCGGGCGATCTCGTCCTCGAGGGCGCGCCGCGACTCCCCGAGGCGCTCCAGCAGTTCGACGTCCCTGTCCGTGTCTATCGGCCTTGCCGCGCTGGCTTCCATGGCTATCCGAGGCGCCCGCGCCGGCGTGCCCTTCGGGGGCGCGCCTCCGGGGTCGCGCTGTCGATGTCGTCGTGTCCCGCGACTCGGCGCCGCCGTGCGTGAGCGCGCCGCACCGCGGTCGTCCGGGCCGCTGGCCAGGGCGCGCCCGGCGCATCGCTACTCGCCGTCGCCCGCGACCTGAACCTCGACCTCCTCGCGGATGTCCCAGTTGTGCGCCGTCACGACGCCCGTCGCCCGGTACGTCCCGGGCGGGGCGCCGACCCATTCGGCGTCGTACGACAGCGTGGCGCCCGGCTCGACCATCTCCGAGCCCAGCGCCTGGATGAACGACCGGTCCGCGGACCATTGCCATACCACCGTTCCCTGCGCGTCGGTCACTGAGACGTCGAAACGCTGGCCGGAGTTGAAATCCAGTCGAATTGGCTCGCCACCGGCGTTCGTCACGTTGAGGGCGAAGCGGACCGAGCCTTCCTCCACCCGCGCGATCAGCGACGTCGCGAGGTTGGTTGCCTCGGAAGCCGCCGTGTCCCCGGCGTCCTCCTCTCCGGGGCCGGGCCGGGGGTTTTCCTCGCCGCCCGCACAGGCGATCACACCGCCGCTCAGAACCGCGATCATCGCTCGTCGCATCAGGTCGTTCCCCCGGGGTTCACGGGAAGGTCACGAAGGTGCTCGCGATCGTGACGCGCGTCAAGCGCGCGGGCCGCGCGCCGGACCTCCGTCGAGACCAGGCAAGCGACTGTTTCGCAAGCACTTGTGGGCAGTGCGCGGGGGGTCGGTCGGGACGCCTCCAACGAGCGTCTGGAGACGCTTGCGAAAAATTTCACAAGCGGGTAGCTTAGGGCGCTCCGAACGACGGGGAGGTCCGCGTTGAACGACGTTGGGGGGCCCGGGCGAAAGGCGGCCGTCGAGGTGGCGACGTACATGGGGCACGGCCTCACGCTCGCCGCGAGCACGCTGGGTTTCCTGCTGCTGGGACGGTATCTCGACGGACGGTTCGGAACCGGACCCTGGCTGACGGCGTTGGGGGCGCTCGTGGGCGCGGCAGGGGGGTTCTATCACGTGATCCACCACCTGCTCCGACGGCAGGGCGATGGCGACGACGCAAGCGGATAAGACCCGGCCCCGCTGGCTGGCCTACGGCTTCACTTCTTTGGTGTTGGTGTCGGCGGCGGTCTTGGCGCTGGGCGCCATCGTTTCGGCCGAGCAGGCGGCCGGCCTGCGCATCGCCGGAGCCGCCGCTTGGTCCGCGCAGATCCTGGCGTTCTGGCTGATAGCACGCGCCGATGCCGCCGATTTTGTGATCGCCTGGGTGTGGGGCATGATCCTGCGTTTCGCGACGGTCGGCCTCGCGGTCGTTTGGGTGGCGACGGGCCACGAGGCCGGGGCGAAGGGCCTCCTGCTCGGACTCGTGGGTCTGCTGTTCGTGCTGAGTCTACTCGAAGCGCAGTTCCTGGGGACCACCGAGAACGCAACGTGACGATCGTTTCCGCGCTGTCGATGGGAGCCGTCGCCCAGTCCGGCGAAGGCTTCAACATCAAGGACATGATCCTCCACCACTTGGCGGACAGCCGGGAGCTGGATTGGCCCGGCGGCCCGTACCATCTCTGGTCCTTCGACCCCGTGCACATCGGTCCGCTCACCCTCGACTTCTCGATCACGAAGCACGTCGCCTTCATGCTCATCGCGGCGACCCTCGCCGGACTGACTCTGGTGCTCGCGGGTCGGAGCGCGGCGCGCGCAAGGGCGGCGGGCTCCGAAACGGGCCCTAAGGGGGCGGCCAACGTGGTGGAGGCGTTCGTGCTCTATCTGCGCGACGAGGTCGCCATGCCCGCCATCGGCCACGGCGGGGAGCGATTCGTCCCCTACATCATCGGCGTCTTCTTCTTCATCCTGTTCTCGAACCTGCTGGGACTGGTTCCGTGGGGTGCCAGCCCGACCGGGAACATCTCGGTGACCGCCGCGCTCGCGCTCCTCAGCTTCCTCATCATCGAGTTCGCGGGCATGCGCGCGCTGGGCCCCTCGGGCTACGCGAAGACGATCTTCTATGCGCCGCCCGGGCTGGGCCCGGTCGGTACGCTCTTGGTCGGCGCTATCATGACGCCGGTCGAGTTCCTGTCGAAGCTGACCAAGCCGTTCGCGCTCGCGGTCCGGCTCTTCGCCAACATGACCGCGGGGCACGCGGTCGTGCTCGCGCTCACGGGGCTCCTCGTGCTGGCGCAAGCGTCGAACGTGATCTGGGCCGCCCCGGCGCCGCTCGTGATGGCGGTCGCGATCATGCTGCTCGAGATCTTCGTTGCGTTCATTCAGGCGTACATTTTCGCGATGCTGACGGCGGTCTTCATCGGCCTGATCCGGCATCCGCACTGACGGTCGGGCGAGCCCGGGCGCCCTCACGACCCGGGCCTTCGGTTCGGCCGACGCCTCGACCGGCCGTCGCAACGTAGGCGGTCCGCCGCCGAGGTCCGATGCAAAGGGCAGCGTGGACGACGGGGGTCGCGGGGGGCCCCCGACGGCAACGCGAGGCGAATCGACATTGAGACCCTCGACAGGGGAGATCGGACGATGCTTTCCATTCTCGGATTGGTGCAGGAAACCGGGCTCGATGCCACGGCGGCGACGGAGTATCTGTCCGCCTTCGGCAAGATGCTCGGTGCGGGTCTGGCCGTTATCGGAGCGGGCATCGGCATCGGGCGCATCGGCGGCTCGATGACAGAGAGCATGGCGCGGCAGCCCGAAATGGCGGCGCGGGTGCAGACCGCCGCGATCATCCTGGCGGCCTTCATCGAAGGTGTGGCGCTGTTCGCGATCGTGCTGGCGCTGCTCGTCTGAGGAAACGCGGCCGGGGCGGGCGTGGGCGTCGCTCGGCCCACGCCGGCCCGGCCCATTCACGGATCAGGTATGTTCGCCATTCTGTTGCAGCACGCGGCGGGGGCCGGAGAGGCCGAGGCGCCGAACGTCTTCAACGTCGACCTCGCCACGTCGGTCTGGACGTGGGTCATCTTCCTGGCCCTGCTCTGGGTGCTGTCGCGCTACGCGTTCCCGCCGATCCTGGGGTACGCCGCGGCTCGCGAGGAGCGCATCCAGAAGAGCCTGGATGAGGCCAAGCGCGTGCGCGAGGACGCGGCTGCGCTTCTCGAGCAGCAGCGGCGCGAGCTCGCCGAGGCCAAGCAGGAGGCCCAGCGCGTTATCGCGGAGGGCAGGCAGGACGCCGAGAAGCTTCGCGCCGAGCTCCTCGAACGCGCTCGCGAGGAGCAGCAGGAGCTGGTCGCGGGCGCGCGCGCGGACATCCAGCGCGAGCGCGAGAGGGCGGTCGAGACCGTCCGTCGGGACGCGGTCGACCTGGCCCTCGCGGCCGCCTCGAAGCTCGTCGCCGAGCGCCTCGACGCGGAGCGCGACCGCAAGATCGTGGAGGAGTTCCTGAGCGGGGCCGGAAGCGCCCCCCCACGCGGGTAGCGTCGTGGACGCCACGACGATCGCGCGCAGCTACGCCTCTGCGCTGCACGAGATCGGGGAGCGCCACGAGGTCGCGGACCGGTTCGCGGAAGAGCTCCAGAGGCTCGCGCGGCTGCTCCGGGAGGAGCCCAGGGCGCGCCACTTCCTGGAGGCCCCGACGATCGACGCGGCGGACAAGAAACGCGCGCTTCGGGCCGCGCTCGGCGCGGAGTTCCACCCGCTGCTCGTGAACTTCCTGCTGGTCGTGCTGGACAAGCGGCGTCAGCGGCTGCTGGGCCACATCGCGGCCGAATACCGGACGCTCCGAGACGACGCCAAGGGGCACGTGCGCGCCGAGGTAACCCTCGCGCGCGAGCCGGACGAGCGCCAGGAGGAGGACATCGCGAGCGCCCTTTCGAACAAGCTGGGGCGGGTCGTGATTCCGCACTTCAGGGTGGATCCCAGGATCCTGGGCGGCGTGCGCGTCCGCTACGAGGACCGGGTGATCGATGGGACCCTGCGGCGGCGGCTGATCGCGATGCGGCGCGCGATGCTGTCGGCGGAATTGACGGAATAACCGCTTCCCGCGTGGGAAGCGCAGAGACGACCGATACGGAGCCAGACGATGGCGAGCACCGAAGCCCAGCTTCGCGCCGGAGAGATCAAGGAAGTCCTCCTGCGCGAGATCGAGCGCTACGAGGACGAGATTCAGGTCGACGAGGTCGGCGAGGTCCTGGAGGTCAAGGACGGCGTAGCCAGGATCTACGGACTCTCCAAGGCGATGGCCAGCGAGATCCTCGAGATCACCTCGTCGAAGTCCGGCGAGGTCGTGAGCGCGCTCGCGCTGAACCTCGAAGAGGACAACATCGGCGCCGTGATTATGGGCGACTGGACGGCGCTGCAGGAGGGTGACGCCGCGCGCCGCACGGGCCGCGTCTTCGACATTCCTGTCGGCGACGGCTACCTCGGCCGGGTCGTGGACCCGCTCGGCGAGCCGATCGACGGCAAGGGCCCGATCGATCCGATCTCGGGCACCCGCCAGATCGACGTCGTCGCGCCGGGGATCGTCAAGCGCAAGCCGGTCGCCGAGCCGCTGCAGACGGGCATCAAGGCGATCGACTCCATGATCCCGATCGGGCGCGGCCAGCGCGAGCTGATCATCGGCGACCGCGGAACCGGGAAATCGGCGATCGCCCTGGACACGATCATCAACCAGCGCGACACAGACGTGATCTGCGTCTACTGCGCGATCGGCCAGCGCGCGGGGAAGGTGGCGAGCGTCGTCGAGACGCTGCGCGAGCGGGGCGCGATGGAGTACTCCATCGTGGTCGCGGCGAACGCCAGCGACCCGGCGCCGATGCAGTACATCGCGCCGTACGCAGCGTGCGCGCTCGCCGAGTACTTCATGTGGCTGGGCAAGCACACCCTCGTGATCTACGACGACCTCACCAAGCAGGCGCAGGCCTACCGGCAGCTCTCGCTGGTGTTGCGGCGCCCGCCGGGGCGCGAGGCGTTCCCGGGAGACGTGTTCTACCTGCATTCGCGGCTTCTGGAGCGCGCGGCCAAGCTGGCCGACGAGGAGGGCGGCGGATCGCTCACGGCGCTGCCGATCGTGGAGACGCAGGCGGGCGACGTGTCGGCCTACATCCCGACCAACGTGATCTCGATCACGGACGGGCAGATCTTCCTCGAGGCGGACCTGTTCTATGCCAACGTGCGGCCGGCCGTGAACGTCGGGATCAGCGTGTCGCGGGTGGGCGGCGCCGCGCAGGTGAAGGCGATGAAGCAAGTCGCCGGCCGGCTCCGGCTGGACCTCGCCCAGTACCGCGAGCTGGAGGCGTTCGCGCAATTCGGCTCCGAGCTCGACGCCACCACGCAGCGCCAGCTCGAGCGGGGCAAGCGCATAGTCGAGGTGCTCAAGCAGCCGCAGTACGACCCCATGCCCGTGGAGGCTCAGATCATGATCATCTACGCGGTCACGAACGGCCACGTGGATCGGGTCGCCGTGGAGGACGTGCGCGCCTGGGAGCGCGGCTTCCTGGAGTTCGTGCGCACGCAGCGCCAGGAGCTCGCCGAGAAGATCCGCACGGAGAAGAAGCTGGGAAAGGAGCTCGAGGAAGAGCTCAAGGCGGCGATCGCCACCTTCCACGACCGCTTCGAGCCGAGCGGCGACGTCGGCGGCCTCGCGGCGCCCGCGCGGCCGGCGGACGTCGAAGCCCCGGCGGAGGACGCCGAGCCGGCGGCCGCTGGAGCGGGTTCCTAGCGCATGGCCAAGGGCCAGGAACTCAAGCGGCGCATTCGCTCCATCGGCAAGACGCGGCAGATCACGCGCACGATGGAGCTGGTCGCGACCTCCAAGCTCAAGCGCGCCAACGACCGCGTGAAGGCCGCGAGGCCGTACGCCGACGGCCTGCGCTCGGTAATCGCCCGCCTGCTGGATCCCGAGCTGCGCGAGCGCTATCCGCTGCTGCGCGAGCCCGACGAGACGAAGCGCGCGGCCGTCGTCCTGCTGACATCCAACCGCGGCCTGGCCGGCGCGTTCAACGTGAACCTGATCCGCGAGGCACGCGCGCTGGTGGAGCGGCTGCGAGCGGACGGCGTGGAGGTGGACTTCCACGTGGTCGGCAAGAAGGGCATCGGGTTCTTCCGCTTCCGCGGCTGGGAGATGGCGTCGCAGCGGACCGACATCAGCGACCGCCCTTCGGTCGAGGACGCCGCCGGGCTGATCGACGACCTCACGTCGGACTTCGAGCGCGGACGCCTCGACGCGGTGTGGGTCGTCTACGCCCAGTTCCGCTCGGCGCTGTCCACCCCGCCGCACGCCAAGCGCGTCCTTCCCGTTCAAACCGACGCGGAGGATGCCGGCGGGGAGAGGGAGCGCGGCGGGTGGGTGGCGAACTTCACGCTGTCGCCCTCGGCGGACCGGATCCTGAACGAGGTGCTGCCGCTCTACGTGCGCAGCTCGATGTACGGGGCCCTCGTCGAGACCGCGGCCGCCGAGCAGGGCGCGCGGCGCACGGCGATGAAGAACGCGACCGACAACGCGGGCGACATCCTGGAGAATCTCCAGCGGCGCTACAACCGCGAGCGGCAGGCGCAGATCACGCAGGAGCTGGCCGAGATCGTGGGCGGTTCCGCCGCGCTGGAATAGCGACGAGAGTTTGCTTATCGAGACGGCCGGGCGGCGCGCCCGGCCGCGTGACACGGGGATGGACAGATGGCCGACAAGATCGGAAGGGTCGTGCAGGTGATCGGACCCGTCATCGACGTGGAATTCGATTCCGAGGAGCTGCCCGACATCTACAACGCGCTCGAGCTCAGGCACGAGGGCGGCGAGGGCGAGCCCGACATCGACCTCGTGGCGGAGGTCCAGCAGCACATCGGCCGCAGCCGGGTGCGCGCCGTGTCGATGTCCTCCACGGACGGCGTGGTGCGCGGCATGGACGTCCTGGATACCGGCCAGGCCATCACGGTTCCTGTGGGAGAGCCCGCGCTGGGCCGGATCCTCAACGTCCTGGGCAAGCCGGTGGACGAGCAGGGAGACATCGCCGCGGACGTCGAGCGCTGGCCCATCCACCGCGAGGCGCCGAAGTTCACGCACCTCGAGCCCAAGACCGAGATCTTCGAGACGGGCATCAAGGTCATCGACCTGATCGCGCCGTACGTGAAGGGCGGAAAGACCGGCCTGTTCGGCGGCGCCGGCGTCGGCAAGACGGTCGTGATCATGGAGCTGATCAACAACATCGCCCAGGAGCACGGCGGCCGTTCGGTGTTCTGCGGCGTGGGCGAGCGCACGCGCGAGGGCAACGACCTCTGGCTGGAGATGAAGGAGTCCGGAGTGCTGGACTCCACGGCCCTCGTCTACGGACAGATGAACGAGCCCCCCGGCGCGCGCCTGCGGGTGGGGCTGTCCGGGCTGACCATCGCCGAGTACTTCCGGGACGTCGAGAAGCAGGATGTGCTGCTCTTCATCGACAACATCTTCCGTTTCACGCAGGCCGGCTCGGAGGTGTCCGCGCTGCTGGGCCGCATGCCGTCCGCGGTGGGCTACCAGCCGACCCTCGGGACCGAGATGGGCGAGCTGCAGGAGCGGATCACGTCCACGCGCGACGGCTCGATCACGTCGGTGCAGGCGATCTACGTGCCCGCCGACGACCTGACCGACCCGGCGCCGGCGGCGGCGTTCGCTCACCTCGACTCCACGACCGTGCTCTCGCGCGCGATCTCCGAGCTGGGGATCTACCCGGCCGTGGACCCGCTCGACTCCACGTCGCGCATCATGGACGCGCAGTTCATAGGCGAGCGTCACTACGAAGTCGCCACGGAGGTCCAGCGGATCCTCCAGAGGTACAAGGAGCTGCAGGACATCATCGCGATCCTGGGGATGGACGAGCTGTCCGAGGAGGACAAGGTCGTGGTGGGCCGCGCCCGCCGGATCCAGCGCTTCCTGAGCCAACCCTTCAACGTCGCCGAGCAGTTCACCGGCCGGGCGGGCAAGTACGTCAAGCTGGAGGATACGATCGCCTCCTTCGAGCGCGTCGTGGGCGGCGAGTTCGACCACCTGCCCGAGCAGGCGTTCTACATGCAGGGCGGCATCGACGACGTGATCGAAGAGGCCAAGCGCCTGGAGCGGGAGGCCGCCTGATGAGTCTCCGGGTCTCCGTCCTCACGCCCGAGAGCACCGCCTTCGAGGGAGAGGCGGACCAGGTGGTGGCGCCCGCCTGGGACGGCGAGATGGGAATCCTGCCCGGGCACGCGCCCATGATGGCGCTGCTCGGCGAGGGTCCACTCCGCGTGACGTCCGGCGGGGGGACGAGCACGTTTCGAATCGCCCGCGGCTTCCTCCAGGTGGCCGACGACGTGGTGTCGATCATGACGGAGGAAGCGAGCGCGGCGTAGCGCCCTTCGAGCGGGCGCCAGGACCGTCGGTGGAGTTGCGGAGCCCGCGCGCACGGGTGGCGCGGACCGCACGAAGCTTGCAGAGGTGGAGGCCATGAGGCCTCCCTTTTTTGTCTCGCTCCCCCGCCTGCGGACGGCTCGACGGCGCGCCCGTTGGAGGCGCTGAAGTGCGCGTCGACCTGCACATCCACAGCACCGCCTCCGACGGCGCGCTCGCTCCCGCCGATGTCGCCGCCGCGGCCGCGAGCGGAGGCCTCACCGTGATCGCGATCGCCGATCACGATTCCGCCGACGGCGTGGCGGAGGCCACCCGCGCGGCTCCGCCCGGTCTGTGCGTCGTGCCCGCTCTCGAGATCTCCGCGCGGGGCCCCGGAGGGGAACGGCACATCCTGGGCTACGGAGTGGACCCCTCGCACCGCGTCATTTCGGCCCACGCCGCGGAAGCCCGCGTGGCGCGCTCGGCGCGCATGCGGGAAATGCTTGCTGCGCTGGAACGGCTCGGGATCGCGGTGTCGCCGCTCGCGGTCGAGGCCCAGGCCGCGGGCGCGCCGCTCGCCCGGCCCCACCTCGCGCGCGCCCTCGTCGCGGCGGGCGCGGTGCAGTCCCACGGCGAGGCGTTCGCGCGTTACATCGGCGACGACGGCCCGGCCTACGTGGCCGCCGACGTGATCGACGTGCCGACGGCGATCCAACGCATCGGCGCCGCCGGCGGTCTGAGTGTGTGGGCGCACCCGCCGTCCGCAGCCATCCCGGCCGAGCTGGACGCCTACGTCGATGCCGGCCTGGCCGGGATCGAGGTCTACCGGCCCCGCCAGACCCGGGAAGGCACGAAGCGGATGGCGCGCCTCGCCCGCGCTCGGAGCATCCTCGCCTCCGGCGGTTCGGACTGGCACGGTCCCTGGGACGTTCCGCTGGGGACGTTCGCGGTGGAGCCGGCGCTCATCGCGCCGCTGCTGGAGCGGCTCGGGGTCGCCACGCTGGGAACAACGCCGCACGGGGCCGGTTAGAAACCACGCGCCGCCACGCCACGGTGGGAGGACATTCCGCATGTCGCACAGGCGCGGCCCCGAGCGGGTACGCGCGCGCTCGCCGAGATGGTCCCGGGGCTCCGCCCCGGTCGCCTCGCGCGCGGCCCTTCTGATCGCCGTGGCGCTGAGCGTGGCCCCGGCCGGGGCCCGCGCCCAGCGGCCCCTCTCCGATTCCGCGCTCGCGTACTACCGTCACGGTCGCGCCCTCCTGGAAGCGGGCGATCAGCGGATCCCATCCCCGCTCGGCCTGCTCGATGCGGTCACCGTCTGGGAGGACTTTCTCGGCATCTTCGGCCGGGACCACGTCTCCAAGGCGGAGCAGGCGTTTCGAACCTCGCTGTCCTTCGAGCCGGGATTTCCCCCCGCCGCGATCGCCATCGCGGAGCTCGCCGCGGCGTCCCGCGATGAGGAATGGCTCGCTCGGGCGGCGGACGCCCTGGCCGACGCCGCGGCCCACGCGGACGCCGAACCGGATGTGTGGATATGGCGCGCGCGCATCGCGGGGCTGCGAAGGGACCCCGCGGCGCCGGATCTCGCGGCGCGCGCGGCCGCTCTCGGAGCCGATCCGTCGCTGGCGCGCCTGGCGGCGGCCCGGTCGGCGTTCGCGCTGGGCCTCGACAGTCTGGGGGCGGTTGCCTACTTCGCGGGGCTGGACTCGCTGAGCGAGGATGGCGCGTCGACCTACTACGCCGAGCTCGGGCCGGTCGTGCGTCCCGAGGAACGCGCCTCGTGGGGCGGCTCGCCCCCGGATCGCGCGGAGTGGCTGCGGAGATTCTGGCGGCGCCGATCCCTGGAATCCGGCGCGGACCCCCGGGAGCGGGTCGCCGAGCACTACGCGCGCGTCGAGTACGCGAGCGAGTACTACCGCCGCGCCGGCAAGCGCCGCATCCAGATGGTCGCGGACGACCCGGTATCGGGCGACACGGTCCTCGTGGAGGGGCGCGACCTGGGGCTCGACGACCGGGGCACCGTCTACCTCCTGCACGGCGAGCCCGACGACGTCATCCGCACGACGAGCTGCGCCAATCCCAACGAGAGCTGGCTCTACGTGCGGCCCGACCGCCGGCTCGTCTTCCATTTCGCCGCCCTGGGAAGCGGCCAGCAGTACTCGCTGGTCAGCGGTCCGGTCAGCGCGTGCCTGGGACGCGCTGACCAGGTGAACTCGGCCAACGTCGATGTGGTCGTGCAGGCCCTGGAAGACCGGCGCGACCTCGACCCGCGCCTGGGGATCCAGGCCACGCGCTTCCGGACCGGCAGCGAGGCCATCGGGCGTGCCCCGACGCCGGTTGCCGCGCAGCGGGTCCTCCTGAGCTTCACGTCGGACGTCATCCGGTTCGAGAGCGAAGCCCGGCAGGACGCCATGGAGGGCCTCGAGCGCGACAGCTACGCCGCCGACCTCGGCGTACCGATTCCGTTCTTCTACGACACCTACGCCTTCCGCGGCGTGGGCGAGGCCACGGACCTGGTGGTCGCCTTCGCGGTCCCCGGAGAGCGGCTCCCCAGCCAGGAAGCTGCCGGGAGCTTCCTGTATCCCGTGCAGCTCGTCGTCGCCCTCGCGGACACCGTCGATCAGGAATTTTTCCGCGCCGACACGTCGCGAACGTTCAGCTCGGGTGTCTCGCTCGGACCTGGGGAGCTCCTCAGGACCGCGCTGGAGCTCGCCGTCCCGCCGGGCAGGTCCTACACGCACACCGTCACGCTGCGGACCACGGGTGAGGAGCGGGTCGGCGGCGCCTACGGCGGGCCCATCGAAGTGCCCGACTTCAGCGGTCCGGAGCTGGCCATCAGCGACGTCGTGCTCGGCGAGCGGGGCGCGTCGTGGCGGCGCGGCGACGTGTCGATGGGCCTGGTGGCGCCGAGGCGCTACCCGCAGGGCAGCACGGTGACGCTCTTCTACGAGCTGTACGGCCTCGAGCGGTCCGACGAGGCCGTGCGGACCTCCATCGCCGTCACGCCCATCCGGGGGGGCGTGGGCGGCTTCTTCCGACGCCTGTTCGGCGGCGGGGCCGGAGAGGTGAAGCTGGAGTTCGAGGATGTCCTCGAACCCGACGAGACCGGCGCCGTGCAGGTCCTTCGGACCGTCGACGCGCGCGCGCTCGAGCCCGGCGGATACCGGCTCGAAGTGGAGGTCGCCGTCGCCGGGACGACGGTCAAACGACAGCGGGAATTCGTGATCCTGGATCCCGATGAAACCTCGGGTCCCTGATCCCTGCGGGCGCTGGTTGGCGATCCCGCCGCCCGGCGTTGACCGAACCCCCCATCGCCGTTATCCTATCGTGCTCGGCTCCGCGGGCCTTAGGGGCAGCGGGCCGGGCCAGGCTATTTGACAACCGGGGTGAGTGGAGAAGGGGAAGAGGTATAGGATAGTACAGGCGGTTAGGCGAAGCGGTGTGAGGCCGGCTTTTGGAAGGTGCTGGCGGACTTAGGCGGGAGTAGTAGCCGAGGGCTGCGGGCATGGA